>DASYIX010000108.1:0-11131 GCA_035997125.1 Gemmatimonadales bacterium
CCGGCCTTTGCCGCCGTTCCCCAGCGGCTGGCCTATACCCTGCCGCACTACGAGGGCAAGACCGTCGTGGGCGAGGTGGTCTACATCGACCGCTTCGGCAGCCTGATCACCAATCTCACCACCGAGCTGGTGCCGAGCTACGCCACGGTTGAGGTCGAGGATCTCGATCTGGGGCCGCTGAGGCGCACCTTTGACGACGTCAGCAACGGCGGGCTGCTGGCCTATGTCGGCTCAGATGGGGCGGTGGAGATCGCGGTGCGGAACGGTTCTGCGGCCAGGCGATTGGGTGTTGGTGTGGGAGGAAGAGTCCGAGCGAAATTGGGCTAAAGAAATCTTTTGCGGAGCCTAACCGGTGCCAGTAGGAGGGGTAGCCGAGCCGGTAGGAGGCGCTGCAGAGCCGGCTCTCCACTGCCGCAGCCGGGTTCCCAGACCTCGCAGGTACCCATACAGCTTCCGGATTATCAGCACGGCAATGACGACCAGCACCACCACGATCAGGGCGGTCAGGATCGGGTGGGTCGCCGCCATCCAGGTCAGAAACACTGCCAGTCCATCTTCGGCAATGCTGAGCGCCCAGTTGCTGATCGGCTCGGGACTGGTATTGGCCGCGGCGCGGGTGGTGGCCTTGGCGCCATGCGAGGTCAGCGCTACCCCTCCCGCGAGCAGCGCAGCTCCCACCTTCCACTCCTCGGGTACCTGGCCGAAGGCGCTATATGAAATCAGTGCGGCTGCCGGAGGCCGGATGAAGGTGTGCACCGCGTCCCACGCGCTGTCCACGTAGGGGATCTTGTCGGCGATGAACTCGATCAGAAACAGGATGATGGCCAGGCCGAGGACGAACGGATTGGCGAGCACGTGCAGCGAGTCGGGAAGCTGGATGACGCCGAACCGCTGGAACAGACCGGCGGCCGCAACGGTGGCGTAGAGGTTGAGGCCCGATGCGAACGAGGTGCCGAGGGCGAAGCCGAGGGTCTGGAGCGGCGACATCGAGGGAAGGTAGGTGAGAAGTGAGAGGTGAGAGGTGAGAGGGATCACCACCCGCCCGCTCGCCACGGGCCTTACCTCTACCTGTTCCCCCTTCCGCCTTCCGCCCATCGCTGCGGGCGAGCGCTTGAACTCTTCCGGCCGCTGCAGTGCGCTGCGCAGGAGAGGATGTGGCACAGAGGCGGCCGCGCACTGACGCGACCTTCAGAGTTCAGCACTCGCCCTCCGCTCCCCCCTGGGAGAGCTTACCTCATTGCCAATCTTATCGTCATCGCTGGGTAGGGTGGAGCAGGCGGCACGGGCTCATGTCCGTGACGGCCTGCGATGGGCGGTGGGGCCTACTCCAGCCACTCGAGGTTGACGCCACCTACGGCTGTAGTGAGGTCGAGATCCAGGTGCCGCTGAGCCCGGTCGTAGTTGAGCGATTGAAAGGAGTCCCCGTGGCGGAGTAAGCCGCCCGGCTCGAAGCTCGAGAGAAACTTGTCCATCGTAATCTTGACGCCAACTCGCTTGGGGAGCCGTAGGGTGAGCTCGCCCATAGCCATCTTTACCTCGACCTTGGCATTCGAGGTCCAGGCTCCGGCGAAGTCGAGCAGGACCTTCCCCATGCCGCCCTCGAAGTCGATCTGGTCGCACCGGCTATTGCCCAGTCCGAGCACCGACACATCCGCCGCGCCGGCGGTGATCGACGCGTTCTGACAGCGGGCGCCGTTGGCCTTGGAGAAGCGGATCACCGTCCGGCTGGCTCCGCTTTTCACCTGAAGATTCGTCACCCGGAGTCCGCCCAGCTCGACATCGGCTTCGGCCGCACCCAGGGTGAGGTCCAGGGCCACATCGACCTTGGGAGAGATGGCGACGGCGGCGATCTGGCGGAGCTGATTGCGCGACACCACCCGCACCCCCCCCTCACCCGCGGCCCTGAGCCCCAGAAACACCGAGCTGCTGGTCGGGTCGAAATCGCTCACCGGGACGAAGCGGCTGTCGTCGTAGGCGAGCTCCATGCGGTAGAGCTCACCCGCGCCGCCGGGAGCCAGGTGAAGACTGCCGGCCGCATACTCCAGCCGAGCGGCGAGTCTGGTCTCTCCATGCAGCTGGCGGAAGGTTTCGAACGGCCGCATGGTCTGCGCTTGGAGGGAGGCGCAGCAGAGCAGGAGGCCGATGGTGAGGCCGAACCGTCTCACCCCTAGGCTCCGCGAGAGGGAGTGCGGCTGCCCGGACGGCGTCCGGCCGGAACGCCGTACTGGGGCGTGGCCCAGAGGTATTCGTCGGTGAGCGCCTCCGGCGGCAGCAGCCGGCCGGCGAAGCTTTCCTTGATTCCGGCCCGGCTGAGCAGCGCCGCGCCGAAACCTGCCGTTCCCAGGAGCCAGGTGACAAAGAAGGCCGCTCCCCAGATGATGCTGCCGGCCACCGGGACCCAACCGAACAGCGCCCAGGCGGCCCAGACACTCGCGAGCGCAGCGAGCCCGACGAGGAGATAGCGATAGCTGTTGGGAGAGCCGATCACGACGCCGAGGGCCATGCGTCTCCGGGTGTAGGTCTCACCCATGGCGTGGGCGACGGCGAGGTAGCCACCGACGACGGCGATGACCGCCAGCATGGCGAACACCGCGATCGCGAACGGCAGCAGCAGGATCCCGGCGACGCTGAGGATCAGACCCACCACCAACATGCCGAACGTGGGCAGCAGCAGGATCTGTCCCAGCAACCCGGTGATGAAGGCCCGGCCGAATGAGTGCGAGACCGTATCCGACACGATCTCGAGGTTCTGCCGCCCGAACATCACCAGGCCGAAGCCCAGCACCGACAGCGTGAGAAACACGCCGAGCACGCCGGCCACTCGACGCAGCGTGCTCTGGAATGGGCCCGCCGTTGGGGTTTCGGCTTGGGCGATCGGGGTGAGCGCGTTGGTGGATTTGAGGGTGCGCACCTCACCGCCGATCTCGCCGCCCTTGTCCTGCACCTGACCGCCGAGGGTCAGCACGTCACCCGAGACGAGGCCGCCGGGATGCACGATCACGTCACCCTTCACCGTGACCAGGTTCCCCAGCAGATGGCCGTACACGTCGGCATTGCCGTCTACCACCAGCACGGAACCGTCGGTGCTCTGGGCCGAGTCCAGCACATAGTTTCCCCGGCGGGCGGTGCCGCCCGGAATAGTGAGCCGCAGCTCGCCATTGACCGGCTGGAGGGCCCAGCGGAGCCGGGACTCGACCAACGTCGGCCGGCTCAGATCGCTGAGATCGACCGCGGGCCCACCGGACTGGATGGCTTGAGGGCGCGGCCGCACGTGAGGGGTATGATCCCGGATGAGGCCGCGGACATGACCGATCAGCTCCACGGCTCCGCACGCCAGACGATCGAACCCGGTCTCCGCCTGCAACGGCCGTTGGCCGACCGCGGCCAGAACCGCGATCAGCCCGAGTACTCGCTTAGAAGCCGGCATGGGCCACCTGCTGGGTCGGAACGGCCAGAAGGCGGCGCAGGGCGAAGACACCGCCCAGGTAGGCGAGAGATGCCAGCGCCGAGATCAGCGCCAGGCGGGCCGGAGTCTCCAGCAGCGACCTGATGCCGTCGTACCAGGGCTGTTCGATGAAGTTGGAGGCGATTCCCCTGAGGCCCAGCCATGCAACCTGGCCCCCCTGCGACAGGAGCCAGGTTCCGATCGACGCCATGGTTGCCTGATGGCTGAGGGTCCAGGCGATGCTGCCGGCCATCGAGCCCAGCAGGAGCAGCGCGAGACTGGCGGCGAAGGCAAGGGATTTCGGGGTGGCGAAGAGACGGCGTCGGGTGGCTTGCAGCGAGCGAATGGCAAAGGGATCGGGAATGGCCACCGCGGCCATGACCCGGTCCGCGAATCCTTCCCCGGGGCCCATCAACGGCAGCAGGGCGATCTGATCGGCGATCTCCCGGTCCACCCTCGCCTGCTCGAGACACGCCTGACACTCGTCCAGATGGCGCTGCAATTCGGGAGCGAGCTCTCCGTCAAGCCACGCTTCGAATTGGTCGGGCGAAAGATGAGGTCCGGAGGAGCGGGTCATAAGTGGACCCTCCTACGTTCAGGGTGAAAGGAAGGTTTCATTCTTTGAGGTGCGCGAGCGAGAGCCGCAGCTCGTTGCGCGCGCGATGGATGTAGGTCTTTACCGTGCCGAGTGGCAGGTTCAGAATTTCGGCAATTTCCTCGTACGCGCGGCCTTCGACGTGCCGCAGCAGAATGCAGGAGCGATACTCCGGACGCAGTGTGCCGATGGCCGCTTCGATCGCGGTGCCCAGCTCCTTGGCCTCGACCGTGTCGAGCGGGGACTCCTGCCGGGCCCCGATCTGCAGCGCGGTCGCCTGCATGGCCTCGGGCGTCTCGGCATGAGGCGAGCCGTCCAGCGACAGCGTGTCCAGCTCCCGCCGGCGCAGGTGATCGATGGCGGCGTTGTTCGAGATCTTGAAGATCCAGGAGGAAAACTTGAATTCGGGCCGGTAGGAATCGATGGCGTTGAGCGCCTTGACGAAAGTCTCCTGCGCGAGGTCCTCGGCCAGCTCCCGGTCGCGCACCATGCGAAAGAGCAGAGCGAAGATCGGGCGCTCGTAGCGGCGGACCAGCTCGCGGTAGGCCGCCTCCTGCCCGGAGCGAGCCACCAGCACGACCTCCTGATCGCTCAGGGCGGCCAGTTCCGGGCGAGCACTAGGCAAGAGAGCCTCGGCTTGCGAAGGCTCTTCCCGCGGGACTACATTGAGCGCCTATGTTAGCCTCGGATCGTCAGTTACCCGTTTCAGGCGGTCCGGAAAAGCGGGCGTACGTCCGCGCCATCTTCACCGCCATCGCTCCCACCTACGATCGGCTCAACCGCATCATCAGCCTCCACTTCGACCAGGGCTGGAGACGTTATGCCGTATCGCGGCTGGGGTGGGAGCGGGAACCGGAAGGAATTTACCTCGACTTGTGCGCCGGGACCCTGGACTTCGGCGCGACGCTCGCGCAGCGTCCGGGATTCCGCGGCCGCGTGGTCGGCGCCGACTTCGTGCAGCGGATGCTCGCGCTCGGCCGGAATAAATCTCCCCGGCTCGAGCCGGTCAGCGCCGATGCGCTGGAGCTGCCCTTTCCTGATATGGCGTTCGACGGCGCGATGGTTGGCTGGGGGCTTCGGAATCTGGTGGACCTCGATGCCGGACTGGGCGAGGCGGCGCGGGTGCTCCGGCCGGGCGCCAGGCTGGTGATCCTGGAGATGGCGATGCCGCGCCAGCCCCTCATGCGAGCGGGCTATCAATTCTACTTCCGGCGAGTGATGCCCCTGATTGGTCGCTGGATCTCCAAACATACGACCGCCTATAGCTGGCTACCAGAGTCCACCCGGGTGTTTCCGGCTCCGGCCGAGTTAGTGCGGCGAATGGAGAAGCAAGGGTTTGAGGACGTGGATTACGAGCTGCTGATGGGAGGCGTGTGCGCGGTGTACCTCGGGACAAGATCGTGAGCGTTACGCTGTGCGCGCCGTGCACGCCGGGCTCGCTCGGCCGAGCGCTTGAGCCCTTCCGGCCGCTGCAGAGCGCTGCGAAGGTGGAGATGTGGCACAGAGGCAGCCGCGCTCTGACGCGACCTTCAGGGCTCAGCGCTCGTCCGGCTCACCCGTTGCGCGCAACAGCTGCGGGTTCTCAACAAAGTGCTTGGTGTATTGCCATTTGGACTCGCGCGCTTGGGCGAGTAGGCAGAGTGCTGAACCCTGGAGGCCGCGTCAGTGCGCGGTTGCCTCTGTGCTTGATCTGCTAGGTCGCAGCGCACTGCAGCGGCCGGAAGGGTTCCTGCGCTCGGCCGCACGAGCCCGGCGCGCGATGCTCCCTTCCCCTCATTGCGCTCAGGGTCACACGAGTTATGGCGCTCGATAACCTCCGCGAGTTCATCAAGGCCATCGACGGCATCGGCGAGCTGGCCCGGGTCACTCATCCGGTGCGCGCCCGGCTGGAGATCGCCGAAATAGCCGACCGGGCCATGAAGAGTCCGGGCGGAGGGCCGGCGCTGCTGTTCGAGCACGTCCTGTTGGAGGACGGGCGGCGCAGCTCGCAGCCCGTTGCCATCAATCTGTTCGGCTCGCTGCGCCGGATGGGACTGGCGCTTGGAGTCGAGGATCTCGACGAGATCGGCGGCCGGATTTCGGAGATGCTCAACATCAAGGTACCGGAGGGATTGTTCGGCAAGCTGGCGCTGCTGCCCAAGCTGGCCGAGATGGGAAAGTTTCCACCCAAGCACAAGGGCGGACGACCAGTCTGCCAGGAAGTGGTGCTGCGCGACGCCGAGGTAAACCTCGACGACATTCCCTTCCTCACCACCTGGCCGGGCGACGGCGGCCGCTACATCACCCTGCCGATGGTGATCACCACCGATCCCACTCGGGGCATCCGCAATGTGGGGATGTACCGGGTCCAGGTGCTGGACAAGAACAGCCTGGCGATGCATTGGCAGCGGCACAAGGTCGGCGCGGCGCACTGGCGGGACATGGCCGCCCGGGGCGAGCGGATGCCCGTGGTCATCGCCCTGGGCGGCGACCCGGCCAGCATTTACTCGGGATCCGCGCCGCTTCCGCCCACCATCGACGAATTTCTGTTTGCCGGATTTCTCCGGCATGAGCCGGTCGAGCTGGCGCACGCGCTCACCTGTGACCTCGATGTGCCGGCCCAGGCGGAGATGGTCCTGGAGGGGTACATCGATCCCGCGGAGCCGTTGGTGCTGGAAGGGCCCTTCGGCGATCACACCGGGTTCTACTCCCTGGCCGACTACTACCCGCGGGTCCACGTCACCGCGATCACCACTCGCCGGGATCCGATCTACCCGGCCACCCTGGTGGGCCGTCCTCCGATGGAGGACTACTATCTGGGGCACGCCACGGAGCGCATCTTCCTTCCACTGCTCAAGCTCACCATCCCCGAGATCGTGGACTACCACATGCCCGCGCCCGGGATCTTCCACAACCTGGTGTTCGTCTCGATCGACAAGCAGTACCCGGGACAGGCGTACAAGGTCATGAACGCGCTCTGGGGACAGGGGCTGATGTCGCTGGCGAAGGTGCTTGTGGTGGTGGACAAGGAGGTCAATGTGCGCGACCCGGACGAGGCCTGGTGGATCGCCCTCAACAACATCGATCCCGAGCGGGACGTGCGCTTCACCATGGGTCCGATGGACGTGCTCGATCATTCCAGCCGGGCGTTCACCTACGGCAGCAAGATGGGGATCGACGCCACCCGGAAGTGGAAGGAGGAGGGCTTCGATCGGGAGTGGCCGGGACTGATCACGATGGATGACGAGACGAAGAAGAGGGTGGATGAGATGTGGGACAAGCTCGGAATCGAGCTGGACCGATGAGCGCGCCCCGCGAAGCCCAGACCTTCGCCGGCGAGTCCCTCCTCGTCCGCTACGTCAACTTCGTCAAGCTGCCGCACACCCTGTTCGCGCTGCCATTTGCCCTCCTCGGCGTGCTGGCGGCTTCGCAGACCAGCCAGGTGACCGCCCGCACCGTCGCGCTCGTGGTGCTGGCCTTTTCGGCCGCGCGCTGGGCGGCGATGGGGTTTAACCGGATCGCCGACCGGGGGTTCGACGCCCGGAACCCCCGGACCCTCAACCGCGAGCTCCCTCAAGGAAAACTGTCGCTCCGGCAGGCGTGGCTCTCGGTGGTGGTGGCCGCCGCGCTCTTTATTCTCGCCGCGGCGCTGCTCAATCCGCTGTGCTTCTGGCTGAGCCCGATCGCGCTCTGCTGGATCCTGCTCTACAGTCTCTCCAAGCGATTCACCTGGTGGCCGCATCTCTGGCTGGGGGTGAGTCTCGCCATCGCTCCGGTCGGCGGATACCTGGCGGTGACCGGGCATTGGAGCCGGCCGGCCTGGGTGCTCGTGGCCATCACGCTGGCGGTGGCCACGTGGGTGGCAGGGTTCGACATCTTCTATGCCTTGCCCGATGCGGGCTTCGACAGCGACCAAGGGCTCCGGAGCGCAGTGGTGCGCCTGGGAGAGTCGCGCGCCATTCTGCTGGCCAAGGTGCTGCACGGGATCACGATCCCCGCGCTGGCCCTGTTCGGCTACGGCGCCGGGTTCGGCATCTGGTACTATGTTGGGCTGATCATCGCCACCGGCATCCTGGCCTACGAGCATCACCTGGTGCGGCCGGGCGATCTCACTCGGCTGGACGCCGCGTTCTTCACCATGAACGGGGTGATGTCAGTGGTGGTCTTCGGATCCGCGCTTCTCGATAGGATTGTGCGATGACCGAGATTGTGTGCCGTGCTCCGGGTGATCCGCCGGCGGAGGCCGCTGCACTGCGCTGCGCCCAAAACGGATGTGGCACAGAGGCGACCGCGCACTGACGCGGCCTCCACCGGCGGCTCTCCCGTCGCTGCGAATATCGGTCGACAGTGCGGCACCTGGCATAGGCGTTAGGAAGCGATGACCCTGAGGACGCGTCAGGGCGCATGTACCCTCTGCTACATCTTTTTCAGACGCAGCGCCCTGCAGCGGCCGGAAGGGTTCGTCGCTTCCTATAGCCTATGCCGGTGCCGCGAGGCGGAGAGACGCATGAAAAGGACAGGAAGGAAGGCCGATAAGAGTATGAAACAGCCTGCAAAGACCAAGGGTAAGCTGTCCTCTGCCTCTCTCCGTCCCTCCGTCTCTCCATCTATCAAGCATCCTCACCACACTCCTACCCCCAACCGCCGCGGCCGTTGACCTCGCTTCCTGTTGTCCTCGCGCTCACCGGAGCGTCCGGCGCGCCCTATGGTGTCCGGCTGCTCGAGGTGCTCGCCCGCAACCAGGTGCCGGTGTGGCTCATCGCCTCGGAGCACGGCGTCCGGCTCCTCAAGGAGGAGTGCGGCATCGATTCGCTCGAGGGACTGCGCCGCGCCACCGGAAATGACTGGAGCTCGGTGACCACCTTCCCCGACGAAGATCGAGGGGCTTTACCCGCGTCGGGATCGCAGCGCACCCGCGGAATGGTCATCTGTCCCTGTTCCATGGGTACCGTCGCCGCGATTGCGGGGGGCACCAGCCGCTCCCTGGTAGAGCGGGCCGCCGACGTCACCCTCAAGGAGCGGCGCAAGCTGATTCTGGTGCCCCGGGAGACGCCGCTGTCGCTGGTGCATCTGCGTAATCTGGTGGCGGTGACCGAGGCCGGTGCCGTGGTGGTCCCGGCGGCCCCGGGGTTTTATCACCGCCCGACTCAGATCAGTGAGCTGGTAGACTTCGTGGTTCAGCGCGTGTTGGACCAGCTGGACCTGAACATCGAGATTGCTCGACGATGGGGAGGCAAGAGCAAGTGAACTGGACGATGACGCGCCGGCGCCTCGGTTCGGGCGCCGTTCTGACCTTGGGGCTGCTCGGCGTCCTGTCCTGCGGTGGCAATGATGGGCTGACGTCACCCCCCGATAGTGGTGAGCCGGTGGCCGCCGGGTGCAGCAACGGCCTGCTTCCGTCGGGCCCGCTCTACCGCATCTGCTTCCCCGCCACCTGGAACGGCATCCTGGTGGTCTATGCCCACGGCTACGTGGATCCGCGGGCCCCGCTCGCGCTGCCGAACGATATGATCGGGGGCCAGAGCATCGAGGCCACGGTCACCGGGATGGGCTACGCCTACGCGACCACGAGCTACCGGCACAATGGCCTGGTGGCGGCGGAGGCTGTCCAGGATGTGACCGACCTGCAGATCCAGGTACGGAAACTCTTCCGGCCGGACCCGGTGAAGTCGGTCATCGTGGGAGTGTCCGAAGGCGGGCTGGTCGCTGTCCTGGCAGCCGAGCAGGCTCAGGAGGCCTTCAATGGCGCGCTGGCGCTGTGCGGGCCGGTGGGGAGCCTGCGCGCCGAGCTGGACTATCTCGACGATTTCCGGGTGGTCTTCGACTACCTCTTTCCCGGCGTCATCCCGGGATCGCCCATCCAGGTGCCGGCGGGGGTCACCAATCACTGGGACGATCTCTACGCCCCGGCCGTGGCGGCGGCGATTCTGTTGCGGCCGGATGCCGCCCGGGAGCTCATCGCCATCACCGGGGCGCCGGTGGCGAGCCAGAGTCCAGTCGACATTGCGACCACAGCCGTCAGCATCCTCTGGTATAACGCTGTCGGCTCGACCGATGTGCAGGCTCGACTGGGCGGGAACCCCTACGACAACACGAGCCGGGTGTATAGCGGCTCCTCCAACGACGTCGCGCTGAACGGCCTTATTGCGCGGTTCACTGCCAACCCCACCGCGCTCGCCCCACTCCAGGCATACGAGACCGCAGGCTTCCTCCGAGTGCCCGTGGTAACCCTGCACACGAGCGGCGATCCCATCGTGGCGGTCGGCCAAGAGTCCATGTACGCGGTGAAGGTGAGGCAGAACGTCCCCGCTGCCTTCCTGGATCAGATCTCGGTGAGCCGGTACGGCCACTGCGCCTTTGAGGCGAGCGAGGTGCTCGGCGCGTTCTCGACCTTGATGGGCAAAGTGGCGCCCTGATGCGGCTGGGCGTGATCTCGGACACTCACGGCCTGCTCCGGCCCGAGGTGTTGGATGCCTTCGCCCAGGTGGACCACATCCTGCACGCCGGCGACGTCGGCCGGCTGGATCTGCTCACCGAGCTGGAGACGATCGCACCGGTCACCGCGGTGTACGGCAACACCGATGGCGGGGAGGTGCGCCGCGCCCTCCCCCAGGTGGCCACGGTGGAGCTGGATGGGTTCGACATCGTGGTGACCCACGGCGATCAGCTGGGCTCGCCCACCCCTGAAGCACTCAACGCGGAGTTTCCCCAGGCGCAGATTATCATCTACGGTCATACTCATAAGCCGTTGCTGACGCTGGTGGACGTCGTCGTCACGGTGATGAACCCGGGCGGAGCGGGGCACCGGCGGTTCGGCCTGCCGCCCTCGGTGGGGATTCTGGAGCTGGAGCCGGGGATCCCGCCGCGGGGGAGGTTGCTGCCGCTGCTGGATTTTGAGGCCGAATGACCAGGATTTCCCTGCGAATGTGGAAAACTGGGCTCTGGCGGGTCAAAATCGCGTTCCTGTCGCACGCGATCGTGACGCTGCCGCAGAAATCGCGTCGCTGAAAACCGCATCGCTGTCTCTGCGCGGAAAATCGTGATGTTGGCGGGCCCGATCGTGACGCTGCCGACAGAAATCGCGTTGCTGAAAATGGAATCGCTGTCCCTGC
>DASYIX010000109.1:0-14956 GCA_035997125.1 Gemmatimonadales bacterium
GTGTGTGCTGGTGGAGAAGAAGGAAGAGAAGCCGGCTCTGGCGGCGCCGGGTGGTGGTATGGGCGGTATGTACTAAGGTCCGCTGGACTTACGGCTCGTCAATGAAGAGAGCCGTAAGTTCATTGCTCTTGTCAGGGTGCCAATTCCACGAACGGAAGGGCCAGTCCGAAGGAAATATGCAGGGGCGGCTGGCCGGCAGGGTTGGGGCCGCCGAAGCGGACCCGGTAGAGTCGGTCCTGAACTCGCAGCTGCAGGCTCACGATCCGACCGATCTGGTACCGCACCGTGGTACCGAGGGTACCGGTCACCGTTGAACTCACAGATCCTCGTAGGCGGGTTGGCCGCCAAATCCTACACCAAGACCGGTGTGAATCTCCCACGAGAGCATGCGCGCGGGCCGCAGGAGCCAGTATCGCGCACCAGTCGCGGCGGTGAGCAGATGGGAGCCGGCTCGGACGTCGATCTGTTTGCCGGCTGCGCGAAACGAGGCGTACCCGGGGAGGTGGTGATGGCGGTGACCACGTCGAAGCGTTTGGTGAACCTAAGGGTCAACCGGGCGCCAAAGGTCACCCCGAGCTTCTGCCGGGCGTCGAGCGAGCCATGCTGGAGTGAGATCCGGCTCGGCAGGTAGATCGTTCCGAGGGGACGGAGCTGTACTTCCTGCGCGTTGAGTCCAGGGTTTTGAAGGGCGCCCACCGCCAGCACGATCAGAAGCGGGAGCAATCCAACGAAGAGGTAGAAGACCCGCTGACTGGAAGACCGGTTGGTGCGCATGGCCAAGTACCTCAGAGCGTGGTCTGGCCATCGGCAGCGCGGGCTCAAGGGCCGTGCGGTATTGACCAAGCGGTTAATATATACTACTCTTTATTGGACAGAAGGTCAATGCGACGAAAGGAACCGGGCAATGCCGGGACACAAAGCAAGCGAAGCCGAGCGTCGAGAGCAGATACTCAAAGCCGCGCACGAAGTGGCGTTGCACCGGGGGATCGACGGCCTCACTGTGCGGGCGGTTGCTGCCCGCGCGCGGCTCAGTCACGGCCTGGTGCTGTTCCATTTCAAGCGGAAGGACCAGCTGGGGCTCGCCTTACTCGATAGGGTACTCGCGACGACCTTGGCGCTCACCATTCCCGACGAAATCGGCGCCGTAACGAACCCCCGGGAGCGGCTACAAGCGCTCTTCCGGCACGAAGTACGCCGCTTGTCGCAGGAGCCTCGCCGGATCCGGCTGTTGCTGGAGTACTGGGCTCGGGGTGCCCACAACGCCGTGATTCGGGAGAAGATGAGCGCCGGGCTGGACAGCTACCGGGGTGCGTTCCAGCAGACGGCCGAGAAGGCGCTCCACAGCGAACCGAGCCGGCGCAGCAAGGGTACGGCCGACGCGCTGGTTGCCACGGCGGTGAGCTTGATCTTGGGATATCCGGTCCAGGCGATGATCGACCCCGACCACTTTGAGGTCTCGGAGTACCTCGCGGCTGTGGATGGGATCCTCGGCCAGCTGCCCAAGGCGGCATAGATCGCCCCCCTGAAACGATCCTCTCTCATGCTGGACAGCGGACCGACGTCAGCTGGCCTCCTTTTGTCCTAAATCGCACGAGACCGATCATGCTCCTGCTTGCTCTTGCCCTCTTGAACCTGCCCGCGGATACCGCCGTCGTTCGGAATGCGGACACCGCCGTCGTTCAAAATATCGAGGTCGCCCGCGGCGAGATTCTTCGCACCACCATGATCGGGACCGGAAAGCCGCTGGTCCTCATCCCGGGCATCTTCGGGGGAGCCTACGGGTACCGCAGGATCACCGGCCCTCTGGTCGCCCGAGGCTACCAGACCATCGTCATCGAGCCCCTGGGCTACGGGTCGTCCTCCCACCCCAAGAGCGCGGACTACTCCTTTACCGCCCAGACCGCGCGGGTGGCGCGGACCCTCGACCACCTGGGTATTAAGCGGGCCCTCTTCGTGGCTCAGTCCACCGGCGCCGCCATCGCGTTTCGTCTCGCCATCCTTCGGCCAGATTTGGTCCGCGGCCTGCTCTCGATTGACGGCGGCCCGGCGGAGAGCGCCGCTACGCCCGGTATGAAGAGGGCGTTCAAGTTAGGCGGTGGCCTGGTCAAGCTGGCCATGACCGAGTCGAAGATGCGGCATGATGTGCGTCAGGAGATTGTCCGCAATTCGGGGGACACCAGCTGGGTGACCGATGCCGTCATTCGGGCCTATACGGCGGGACAGGCGGCGGATATGGGCGGCTCGATCGACGCCTTTAAGCAGATGTCCAAGTCCAAAGAACCAGACTCGCTCGCGGGCCGGCTCCACCAGTGCGCGGTGCCAGTCCGGCTCCTGGTGGGCACGGTTCCGCATCCGTCCGAGATCGGGAGCGAGCAGCGTGAGCTGCTCAAGGAAAAGCTTCCCAATTTCAGCTCTGACAGTGTGAGGGGCTCGGGCCAATTCATCCAGGAGGAGCAGCCGGCCGCAGTTCTGGCGGCAGTCGCGGGCCTGGATCAAGCGGCGAGATGAGGGCTTGCCGTTTCACCGCTCTTTATGTAGCTTGTGTCCGGTTCCAAGGCGCCGTGTGCGCGCCTAATGTCAGGCAGGATACACCGGGGCTGGCATTGTTTGCCGGCCCCTTTCAATTGGTTGTCGTTCCAGGCGCAAGCTGCGCCGCGGCAGCCTAGCCCAGCGTGGAGGCGGAAACCACGCAACCGTAGTCGGTCGTGCGGCATGTCCCCACTCCGATTACATCTAGTTCAAGGAGTAGGAAATGGCACGCACCACTGGCACGGTCAAGTGGTTTAACGACGCCAAGGGCTTTGGTTTCATCACGCCCGAGGACGGTCAAAAGGACTGCTTCGTCCATCATTCGGCGATCCAGGCCCAGGGCTTCAAGAGCCTGGCCGAGGGTGACCGCGTGGAGTTCGATGTCGTACAGGGCCAGAAGGGCCCGGCGGCGGAGAACGTCGTAAAGCTGTAAATCCAGCCGCACGCTAACGGTGACGGCCGGCTCGGGTTGAGCCGGCCGTTGCTTTTGTGAGAGAGGATATTGAGTGCCCAAAGCTATGGAGCAGGCCGTGAAGCAGTATCTGCTGGCCAGCGACTTCGACCAGACGCTGAGCTTCAACGATTCCGGCCTGGTGCTGAGCGAGATGCTTGGCATTACCGGGTTCGAGGAGAAGACTGCCGGCCTGTCGCACATCCACCTGGTGCAGCAGGGGGCCGAGCTGGCCTATCTGCTGCTGCACGACCCCGAGTACCGCCGCGTGAGGCGGGAAGATCTGGTCGAAGTCGGCCGGCGGGTCCGGCTCAAGCAAAATCTGGAGCGGCTTCTGCCGCTGCTCCAGTCTATACCCGGCTATCACTTTGCCTTCTACGTGATCTCCGCCGCGCCCGAGGACGTTATTAAGTCGGCCCTGAAGGGCCTGGTTCCCGACAGTCACATCTTCGGCACTCGCTTTCGCTGGAATGCGATCACCGGTGAGATCGATTCGATCGTGCAGGTACCGGCGGGATATGGGAAAGTGGTGGTGCTGGAAGACCTCCGGCAGAGTCTCAAGTTGAGCTCCGACCGGGTGGTGTACGTCGGTGACGGCAGCTCCGACGTGCACGTCATGCTGCATGTGAACCGGACCGGCGGGTTGACCATCGCTGTTTCGGAGAACCGCTATCTCACACCCATTGCCGAGCGCACCATCCTGAGCGAGGACGGGCTCAGCGTTCTCATTCCCATCCTGGAGGAGATTGCCGGGTGGGACAGCGCCATGATTCGGGGCCTCTTCGCGACCAACGGCCTGGTGCTGCAGGACTGGGACAAGACCCGTACCGACTCGCTCACCATTCGCGAGACGGCGCTGACGCCGCAGGATGTCCCCTGACATGGATGCACCAATGCTTTCCTCGATCGGCTGGGTGGCCACCGCGCTGTTCGCCAGCTCCTACCTCGCCAAGCGCCAGGCGACGCTGCGCCGGATCCAGGCCGCGGCCGCAGTGTTATGGGTGATCTACGGGCTGCTCATTCACGCGTTTCCGGTTGTGGTAGCGAATGCGCTGGTGGCGACCGTGGCGCTGTACTCGTCGTTCCGGCGTCAGGTGGAGCCGCGCGCCTTACCGCACTGACGGAAAAACCGCACCACGTCGCCCGGGGAGAACGCAGGGACCGGGCGAACTTCCACCCGGGACGCCCCCCATTCCAGCACGAGCTGCCGCCAGGTCTCGACCCGTTTGTCGAGTAGCGACGGCATACGGGCCACCGCCGGGGTGATCTGCGGTACCAGGAGGACGCATTCGCCGTGGAGGCTGGGTACCGCCGCCTCCTGACCGGGGCGGAGGGTTTCCTCCAGATCGCTCACCAGGATGATGCCCCTCACTCTGCCCGGCTTCTGCTCCAGCACCAGCCCCGCCAGCTTGAGGGCGCCACGGATATCGGTCCGGGCCGACCACCGGATGTTCCTGAGAGTTGAGTCACACCGCTCGATGCTGGCCATCATTCCGACGGTGTCACCGCCGGTGAAGAGGTTCACCCTCGGCACCGTGATCTCGCACAGCGGCTTCTGATAGAGGCTGGCGGTAGTAATCGCCATCACGCTGTGCCGCTGGGGCAGGGCCTCGGTGAGCTGGCGAAGTCCCAGAACCGATTGGGAGATCAGACCTAGCGCGCGATTATAAGGGGTGTCCCGTTCCCGATTGACTTCCGGATTTCTTCGCCGTCTTCGTCCGCCCACGTGAGTCGAGCCCGAGATGTCGATGAGATAGACGAACCAGGCGGCGGGCTCGATCTCCGGACCTCGGATCCGGCTGCTCACTCCGCCCGAGTCGGGTCCGATTTCTCTCCGGGGTGTGATCACGGCATCGGTGGAAGGCCGCAGGACATACAGCAAGGCAATCGCCGCCAGCGCGATGGTGCCCGCGGGCCACCAGGAGAAGACCCTTCGCTCAGACACGCTCGCTCCGGGCGGCTGGCTGGTAGGCCTTGTCGGTGAACCTTCTGGCCGGGGTCCTCATCTCTCGCGGTACCCGGGCTCCGCGAGGCACTTCTACCATACCGTATCGAACGGCCGGTCGCGGCCGCACCACCAGCTGCCCGAACACCGCGATCACCCGTATCGCCCAGTCGAGAACCGCCAGGATGGCTCGCGGCACCCACAGCAGCAGAGCGCCCAGCGACACGACGCCGCGCTCCAGGTAGATCCCGGCGAGGTGCAACAGGTGCAATGAGTTTACCAGCGCGGCATCGGCCCTGGCGCCGAGGATAATCAGGATGCCGGCATGCAGCAGGCCAAACAGCAGATTCAGCGCTGTCGAGGCCCCCAAGGTCCGGTTGGCTATGGCAATGGCGACCAGGCCGGCCGCCGCGGCGAGGGGTAAGGCAATCCCGGCGGCTCGCAAGAGCCGCTGCCCACCCGAAGCTCGCCCGTGCCCCAACCCATGGCCCGCGACGTAGCCAGCCGAAAGCGCAAAGCCGGTCATCACCACCCCACTGACCAGCCCGAAGAGGTCAGCCGCTGGACGGCCACTCTGGGCGATACGGACGAACGCCGCCACGTACTCCACGCTCATCCAGCCCACCACGACGAGCAATGCCAGAGCCACAGTGAACAGGCACATATCCGAAAGCGCCTGGGCCCGAGTCCTAACCGGCCGGCGTTCGCTGTTCTCCCGGCGATCGAGCCATCGGGCCACAGTGCCGTCGACCGGACCGGCCGAGTCCAGGATCTCGGCCAGGGCATCGCGAACCGCAGCCTGAAGATTCTCCGATCTGCTCGTTGCGTCGATCTCCTGTTTGAACCGGAGCACCAGATCCACCTGAAAGCTCTGGGCCGCTGTCCTCAGGCCGGCGAGCGCACGCACGGTTCGCTCCACCTGATCAGGCCCTCCGGAGATGACCCAGCCATATCGCTTGAGCAGTCGCTCGTGCTGCCGCGCCTCGCTTCCGGCATGCAGCTTGTCCACCTCTTTCCCCAGCAGATAACCGAGCGAGGAGAGCAGGAGGGTGAGACCGGCACCGAACAGGGCGAGGAAGTAGCGGGCGAAGGTATAGAGCCCGCTGTTGGGCGACAGGTTCAAACGCTCGGGGATATCGATCTGATAGGAGAGCAGGGCATAGGCCCATCCCTCCAGGCATACCAACCCGGCCAGAACCAGCCAGGGGGCGAAGGCCAGCAGCTTGCGGGCGGGACTCTCGTCCTTGTGCTCCTCGGCGAAATGATGGAGGGCAAAGCCTATGGCTACCTCCATCATGAAGATCAATACCGCGAAAATGTGGGAGACGCGGAGGTCGGGGAACGCCGAGGGAAAGAGCGGGTCGCTGGTCAGCACCCCCTGAAAGAATTCATTCAGCAAGAACGAATTGGCCGCGCCGGTGAGACCGGCGATGAAGCCCAGCAGCAGGAGCTTCCACCAGCTTCCCATCGGCGCCGGGGTGGTCGAATCCGCTTCCCGGGGCCCGGTGCGGGGGCTGGACGGCTGCAGTCCCAGCGCCTCGAGGATTCCGAGCTGCTTCTGCAGGTCAGCCTGGAGGCTGGCCACCCGTCCCAGAGACTTCTTGCCGACGTGGGGCAAGGCCTCGGCCAACCGGTCGAGCGCTCCCGCTACCGTCCGCGCGGGCTCGCTTTGCCGGGCCTGCCAGAAGCGGCGGGACCTCCGGCCGAGCGCCATGGCGGACCGGGCCAGGAAGCGGCTCCGGAGGACCCGCAGCTGGTCGCGGGCCTCGCGGAGGAGTCGGGAGAGGGGGTCTCGAATGAAGGCGACGAGAATGCTGGTCCCTAGCGCCAGCACGGCCCAGAGCACATAGGGGGCAATGCGCTGCAGCGAGTCCCGGATGATCTCAGCCCATGACATCGTGAAGCCCTTACGGTACGATCGAGGAATGAGCGCTAGCTTCTCCGCTGGTCAATGGCCTGGGGAGTGCATTGTCTACACCGGCGAGTCAAGCGGGAGTCAAGGTGGAGTCAAGCGGAGGGCTATTGGCTATTGGCTATTCGCTATTGGCTGTATCTTCGCCTTGCCCTGAATGACGTCTGAACGTCAATGGCCCCTTAGCCCATAGGCCACCTTGTCCTCACGCCGACTGGTTTTCGTCCTCCTCATCGCCGGCTTTGCCGGGCTTTTCTTCTTTCCAGCCCTCATCGGGCTCCTGACCGACTGGTGGTGGTTCCAGGAGATCGGCTACCAGGTGGTCTTCACCCGCGAACTGGTCACCCGGGTGCTGCTCTTCCTGGTCGCGGGTGGCCTGACCTTCGGCCTGCTTTACCTGAACCTGCGCGTTGGGCAGCGGGGACTGGTCCCCTACCCGGTTGTGCTCCGGTTCGTGCAATCCGCGCCGCGGGTGGACATGACCGCGCTGCTGCGGCGGCTGAGCCTCCCGGTCTCGCTGACCTTCGGCCTCCTGGCCGGACTCGCCCTCAGCCAGCTGTGGGACACGGTGCTCCTGGCGCTCTACCGCAGCCCGTTCGGCATTGCCGACCCGGTATTCTCCCGCGATATCGGCTTCTATGTCTTCACCCTGCCGGCCCTTTCGGCGGCGCTCGGCTTTCTGTCCGGCATCCTCGTCATCTTGCTCCTGTTGCTGGTACCGGTCTATTGGCTCCGGGGTGACATCGTCGTCGGTCCCCGGCGCATTGCCGTGGAGCCGTCCGCGGGTCAGCACCTCGCCGCGCTCCTGGCGGCGTTCTTTCTCCTGACCGCGCTGCGACTCTGGCTGGTGGATATCCCAGGCCTGCTCTATTCCACCACCGGTCCCCTGGTCGGAGCCAGCTACACCGACCTGCACGCCACTCTCCCGGCACTCCATGTTTCCGCCGTTGTCTCCGTCCTGGCCGCCCTCGCCGTCATCCTCGGCGCCGTGCGCCGGCAGTTGGGCCGCTTCGCGCTGCTGGCGATCGGTGGCTACCTGGCCGTGGCCTTCCTGGGCAGGGGCCTCTTTCCCCTCGCGATGCAAAAGTTCCTGGTGGCGCCGACCGAGCTGACCCGGGAGACGCCGTACCTCCGCTATCACATCGCGGCCACCCGCCAGGCGTGGGGGATCGACAGTGTAGAGACCCGGGAGCTGGCCGGCGAGGCCACGCTCACCCTGGCGGACATCAAGGCCAACGCGCCGACCATAGAGAACGTGCGGCTGTGGGACCGGGAGCCGCTGCTGATGACCTTCGGCCAGCTGCAGGAGATCCGCACTTACTACGACTTCGTCTCGGTGGATGACGACCGCTACTGGATCGACGGGAAATACCGCCAGGTCCTGCTCTCCCCCCGGGAGCTCAATGTGGCGTCGCTGCCGACCCGAACCTTCATCAACGAACACCTGACCTTCACCCACGGGATGGGGCTCACCATGAGCCCGGTCAACCAGGTGACCAGTGAAG
This sequence comes from Gemmatimonadales bacterium, assembly GCA_035997125.1. Lineage (GTDB taxonomy): Bacteria > Gemmatimonadota > Gemmatimonadetes > Gemmatimonadales > GWC2-71-9 > CAVVWJ01. Next base: position 8,343 of record DASYIX010000109.1, read on the forward strand.
GTCTGCCGGTGTTGTTCATCAAGGACCTGCCGCCGGTCTCGACCGTGTCGCTCAGGATCACCCGGCCGCAGATCTACTACGGGGAGCTGGCCAACGAGTACGTGTTCGTGCACACCCGGCAGCGGGAGTTCGACCATCCCTCGGGTGAGAAGAACGTGTATGCGTCCTACACCGGCAGCGGTGGCGTGCCGGTGGGGAATCTTCTCCGCCGGGCCATTCTCGCCACTCGCTTCGGCTCGTCCAAGATCCTGCTCTCCGGCGACATCACCAGCGAGAGCAAGGTGCTCTACTACCGGACCATTCTGGACCGGGCCCGGAAGGCGCTCCCCTTCCTCCAGTTCGACAGCGATCCCTATCTGGTGATCGCGGCCGACGGGACGCTCAAGTGGCTCGCCGACGGCTACACCAGCTCGGATGGCTATCCCTACGCCCAGCGCCTGAACGACGGCACGACCTACATGCGCAACAGCGTCAAGCTGGTCATCGATGCCTACAACGGCTCCCTCACCGCGTACGTGAGCGCTCCGGTTGACCCGCTGATCCGGACCTGGTCCCGGATTTATCCCGGCATCTTCCTGCCGCTCGACAGTATGCCGGCCGATCTCAGGGCTCACATCCGTTACCCGGACTACATCTACCGGATTCAGACCAGCCTCTACACCGCCTATCACATGGACGCCCCCGACGATTTCTATCAGCGGGAGGATCAGTGGCAGATTCCGGTCGCCACCGAGTCGGAACACACGGTACCGTTCATGCGGCACATCGTGATGCGGCTGCCGGAGGAGTCGAAGGCGGAGTTCATCTACATGGTGCCCTTCACCCCACGGGGGAAGGACAACCTGGCCGCGTGGATGGTGGCTCGCAATGATGGCGACGAATACGGAAAGCTTCGGGTATATCGGCTGTCCCGGCAGAGTCTGGTCTACGGGCCGAAGCAAATCGAGAACCGGATCAACCAGGACACCGAGATCTCCCGCCAGGTGTCGCTCTGGGACCAGCGCGGTTCCAAGGTGATCCGCGGCGACCTGTTGGTGATTCCCATCGAGAAGTCGCTGCTCTACGTCCAGCCGCTGTACCTCCAGGCTGAAGGGGGCCGGATCCCCGAGCTCAAGCGGGTGGTGGTGGCCCACCAGAACCAGGTGGTTATGGGGGAAACCCTGGACGACGCGCTGGGTATGCTCTTCGGCGGAGTCACCGAGCGGCGAGGAAAAGCCGCCCCGTCACCCGCAGCGGCGCCGGGCGAATCCGCGGTCAGCCCGCTGGCCGCTGAGGCATGGAGCCGCTACCAGGCGGCGCTCCAAGCGCAGCGAGATCTCGACTGGGCTCGCTATGGAGCGGAGATGCGGCGGCTGGGCGAACTGCTGGAGCAGATTGGAGGCGGGAACTAAGCGACAGGACTGGGGTAGCACTGCCTGGGTACAACCTCCCGCAGCAATGCGTTAGACTTCCTGCGACGCGACGCGTCACCCCTCCAGCCGAGCCGTTAATACATGATCGAGCACTCTCTGCTGGAAATCGGATTTCGCCCATTGCTCGACGCCGCTCCCGATGCCACCGTGGTCATCGACCGGCAGGGCAGCGTCGTCGCCCTGAATCATGATGTAGAGTTACTGTTCGGCTGGCCCGAGGCGGAGTTGCTGGGCCAGCCGATGAGTCGCCTCATCCCCGCCCGCTTCCATCGAGTGCTCGAGCACATGCTCGAGATTCCCGTCAGCTACCTGGAAGAGACCCGCCCGAAGGGCGCGCGAGTCAGCCTCTTCGCCCGGCGGAGAGATGGGAGCGAGCTTCCGGTCGAAATCAACCGGAGTCCGCTCGGGCCCGGGCCCGACGCGCCGGCCCTGGTGACGATGCGCGACCTGACCGAGTGGCGCCGCGCCCAGGAGAGCCTGTTCCGGGAGAAGGAACAGGCGGTCATTACTCTGGCCTCGATCGGGGATGCCGTCGTCACCACCGACCCCGATGGGCGCATCACCTACCTGAATCCGGTGGCGGAGCGGCTCACCGGCTGGCGCACCACCGAGGCGCTCGGGCTCCCGGCAGCGAGCATCCTCACCTTCATCTCCGACACGACCAGGGAGCCGGTCGAGAGCACGGTGAGCCGCTGTCTCGAGGAGGGTCGCGCGGTCGACCTGGCCGACGGCGTGCTACTGCTGCGCCGGGACGGAACCGAAGTGGCCATCGGAGACTCGGCGGCCCCCATCAGGGACCGTAACGGGGCCACGACCGGGGTGGTGCTGGTCTTCCACGATGTGACCGAGAAGCGGCGGGTCTCCCGCAAGCTCTCCCACGAAGCCTCTCACGATGCGCTCACCGGCCTGGTGAACCGGAAGGAGTTCGAGCGGCGGCTGACGCGGGTCCTGGCCGACAGCGCCGACTCGGAAGCCGCGGAGCACGCGCTCTGTTACCTGGACCTGGACCGATTCAAGGCGGTCAACGACAGCTGTGGCCATGCGGCCGGCGACGAGGTCTTGCGCCTGATCGCCGCCCTGCTGACCGGCCACATGCGGAAGCGGGACACGCTGGCGCGGCTCGGAGGCGATGAGTTCGGCGCACTTCTGGAGAACTGTCCCCTGAGTGAGGCCAAGGACATCGCCCAGGCCATCCGGGCAGCGATGCAGGGGTTCGAATACGCGTGGGAAGGGCAGACCTTCTCCGTGGGGATCAGCATCGGAGTGGTACCGCTCACCAGCTCCAGCGGACGGATGGCGGCCGTCCTTCGAGCTGCCGACGCCGCCTGCTACGGCGCCAAGGAATCCGGCGACGGCATCCAGATCGAGTACGCCAACGCGGCTCCCGAGATCCTGACTCCGCGGGAGACCCGGCGAGTCACCCGCCTCGCCCGGGCGGTGGAGGAAGGGCACTTTCATCTATATGCTCAGCCGATTGTTCCCCTCGTGCCGGAGCAAAGGGCCCGGCCGCGCTGCGAGATCCTGTTGCGGCTACCGGACGAGCGGGGAAGTCCGCAGCCGGCCGCCTCCTTCTTGCCGCAGGCAGAGCGTTACAATCTCATGTCGTCGATCGACCACTGGGTGGTACGCCGGACGATCGAGTTGTTGGGCGGCTGGCATCGCAGCAACCCGGAGTGTGAGCTACCGCTCTGCTCCATCAACATCAGCGCCGCTTCACTGGACGATGAGAGTCTGGTGGTCCACCTGCGAGAGCAGCTGACCCAGCACCGGCTCCCGGCCAAGGTGCTCTGTTTCGAGATCGCCGAGGCCGCAGTGCTCGCCAACTTTGCCCAGACCGTGCGCTTCATCTCCGAGATCCGGAAGACCGGCTGTGGGGTCGCCTTGGATAACTTCGGCAACGGCTTGCATTCCTTTGCCTACCTCAAGGCATTGTCGGTCGATTTCCTGAAGATCGGCGGGCATTATGTGCGGGGAGTCATCGATGACCCGGTGTACGGCACTATTGTTTCCGCCGTCAACGAGATCGGTGGGCTCATGGGGATCGCCACCATCGCGGAGGAGGTGGATAGCGAGCCGATTCTGGATCGGCTGCGGAATCTGGGAATCGGGTACGCCCAGGGACACGCGGTGGCTGTCCCGGCGCCTCTGGCCAACGCCGAGGGTGAGGTGGTCGCCCTACCTTGTTTCCAGCAGTCGATGTGAGATGAATGCTCTCACGATAGCCCGCGAGCTCGTCGGCAACCTGGAGCTGAGTCCCGACCAGCTCGCCGGGGTGCGCGCCCTCGACCGCAAGTACGCTCAGCGAGCCTACACCTTACTGCACCAGTCGGATGCCACCAGTCATGACTTGACTGACGCGGAAGCCGCCTCCCTCCACGCTCAGCTCGTCTCCGACATCCTCGCGCTGCTCACTCCCGAGCAGCAAAGCCTGCTTCAGACGTAACCCTGGGCCGCACCAGCACGGTGTGACGCTCGCCGTCGTCCACCAGCGGGATCCCCCCGCCCGACGAGACCTGCCCGTCGATCGCGACCTCGACTGGCCCCCGCCAGCCCTCTCCTTCGTTGCTCACGACAATGGTGTAGACGCTCTTGCCGTGGCGGTACTCGATGGTGTATTCCCGCCAGGAGGCCGGAGCTGCGGACTCGATGAACAGGGTGTCTCCCCGCTTCCGGAACCCCAGGATTCCCTCCAGTCCCACCCGGTACATCCAGCTGGCCGAGCCGGTATACCAGGTCCAGCCGCCCCGGCCGAGATGGCCCTCCGCCGTATAGACGTCGGCGGCGACGACGTACGGCTCCACCTTGTAGGTCTCGACCTCCTCCGGCGTGCGGGAGTGGGTGAGCGGATTCAGCATCTGGTACAGCTCGAAGGCTCGCTCACCATTCCCTCTCAGCGCCGTGGCCAGCACCGCCCACAGCGCGGCGTGGGTGTACTGCGCGCCGTTCTCCCGCACCCCAGGGAGGTAGCCTTTGATGTAGCCGGGATCCTTCGGGGTCTGGTCGAAGGGAGGAGTCAGCAGCATCAGGATGCGGGCATCCTCTCGCACCAGGTGCTCCTCCAATGACCGCATCGCCATGGCCTGGCGACCGGGATCCCCGGCGCCGGAGATAACGCTCCAGCTCTGTGCAATCGAGTCGATCTTGCACTCGTCGCTCTGGGACGAGCCCAGCGGGGTGCCGTCGTCGAAGTAGGCCCGGCGGTACCAGGCCCCATCCCACGCATGGGTCTCTACCGCAGTGGCGTAGGCATCGGCCTGCTTCCGGAAATCGGCCGCGATTGCGCTGTCACCGCGCGCTTCGGCGTGCTCGGCGAACGCCCGTAGCGTGGTGATCAGGAACCAGGCCAGCCAGACGCTCTCGCCCTTTCCTTCCACCCCGACCCGGTTCATGCCGTCGTTCCAGTCGCCGATTCCGATCAGCGGCAGGCCATGGGCGCCGGAGGTGCACGCGCGCTTCAGCGCCCTGAGGCAGTGCTCGTACACGCTGCCGCGCTCCTCGGTCACCTTGGGCAGGTCGTAGACCTCATGCTCCTCGGGCTCCAATTGGCGCATGCTGAGGTAGGGGACCAACTCCTCGAGCACCGAAGCGTCGCCGGTGACCTTGAGGTAGTGGTCCACCACGTAGGGGAGCCAGGCCAAGTCGTCGGAGAAGCGAGTGCGCACCCCCCGTCCGCTCTGGGGGTGCCACCAGTGCTGCACGTCGCCTTCGAGAAACTGCCGGCCGGCCGCCCGCACGATGTGCTCCCGCGCCAGCGCCGGCTCGGCGTAGACGAAGGCCATCGTGTCCTGCAGCTGATCCCGGAAGCCATAGGCGCCGCTGCTCTGGTAGAGGGCGGAGCGGCCCCACATCCGGCAGGCGAGCGCCTGGTAGAGTGTCCACCGGTTGAGCATCGCATCGAAGCTGGGCTCCGGGGTCTTGACCGTGATCGCGGAGAGCCGTTCCGTCCACCCCGCGGTCGTGACATCGATTGCGGCCCGGGCGCGGGCCACATCCGTGTACTCGGCCGCGGCCTGCCGTGCCGCAGTCTCGGTGGCGGCGGCACCGAGCAGCATGGCGATCTCCCGGGTCTCCCCCGGTGCGAGCTCGAGCGAACACTGGAGCGCGGCGCAGGGATCGATCCCCGCGCCGGTGATGCCCTCGAGTGCTGCGCCGGCCTGGAGCGCCCGAGGCGACTCGGCTCTGCCGTTCCTTCCCAGAAAATCGCGCCGGCTTCCGGTGTAGGCGATCACCGGCTCGGTGATGGCGTGAAACGCGGTCCAGCCGGCGAACTGCGGATCGAAGGAGTTCTGGGCGAAGATCGCTCCGTGCTTGCGGTCGAAGGTCGTGCGCACCTGGTGCTGGGTGTGCTCCCTGAGAACGCCCAGGCTCCATTCCACATAGGTAGTCAGCCTGAGCCGGCGGGGCTGAGTATCGCGGTTGGTCACCCGGAGCAGCGTAAGCTTGACCGGCGCATCGTCCGCCACCCCCATGATGAGCTGAGTGCCGATGCCATACTGATTGTGGCCGAACGACGTGGTGCCCGCGCCATGGCGAATGGTGTAGGGGGTCTCCTGGCGAATCGGGCCCGGTGTGGCGCACCAGGTCTCGCCGGTCTCGTCGTCTTGCAGGTACACCACCTCACTCGCCGGATCGCTCACCGGATCGTTGTGCCAGGGCGTGAGCCGGAAGAAGTAGCTGTTCTCCGCCCAGGTGCATTGGCCGCCGCGCTCGGTGACGATAAAGCCGCCGTGCCGGTTGGCGATGACATTGGACCACGGCGCCGGTGGCACCCGATCTCCCGCGACCACGATCTCGTAGTCCCCATCGGGGGCCAGCGCGCCGAAGCCGTTCGGGTGCACCGGCCGGCTACCGGTTCCAGCCCTGACGCGCGATGGCCGGAACCCGGTGGCCGGCGTCTTGAGGGATGCAAGCAGCGCGGGCACGGTGGGCAGGTGAACTCCGATCCGCTTGACCGCCCTCGCCACCCGCGAGTCGCTCCGCGCCGGGGCGCGCGGATCGGGCGGCAAATCGTCCATGTCCTCAGGCGGCGATTCCTCCGGCATGGCCGTCGCCAGAATGCGGCCCAGCGCCCGGCCGTCGCAGGAGATGTGCACCCGTGAGGTGGCCCGGAGCATGAGCAGCTCATCCTCGTTCAACAGGTCCCGGCGGCGGACGAACACGCCGCCGGGCTTGTCGATGGAGGCCACGTCGCTCAAGGCATAA
>DASYIX010000110.1:0-2661 GCA_035997125.1 Gemmatimonadales bacterium
TGGTCGGGCGCGATGATCCCGCCCATCACCCCCATCACTCCGATGATCGAGTCCTTGGGGCTTCCCTGGTACACCGCCACCAGCCGGTACTGCCGGCCGGCGATCAGGTGCGGTCCCCGTCCGAAGATGCCGTAGAGCCCGTGGGAGACGCCGGTGACCTCGCCGGTCGGGGTGCGCAGCGCGTGCACTTGGGTGAGGACCTTGCCGGTCGCCACATCCTCCAGCCTCAGCTCCTTGCCGTAGTCATGCAGGTGCCCGCCGACGGCGAGCAATCGCCCGCTGACCTCCATGGTGAAGACCGTTGACTTGGAGCCGCCTCCGGGGGGCAGGTCGAACGCATCCCCAGCGCCGGGATGGATGTTCACGTCGGCCTTGAAGGGCAGGACGATGGTCGGTCTCGGCGCCAGATTGCGGGGTGAATAGTCGATCGTGAGCTGAAAGGTGACACCCTCGATGGGCTTGTCGGTGTGGTTGTTCCACATCACGTAGAGCCCCATGTCGGTGCCGGCGTCCAGCGGCAGGCCGATGGACTTGGGGACCTTAGCGCTGGCGGTCTCCTCACCCATGCCAAAGACCCGCTCCACCATGGGGTAGATCACCTGGCGCCGGTCGAAGTTGAGCAGCTCCATATGATGCATGGTGGTGGGCTGGTTCAGCAGCTGGTGATTCTGGTCGAAGAGCTTGAGATCGAACGACCGCATCCAGACACTGGCCGGCCAGCGGAAGTGCACCCGCACGTCCTCGTGCCCCGGGCCGGACCCCATCATCGCCATCTTCGACATGTCCATCCCGGGCATGTCCATCGAACCCAGCGCGGGGACCACGCAGGGTCCCAGGGTGATGACGACGGCGTGCTTCTCCACGGTGGTGTGGACCGGTGCGTCGGGACCCTCGCACCCATGGCGGGGTGGAGTGGCGCCGAGAGGCGCGCTCGCCAGCAAGGAAATCGCCGCACTCGCGGCGATGGCACGTGAACCCGATCTTCGGCTCCGCATAGTCTTCCTTATACCAGGGATCTCTGTGGCCAGATTGGCTCAAACCTGGGCCAATTTGTCGTCGGGGCACCGCCGGCCGGGCCGGATGGGGCTCTTCAGTAAACGTTTAAGCCCCTTGTTTCGTGACCCCGATCCAAATCTCTGCAGTATCCACGCCGCTGCCCGAACCTCGGCGTCACCTGAGCCAGTTCACGAACGCGGTGATGATCAGCGCGTTGGCGAAGTCGATGAAGAACGCCCCCACCAGCGGCACCACCAGGAAAGCGCGGGGCGCCGGCCCGAACCGGGCCACCAACGCCCGCATGTTCGCCACCGCGTTCGCCGTCGTCCCCAGCACGAACCCCACGAATCCGCTCGCCATCACCGCCGAGTCGTAGTCCCGGCCCATGAGCCGGAACGAAGCCGTCACCGCAAAGGCCAGGACCACGATCACCTGCACCGCCAGAATCACTGATAGAGGAAGGGCCAGGCCGGCCAGCTCCCAGAGCCGCAGGTTCATCAGGGCGACCACCAGGAAGATGTTGAGCGCCAGGTTGCCCACGAACTCCATCGCGCGTTGGTCGATCCGGAGCCAGCCGGTGGCATCGTCCACATTCCTGAGGCCCGACGCCACCAGCATGGCGCCGATGTAGGCCGGGAGGGTGATGCCGAGCGACTGGATGTAGCCGCTCACGATGCTGCCCAATCCCATCGCCAGGGCCAAGACGACGAGATTGCGAATCAGGCTGGAGTCTTCCCGGTCCACCTCGACCACGATGGTTTCCGGAGCGGTGTCGAGCTCCGCCTTGAGCTCCGTCTCCGAGCGGGGCTTTGGCTTCAGGCCGTAGCGGCGGATCAGCCAGGTTCCGGCCGGTCCGCCCACCAAGCCGCCGAATACGATCCCCACCGTCGCGGACGTGAGTGCCAGCGGACCGGCACCACGCAGACCTGCCTGCTCGAAGATCGGAGCAAAGGCGAGCCCGGTGGCCGGACCGCCGACCAGGGTCACCGAGCCGGCCATCACGCCGAGCAGCGGATTTTCATGGAAGGCGGTGGCGATCGCCATGCCGGTGAAGTTCTGGACCAAGCAAAAGGCGGCCGCGAAAGCGAGAAACACGAGCACCTGGAGCCCGCCGGCCCGGAGCAGGGCCAGGCTCGCCCCCATTCCTATCGAGGTGAAGAAGGTGACGCTGAGGGTCGTCTGAAGCGCAGTGTCCAGCTGCAGGTTGAGGACCCGGTCGTGGAGCAGAAGGACCATCAGGGTAAAGAGAAGGCCGCCGAGGACGGCGGCCGGGATGTTGAGGGCGTCGAGCCAGGCGAGCCGCTTCCGGAGCTGGATGCCGGCGAAGTAGACCAGCGCGGCCAGGGTGAGGGTCTGGAGGAGATCGAGTTTGAGCTGGATCATCCCAAAAGGAAGGACAACCCTGGTCCCGCCACAAGGTGACGGGGCCACTCGCTGTTCGCCCTGGGCTATTGGCTATTGGCAAGGCTCGCCGGACCTCCCTCAGTGTCTCATCCAACAACCGATAGCGAATAGCCAAAAGCGAAGACCATCCTCGGCATTCCCGTCGTCGTGGTACTGGACCGGGTCTTCCTCGACGGCGTGCTCAAAGAGAAGACCTTCGACTGGTATGCCCAGGACGACGACGGGAACGTCTGGTATTTTGGCGAGGATACCAAAGAGTTC
>DASYIX010000111.1:0-96736 GCA_035997125.1 Gemmatimonadales bacterium
GGTCGGGCTCAAAGGGCCCGGTATCGAGCAGGTCCCTTTGGAAGAGGTGGTGGGCCGGCCGAAGAACGTGCCGCTGGACTCGGACACGATTGCAACGGCTCGCGAATTAGGTATCAGTTTGGGAGACTAGAGCTCCTCAACAAGTTCACCACAGAGGCATAGAGGACACAGAGGGATCAACTCTGCAACCGCGATGTCGTGCGCCTATATGCTTAGGTGATTCCTCTGTGTCCTCTGTGCCTCTGTGGTGAATCTTGTTGATGCCTACCTATCCAGAAACCCCGGCTTCTGACATACACGACGTCCTCCACGGCGAGACCATCGCCGACCCGTATCGTTGGCTGGAAGACGGGGATGCTCCGGAGACCCGAGACTGGACTGACCGGCAGAACGCCCTGACTCAGGCCTATCTCTCCTCCGTACCCGGCAGGGAGCGTCTCCGGAGCCGTCTGGAGAAGCTTCTGGCAATCGGAGTTCTCGGCGTCCCCACCCCGGTGCGCGGGCGTTACTTCTATCTGCGGCGGGAGGGGCGGCAGAATCAGCCGGTGCTCTACTGGCGGCAAGGTGTTGGTGGGGAGGATCGCGTAGCGGTCGATCCCAACGCATTGAACGCCGCCGGCACCACGGCCCTGGATTGGTATTACCCCAGCCAGGATGGAAGACTGCTGGCCTACGGACTCTCCCAGAACGGAAGCGAGGAGAGTGAGCTTCAGGTACTCGAAGTGGAGAGCGGCGGTCATCTGCCGGACCGGATCCCGCGAATGCGCGCGGCATCTCTGGCCTGGTTGCCCGACGGGACCGGATTCTACTACACCCGGTATCCTGCGCCGAGCGAGGTCCCGGCCGGCGAGGAGCATTACCACCGAGCCATCTACTTTCATCGTCTCGGCGACGAGCCGGAAGCCGATCCCCTGGTGTTTCGTCCCAGCGAGAAAGAATTCTGGCCCGGCGTCAGCCTGTCACCCGACGGACGTTGGTTGCTTATCTTGGTCGCCCGCACCTTCGACCAGACCGATGTCTACATTCGGGATCTGAGGGCCGGCGGACCGCTGATAACGGTCGCAGAAAATCTGCCGGCGTCCTTTGAAGGTGAGATCGCGCACGGGCGGCTCTTCCTCCGTACTAATCTCGACGCCCCCACCTACCGGCTCTACCAAGTGGATCCCGAGCATCCCGAGCGCAGCGCCTGGCGCGAGATCATTCCTGCCCGAGCCGAAGCTGTGCTGGAGAGCGTCACCATAGCCGGTGAGCGACTGGGCCTGGGCTATCTGGAACGTGCCTCGTCTCAGTTTCGCCTGGTAGATCTGCACGGCCGCCCGGTCCAGGAGGTGGCGCTGCCGGCGCTCGGCAGTCTGTTCGGGGTTGGGGCCGAGTGGGACGGGCGAGAGCTCTTCTACGGATTCTCGTCCTATACCGTGCCTCCGACTGTCTACCGGATCGATCTAGCCACCGGGGCATCGTCGCTCTGGAGACGAGTGGAAGCCGATCTCGATCCGGAGCGGTTCGAGGTGCGCCAGGTGAGCTACGGCTCCAGAGACGGTACCCCGATTTCGATGTTCCTGGTGCACCAGGCCGGGCTCAAGCAGACCGGCAACAATCCGACTTATCTCACCGGCTACGGCGGATTCAACATCAGCATGACGCCTGCGTTCTCACGCTCGATGTTGCTCTGGCTGGAGCGGGGTGGGGTCATCGCGGTTCCCAACATCCGTGGGGGCGGTGAATACGGGGAGAGCTGGCACCAGGCCGGGATCCTCTCAGCCAAGCAGAACAGCTTCGACGACTTCATTGGAGCGGCTGAGTGGCTGATTGCCCAGAGGTATACTCGGCCCGAGCGCCTGGCCGCCGCCGGGGGCTCGAACGGTGGTCTGCTCGTCGGCGCGGTTCTCACCCAACGACCCGAGCTCTTCCGGGCGGTCCTGGTGCAGGTGCCGCTCCTCGACATGATCCGATATCACCGGTTTCTCATCGCGCGGCTCTGGATCCCGGAATACGGCTCGGCCGATGACCCGGCGCAGTTCCGCTGGCTCCGGGCGTATTCTCCCTACCATCACGTCCGAAACGGGGTGGCGTATCCCGCGGTTCTCCTTGCCACCGCGGAGAGCGACACCCGGGTAGACCCGATGCACGCGCGCAAAATGGCGGCCCGGCTCCAGGCCGCGACCTCGGCCGACCGGCCCATCCTGCTCCGCCTTGAAGCGAGGGCCGGGCATGGGGCGGGCAAGCCGCTCTCCAAGGTTTTCGAAGAGCTCACCGATAGCTGGACCTTTGTGTTTTCGGAGTTGGGGGTTGAGGTTTGAGGAGGGCGGAGTAGCCGACAGCCAATAGCCAGGAGATTGCCACATCATGGCCCACTCAACTCGACCTGCCGTCGTCATCATGGATCACCCTGCCGAGTGGCTGGCTGTGTTGCGGATCGTGGTCGGTCTCTATTTCGTGAAGTCGCTGGTGACCAAGATGACCGTCGTTTTGATGGGCGGCATACTTCCCCTGCCGGCCGTCTCCGAGCGCTGGCTCACGGTCATGCCCAAGATCGTGGCCAAGCAAGCCTCGGAGAACCCGCTGGCGTTCTACAAGCAATTCCTCGAGGGAACCGTGCTCACCCACAGCAACGTCTTTGCCCAGTTGACGGCTTGGGGTGAAACCGTCACTGGAATCGGGTTAACCCTCGGGTTCTTGACCGGGCTGGCTTCCCTGGTGGGTTTGCTTCTGGTGATCAACTACGGCCTGGCCACTCAGTGGATGTCACCCGGGCAGCAAGGCTTTCACCTGGTGCTGTTCTTCCTCATGCTGGCGTTCTTCTTTGCCCGGGCGGGGCGTACCTGGGGACTGGACGGCCGCCTGGCTCGGCGAAACCCTCGGCTATTCTTGTCCCGCCGGCCGCTATCCTGACCCGCAGCCGTCCAGATCTAGCGCACGATACGAGGAGTGGAGCGCATCCCACCGACGACACCGTCCGCCTCACAGTGGGCGTCATGCTCGCTATAGATGAGACAGAACACACCATCGGCATGCCAGCGGTCGTACCAGAGCCGCATGGCGGTCCGATCCTGGGCGGAGAACCTGGTTGAAGGGCGATCGTCGGTATAGAGAGCGATGTGGGTATGAACCGTCCCCGACCACTCCGGAGGCCCGCACTTATCGATAGAGGCGATGGCGGAGATTCCCATCGAGTCGGCTTCCTCCGGGTCCAGCGGGGTGACCTTGGAGACAAAGACGGTGTCGTTGCGAATCGAGCTGGCCAGGCAGGCGACCCGTTCCTCCCGCGCCGCCAAACTGGCTCGCCAAAGCTCCCCCAGGGCCAGACCGGCTTCCCGGCTGAAATGAAACGCGGGCTTGGATCCGCTGGCTTGTTGGGCAGCCACCCAGGCTGGTGACCCGGCCAGCATCAGAAGGACTATCGAGCTTATCAGTCGCATCTTTACTAGTAACGGGACCGAGGGAAGAGCACCGCTCCCTGCGGGCCCTCGATCTCGCAGATCACCTCTTCGCTACTGTAGAGCAGGCAGAATACCCCGTCTACCTGCCATCGTCTCCACCAGATCATCATCACACCGCGGTCCGCGCCCGAGAATAGCGAATACGGCCGCTGTCCATCCCGGAGCGCCACGTGAGTATGGACTGTCCCCCGCCATTCAGGTGGACCACACTGGTCGAGCGACGCGCCGGCCGAAATGCCCAGCGAATCCGCCCGCCCTGGCGCAAGGGGACGTACTCGGGAGATGTGGACGGTGTCGCTATCTATGGTTGCGGCCAGGCAGGCTACCCGCTCCGCCTTAGCCTGCGAGCTGGTCTCCCAGAGCTGGTGAAGCTCCGGCCGGGCATCGACCTCGAAGAGAAACGTGCTGGGGATGGGTCGTCGTATCCCGGCTGCAATCAGCAGGCCTACGGAAACGGTGGATACCGCCGCCAGCCAGGCGCGTCGCCGACGGTCAGCCACGGAGATTCCCAGCATAGAGATCCGCCCGGGTGAGAGGCAGCGAGACCTGGCCGCCTGAGTTTGGCTTGGCCAGAAGTACTTGGTCCAGCGCCATTCGGCCACTCGTGAACCGGCTGGCGCAGCCGGACATGTAGAGGCGCCAGGTGCGGTAGGTGCCTTCCCCGACCAGGTCGGTTATGGCGTCGGCCGAGCCCTCCAGCCGGCGAATCCAGTGCCGCAATGTCATCGCGTAGTGTTCCCGGAGGTTCTCGACATCTCTGGTGTCGAAGCCCGAAGCTTCGGCTGCAGCGATGACCATTTCAAGGGAGACCAGGTCGCCATCGGGAAAGACGTAGCGGTCCATGAACGTCCCTTCGCGCCACCCCCACCGGGGCAGCAGCCGGCTCAGGCCTGCGGGCTCCGGCTCGGCTACCCAGGTTATACCATGATTCAGAAAGAGTCCCCCCGGGTGAAGCAGCCGGAACACGCTCGAGAAGTATGGCTTCAGCTGCTCCCGCCCGACGTGCTCGACCATTCCGATACTGACGATTTTGTCGAACGCCGGTTTCGGATGCAGGTCTCGGTAATCGCGGACCTCAACCGCGCATCGATCGCCGAGTCCTTGCTCGGCGCTCGCGGCGTTGGCATGGCGTGCCTGCGCCTCGCTCAGGGTGATGCCCAGCGCCTGTACACCGTGGTGTTCGACAGCATGGCGGATCAAGGCTCCCCAACCACAGCCGATGTCGAGCAGTCGTTCGCCCGGCCGGAGCCGGAGCTTCCGGCAGGCATACTCCAGCTTAATCACCTGGGCGGTGTCGATGTCCTCCTCTCCGGTGGGGAAGTAGGCGCAGGAATAGACCATCTGCCGATCGAGCCAGAGCGCGTAGAAGTCGTTGCCCAAGTCGTAGTGATAGCGAACGGCCGCTGCATCTCGGCGAAGTGAGTGCCGGGGGCCCAGCCGGCCGCGTCTGGCGAGACCCGCGCGCCAGCGGCGCCGCGGAGGCCGGGGCAGCCGCCTCAACCGCACCATGAGGCGCGTGGCCGACACCGGTGAGGCCAACCGATTGCGGAGCTGGATTGCCAGTCCGGCCGCAGCCTCCATGTTGCCCTCCACCTCGAAGTCCCCTCGGACGTAAGCCTCCGCCAGACTGAGCTGGGATGGCGGCAACAGCATCCGAGCCAGGGAGCCGGCGTGGTTGAGCACGATAGTAAAGGCGGGGGAACTCACCGCGCCGGGCAACTCGGTGCTGCCATCCCAGTACCGAATGGCGAAGGTGCGGGAAGCCGGCGGGCCGAAGAGGTCGTGGAGGATTGACTCAGTCCGGTCTCGGAGCGACCGGGGAGGGACTGATTTCGAGGCTGGTGCTAAGACCGGGCCCCCATCACTAGACATACCGCTCTCCTTCCATAACCGACGCCTGAGCGCTTCAGGGCTCGGCGCCCCCAGGCCTGGGACCGATTGCCACACCCCACGGGATCTTGCCTACTGGAATTGTCTTGATGACCTGGAGGTTCTTAGTATCGACCACGCTGACATTATTCGAAGGCCCATTCGCGGTATACAGCTTGGCGCCGTCGGAAGTCAGCGCTATTCCCCAGGGGCGCTGCCCAACTTTGACCGAGCCGACGATCTTGTTCGTGGAAGGGTCGATCACGATTACAGTTCCCCCGCGCCCAGTGGCCACGTAGACCAGCTTCCCTTCGGGAGACACCCGCACTCCCATGGGCTTCGCATCCTTGGGCAGCGGTATGGTCGCCACCACCTTGTTGTTGGCCACATCGATCACCGAGACGGTGCCTCCGACTTCGGCGGTCGCATAGGCTCGCTTTCCGTCGGGGGTGAACGCCACATCGCGAGGGCGGCGATCAACCTTGATCCGTGCTTTTATCCCACCCGTAGCCGCATCCAACACCCGGATCGAGGTATCGCTCTCGGCCGTCACGTAAACCAGCTTGCCATCCGGACTGATCCGCACTCCCTCCGGCTCGGCTCCCACCGGGACTGTCGTGTCGATGGTCCCACTCTTCACGTCGACCACCGATGCCGAGCCGGCATCTTCGTTGGAGATGTACAGGCGAGATCCATCATGGGAGATGTCGAACTGTTCCGGGTCGGAGCCCCCGGGCAATATCCGGCGTACCCGGCGCCCCACCACGTCCACCTCGGCGATTCCGTCCTTGCTCTTGTCCGCCTTCAGCTTCTCGCATTCCTCGTCCGGCATGCTGGGTGGGCATTTCGGTGAGCCGCTGAGCGCAACGTAAACCGTACGTCCATCGGGACTCACCTTTACCCCGCGCGGGCGGGTGCCCACCGGAATGGTCGCGATGAGGCTGTCCGTTCTGGTGTCGATAACGCTCAGGTTTTGAGAATCTTCGTTGGTGACGTAGGCCAGTTCACCGGACGGTCCGGCCGTCTGGACCGAGGAAGGAGCCACGGTGTCGGCCCGCCCTCCCAGGGAGGGGCGCTCCTTGCCGCAAGAAATGAGAAGGAGGATCGTTCCGGCCAATGTTGTCATCCTGAGCGCAGCGAAGGATCTCTCTAACTGTGACGGAGAGATCCTTCGGTCGCTACGCTCCCTCCGGATGACACTCACTTCGTTCGTGTCACTTCGCATCGAAGGTCGCTTTCTCCCGGTTGCGAGCCTGATCGAGTCCCTGAATGCTGGCCACGCCAACCGCGGAGCTGAAGTCGGCCTCATCGATGTTTGCCTTGGCGAGCTTGGCGTCCGTAAGATCGGCCCGGGTAAGATCGGTCTGAATCAGATCCGCGTTCATCAGGTTGGTACGCACCAGCTTCGCGTTGGTGAGGTTGGCATGGGACAGGTCGGCCTTGAACAGGTTGGCGTCGGAGAGGTCTGCTCCGCTTAAGTCGGCCCCGACGAACGTGGCCCGCATGACTCCCATAGACTGATTGCCGGGGTCGGCTCCCGCATTGGCATGACGGAGGCTGGCACCGTTGAGCTTGGCCCCTCGCAGGTAACCGATGATCCGCGTGCCGGCCAGATTGGCGCTGCTCAGGTCGGCCGCCTCCATGATGGTGGCAAAGAGGCTGGCGCCCTCCAGGTTCGCCCGCTGAAAGTTGGCACGGCGGAGAGTGCTGCCGTCTAGATTGGCCTTGGAGAGATCGGCGTCGGTCAGCACGGCGTCGGTGAGATCGGAGGTGAACAGGTTGGCCCCGGCCAGCTTGGTGCCGGTCAATCGAGCGCCGGTCAGATTGGCTCGCTTGAAGTCCACGCCACTGAGATCCAGCCCGCTCAGATCCACCTTGCTCAAATCAGCCGGGTTGTCGCCCGTGGCTGCGGCCAGTTTGGACTTGAGCTGAGCCAGATCCATCTGCGCTCGCGGAGCAGCTACCGTGCGAGCCGACTCCGCCGCCTTGAGGATCCGCCGGGCCAAGGAATGCGCCCCGCCCTTGGCGATGTCCTCGGCAATTCCCTTGAGCTCGAACTCGTCATCCAGCAGGCGGCGCCCGGTGGCAACGTCGGTAAGCTGGCCGGACAGATACCAGATCAGGTTGCTGGTCTTGCTCAGCTTGGCGGTGACCATCCAGGTAGCTCCCAGCTTCCGGCTCAGCTCCCGCCGGCACTCAAGGGTCACGCACTCCTTTCCGCCCTTCTCCGCCTCAGTCATTGCCTGTGTCAGACGAGTCCGATCGATGAGCTGGAACCGTCCCGACTGTTCCAGATCTTCGCGGAGAATGCTATCAGTCATCACGGCGACCAGGGAATCGCCCGGCTCGAGCGAGTTGGCGCCTCTCCCATAGAAGGCCACGGGAAACAGGATCAGCGGCCCCTTCGACTGGCGCGCACCGGCCGGAGCGCCGGAGCCGAGCGCGGCCAGGCCAAGCAGACCGATCGCACGAAGGAACACCCTGGGAGAGCTCATACCACTATGCCCCTGACTTAACTGCAGGCCGGCCGGGCGCGATCTTCGCATCACTCCGGCCCTTCACGTAGGCGTAAATCTTCTCGATCGTCGGCAGCTCCATTCCCAGGGCGCACCAGGAGGGCATTCCCTTGGCCGGCCGTCCGCCGCAGACCGTCTGAATGAACAGCTCCTTGGTGTTGATCGGGCCGCCGGGCTTGAGCGAGAGGATGAGGTGCGGAGCAATGGTCGTACCCTGTACGTCCTCTCCATGACAGCGGGCGCAGTTCAGGTTGAACTGCTTCCAGCCATCGTACACCTCCTGCGAGACCGTGTCGCGGGGAGCCTGGTGATACTGATCTCTCAGCTCCTGTGCCGAGGCTCTGGAAGCAAGTGCGCACAGGCCCAACACGATGGCTGACCGGCGCAACATGCGGGGGAGACAGACGACGTCAGGTGTAGCCATGCTCGGAGGGCGATCCTTTCGGGCCGGGGCAGAGAGTGGTGGGTTACGCTGGGGAGTTGAGGGTTAGGGTTTTGCCGCCCGTCCCGAGTCGGCCGGCGCTTCTGCTTTCATAGGGATGACCGGGACTCCGTAGTCCTTCAGAATGGCCTGGATGTCGGACGCTCTGCGGTCCAGCAGCGTCTGCAGACTGTCGCGCAGCGCCTTATCCTGGCGCCGGACCGCCATGCCGATGCTGTATTGCATGGGGAACCCGGTGGCCGAATCCCGCTCGGCAGCGATGGGGGTAAGCACGAGGGGAACCGGTGCCTTCTTCACAAAGTAGCCGGCCATCGGCCCCCAGACGATCGCCACATCCACGTCCTTCTTTACCACGCCGTTGATGATGTCCTCGGGCCGGATGTTCTCGTCATAGGAGGTGTTGTAGCCCCGCAGGTTGCCGACCACGCCATATCGACTGAGCGCCATTTCCGGAGGCGAGTGCTCACCGTCGGTGGAGACGAACAGATTGACCCCGATCCGGAGCTTCTTGAGCCGAGGGTCGGCCAGGGAGTTGATGTCCTCGAAGCCGCTTCCCTTCCGGCTCACGAACGCATAGCCGGATCGGTAGTAGGGCTTGGTCGAGCCGGCCTGGTCCAACCCGGCGGGCGATTCGATGATGACGTCGCAATAGGTGCCGTTGAGCATGCGGTAATAGCCCCGGCGAATCGGCCACCACACGTATTCGAGCTTGGAGTCCCAAGCCTTGGCGACCAGCTCGGCAATCTTGTTCTCGTAGCCCTCTCCCTTCTGGTTGGAGAAGGGCAGGTTGTCTGCGTCGGCACACACCCGCAGAAGCCCTGCCCGTGGGGGGGCGGGCCGCTGCGCCACGGCCGATTGGGCCAGCGCCAGCGCCGCTAATCCTGCCAGCCCCAGCGAGGCGGGGAGTCGAACCAGACGGGAGGGGGACGGGTACATAGGCGGATCCACTGAGGTGATAGGACAAGAACGGCGCCGGAGCGAACAGCAGCCCGGCGCCGTCTCTCACTTCTTGTAATGTATCCCGGTGAAAGGCTGGAGGGGAAACCTCCAGCCTTCGCCGAGCCCAGCTTACTTCATGGTCGGGTTCTTGAGTGCGAAGACCGTCAGCACGCCACCTTGGTTGCTGAAGTTACCCGCGTCGCCGAACGCGCCCAGCGCGCCCAGACCAGCGGTCGGATCTTCGGCGCCGATGCCGGCTGCTACGCCGATGCCGGCCCAGCCACCGATGCCGGAGAGCACGGCCACGTACTGCTGGCCATCCGGACCGTTGTAGGTCATCGGGTTACCGATGATGCCCGACGGGGTCTTGAACTCCCACAGACTCTTGCCGGTCTTGGCATCGAGCGCCTTGAGCCAGCCTTCCATGGTGCCATAGAACACCAACCCGCTGGCCGTGGTGAGCGCCCCGCCGTACGCCGCGAGGTTCTCCTTGTTCGACCACACCGCCTTGCCCTTCATGGGGTCCCAGGCGATGAAGTTGCCACGGTGCCCACCGGGGCCCGGGAACATCCGGACGATCGCGCCGACATACGGCTGACCGGCGGTGTACTTCACCTCGACGCCCTCATAGTCCATGCAGATGTGGTTTGCCGGGACGTAGAAGAGGCCGGTGATCGGGGAGTATGCCGCGGGCTGTTGATCCTTGAAGCCGATGGCCGCGGGGCAGATTCCCTCGGTGTTCTTCTTCGCGGTGGTGCCGTACTTCGGATCCTTCTCCGGCACGCCGGTAGTCAGATCGACCCGCTTGGCCCAGTTGACCGGCCCGTAGGGCTGCGCCACGAGGACCTTGCCGGTGGTACGGTCGAGGGTGTAGCCGAAGCCGTTACGGTCGAAGTGCGCCAGCAGCTTCTTCCCACCCTGCTCGAACAGGATGTTTTCGTTGACGCCATCGTAGTCCCACTCATCGTGCGGCGTCATCTGGTATGCCCACTTCACCTTCCCGTTGTCCGGGTTACGGGCGAAGATGGTCATGGACCACTTGTTGTCGCCCGGCCGCTGATCGGGGTTCCAGGTGCCCGGGTTGCCGGTGCTGTAGTAGAAGGTGTTGCTCTCAGGGTCATAGGAATACCAGCCCCAAGTCGTGCCGCCGCCACGCTTCCACTCGTCGCCCTGCCAGGTCGAGACTCCGAGGTCCTTGCCCTTGTGCGACGGATAATTCGCGTTGGCATCGCCCTCGATCAGGACTTCGCTGTCCGGCCCGGTGCTGTAGCCGCGCCACACTTCTTTGCCGTCGTTGACATTGTACGCCGTCACGCGGCCGCGGACGCCGAACTCACCGCCCGAGATACCGGCGATGACGAGGTCCTTGATCACGATCGGGGCGTTGGTCATGGTCGAGCCCTGCTTGTAATCCGCGTTCTTGACCTTCCACAGCTCTTTGCCGGTCTTGGCGTCGAGCGCGAGGAGCTCACCCTGGAGCAGCTGGATGAAGATCTTGCCGCTCGGGTGATAGGCCGTCCCGCGGTTCACCAGGTCGCAGCACGCGATTGGAATCGCGTCGGGCGACTGGTTGGGCACGTGCTTCCAGATCTGCGGCGCGCCGGGCTTGGAAAGGTCAAGCGCGTACACGATGTTCGGGAAGGACGTGTGGACGTACATCACGTTGCCGATCACGAGCGGATTGCCCTCGTGCCCCCGAAGCGTCCCGGTCGAGAACGACCAGACCGGCCGGAGCTCGGCCACGTTCGCCGTCGTGATCTGCTTGAGCGGGCTGAACCGCTGCAGGCTGTAATCACGACCGGTCATGTGCCATTCGCCCTCGGGCGCATTCAGGGTCCAAGCCCCTGACCGCGCCGCTTGGGCGCTGGCTGACACCGCCACGGCTACCGAGAAACCCGCAGCGAGCCCGCCAGACACCACCTTCTGCGCAAAACGATTCATAACTGACCTCAGGGAAAAGGGTGATTCTCCTGCTTTACTAACATTCCACATGGGTGATTCTATGTCCGGAGCTGCGAATACCGACTTCAAACGCAGAGAGTGGCCGGAGGCCCGCGCTCGACGGTCGGAAGCATCCATCGGCGGAGCGTAGTCCCCCCCCTGGAACATCTACGCATGAGCGAGTCCCGCTGGATGGATTGGGAGGCGCGACCAGGAGAGTGATGGATCGCGCGAGACTGAGAATGGGACCGGAGATGGGTGGACCGGGAAGGACCGTCGAGAGACCTGCAGTGATGCGTATACGAGTTGCCTGGCCGCCAAGGTATTTCCGGCCAGCGATTCCACTTCGACGAAATGGTGGCAGCAAACGGGAACAAACCCATTACATCCCTCAGGGGAGGCCGCTCGACCCTTGTCCGTCAGTAAAGAACGACAACTGGAGAGACAGCATGCCGAATGGTCATGCCGCTACAGAGTATCTTTAGGTTCCTTCCCGCAACAAGCGGAGTCAACACAGCAAGACCCGGCCGGGTCCTGAAACCTGCCAAGTCGCCGATTACGGGAGTCTTAGAGGGGTCAGTATACACCCTAAAAAATGAACTGTCAATCAGTTCCCGAGCCTGCCGGACCAGCCCAAACCCGGGCTCCCTGAGCGGCAAATCCACCCGCGAAAACCTGACCGGTTGACCCCAGGGCCCGGCGAGCCCGCTCCGCCAGGTTCTCGGCCTGGGCCTCATTGTCCACCAGGCCGTATGCGGCGGGACCCCAGGAGCTCTGCCCCACCCCTGCCGCGCCCCACCCAGCCAAGTCAGCCACCAGCCGCGCCGTCGGTCCGGGGGCGAAGACCCCACCCTGCTGGGCCGCGAACCAGGCGCCGGTAACCCGCTGGATCTCTGAAAGCGCCCCGCCAAAGCTGGGCAGATCGGCCTCCACCAGAGCAGGGAGGAGCTGCATCAGTACCAGGTGGGAGACCCGCTCGACTTCCCGGTCCGGCGGCGACGGAAGCTGCTCGAACGCCCGCGCCTCGGCATCGCCGCTCAGACCCCGCCCCCCGGACGGTACCGCAACCACGTAGCGCCAGCTCTCTGGAATGGCAAAGCGGGCCAGTAGCGGGGCTACCCGCTCGGAGCCGGGCTGGCGGCCGCCCTCCACGATGAAGCCTCCCAGCCCGAAGGCCCAGGTTCCGATGGCGGAGCGTCTACCTCTGCCGGTCGCGCGCGCCAGCTCTACCGGGTCGGTTGGCAGTCCGCGCAGCTCAGCAATCGCGCGGGCTACGGCCAGCCCCAGCTGAGTTCCGGAGCCGAGCCCGGCGTGGTCGGGAATGGTGCGGTGCAGCACCAGGTGCACGCCGCCGCTGAGACGATGAAAGGCAAGAAATCGGGTGGCGAACTCGAGGGCCCGTTCGGCATCGGGCCCCTCGGCCGAGAGCCGGGGCGAGGGCCTGGCTTCGAGGAGGAGCGAGGGGCTCGGAATCGCTGCCCCGAGTCCGCCAAAACAGCGGCCTAGCCGGCCGCGCAGGTCGAGTACTCCGAAATGCAGCCGCGAAGGCGCTTCGACGAAAACGCTATCGCGATCGGACATACTGGGTCAGGAGTTCCATCGCCTCCTGCTCCCGAGGCCCGGCGGTCTTGTCCACTATGACCTGGAGTCGGGCGAACTCATCCCGGATTTGCTCTACCGGAATCAGATGGGTACGGGTGGCCAGAATCGCGGCCTCGAGCACTGCATGCCGGGCGCGATTGAAGCCGATGAACTCGCGCCGAACACCGCGGTGCACTACCCGCGTATCGATGCGGGATCGCGGCGGAGTGGCGTCGATTCCCAGCACCTTGAGCTCGCTCCAGGAACAGGCGGCCTCGAGTATGACGCCGGGGACCGTGCTGGCCGGCAACGAGGGAAACTGTGGACTCGAGATTGCTCCCTGGGCGAAGAGCATGACGTCATCGGTGAGGTTGACTACCGCCGCACCCGTCGCGCTCAGATTGCGAAAGGTGGTTGTCTCCAAGAACGGCTTGAGCACGATGGTCTGGTCGCCCCACTCCACTCCCATAGGGGCGAAGTTGATGACCCCCTGAGAGTCCATCGTGGTGACGATGGCCTCGATGATCACCGGACCAGATCAACCGGAGGCGGGTTGGTGGCTAGGCCGCTGTTATCGGAATGGCGCGGCAAGAGCACCCCATCGGCCCCCTCCGGAAGCGGGCGGGGCGTGGCGGGCACCCCATGAAGGAAGTGGTCGAGTATGCGGTAGCCGTACTCGGTCAACACCGACTCGGGATGGAATTGGACGCCATAGACCGGATGCTCGACATGGCGGACAGCCATGATCTCACCGTCCTCCGACGTCGCGGTCACCTCCAGGCTGGGCGGCACCGAGGCGGGGGCGATGACCAGGGAGTGATACCGGGTCGCGAGGAATGGGCTGGGGAGTCCGGAGAACAACCCGGTGCCGGAATGATGGATCCGCGAGGTCTTTCCGTGCATTGGGTGGCCGGCCCGCAGAATCTCTCCTCCGTACGCTGCTCCAATGCACTGGTGACCCAGACACACCCCGAGGATGGGAATCTGGGGGCCGACCCGGCGGACGACCTCGGTGGAGATTCCGGCCTCCTGGGGGGAACAGGGTCCGGGGGAAATGATGATATGCGACGGACTCAGGGCCAGGATCTCGTCGACATCGATGGCATCGTGGCGCCGGACCAGCGGGGTTTCTCCCAACTCGCGGACATAGCGAGCCAGGTTGTAGACGAAGGAATCGTAGTTGTCGATTAGTAGAATCATTCAAGTAGTCAGGAGTCTGGAGTCATGAGTCAGGAAGTTCAGCCGAACGCTCCCGGCTCCCGACTCCTGACTCCCGACTCTCCACTAACACCTCAATCAATCCCCGCGCCTTATCCAAGGTCTCGCGATACTCCAGCTCCGGATCGGAGTCGGCCACGATTCCACCGCCGGCCTGAAAGTATACCTGCCCCCGAAGGGCCAGATAGGTTCGGATAACGATGCTGGTATCCATGGCGCCAGTCAGGCTGATATACCCCACCGACCCGCAGTACACTCCCCGTTGAGTCGGCTCCAGCTCCGCAATGATCTCCATCGCTCTCACCTTGGGCGCACCGGTGATCGAGCCGCCGGGAAAGGCCGCCCGGATCAGATCAGCGGCGTCGGCGCCGGGCTCCAGCTCACCGATCACGGTGGACACCAGGTGGTGCACCGTCGGATGGTGCTCCAGGGCGAAGAGCTCCGGGACCCGAACGGTGCCGGCCCGGCAGACCCGGGAGAGATCGTTCCGCAGCAGGTCGACGATCATCACGTTTTCGGCCTGGTCCTTCTCACTCTCCGCCAGCGCCCGGCCGAGCGCGGCGTCGTGCATCGGACCGAGGCCGCGGGGGCGGGTGCCTTTGATCGGCCGGGTCTCGACCAGCCGCCGCTGTTGGTCGAGCCGAAGGAACCGTTCGGGGGAAGCGCTGAGGATGGCCAGATCACCGTAGTCGAGAAACGCCGCGAAGGGGGCAGGGTTACGCCGGCGCAACCGCCGATAGAGGTCGAACGGCGCCTCGGGCATTTCGGTCTGGAATCGCTGGGAGAGATTGGCCTGAAAGATGTCTCCCGCGATGATGTACTCCCTCACTCGGCCCACCGCATCGAGGTATCCTCGATGGGTGAAGGTCGAGCGCAGTCCGATATCGCGAGCACCATCGATCCCTTCCACCGGGTACGAAGGGGCGGCCGCGGCAGGGGAGGCAGCACTTTCACCTCCTCGCCTCCCACCCGCCCGGGGGGCACCCGCCCCGCCCACCCCCCTACCTCCCAGCCTCTCCCGCACTAGATCCATTCGAGCCCGGGCTCGTGGCTCCCGCTCCGCTCCGGTGGCCGGCAGTCCAGTGG
The DNA here is from genome assembly GCA_035997125.1 of Gemmatimonadales bacterium. Taxonomy (GTDB): domain Bacteria; phylum Gemmatimonadota; class Gemmatimonadetes; order Gemmatimonadales; family GWC2-71-9; genus CAVVWJ01. Next base: position 15,033 of record DASYIX010000111.1, read on the forward strand.
AGATCAGCCATGCAGTGCCGATCCGGTGGTCCCAGGCGATCACCCAGTCATAGAGTCCCAGCACAACGTCGGGCATCGAGAGATCGTCGTAGCGGGTCGGCGGCAGACGCTCGAGCACCGAGCCCCAGTCGTAGCCGATGTATCCGGCCAGTCCTCCTTGAAATGGAGGAATCCCGGACACCGGCGGCAGCGGATCCTGGGGGAGCAGGCCTCGGGCGGCGGCGAGGGCATCGCCGGGGAGGGTGATCCAGTGGGTGCTCGCGGCCTGCCGGATTTCGGTTACGGCACCCTTGCTCCGGACGAGGGCGACCGGGTCAGCGGAGAGAAAGGAGTACTGCTCGAGCTGCTGCCCGGTTCCGGTGAGCCGCTCTTCCTGGGGACGGCGCGGATAGGGGTGCATGGCCGCGCTGTCGAGGAAAATCAGGTAGGGAAGATCCAGAAAGCGGGCGCAAACCTCCGCGGGCTCAGCGGTCTCGCCCAACGGCTCGACCAGCGGAGCGTACGCAGCCTTCATCCTTCAGAAGCCTTACTGCCCCGCGGCCCCGCTGCACCGCCGCCCCGCCGTCTCGACCGCTGAGTCAGCTTCACATGCTCCGACTTCACGTCGTCGGGCGGAGTGAGGTAACCCCAGCTCAGGGCCCCTTCCTGGCGGTAAGTCTTTCCCAGCGTGATGGCCAACTTGGCCTTCATCAGCTCTCGGCCCAGATAGAACGCATGGGTGGGCTCGTCGACCCCTAACTGGGAGAAGATCAACTGGATGTCGGTGCCACGGACAAAGATCTCGTTGTTGAAGACGGTGATGATCTGCCGATCGGCGAAGATACGGAAATTGGGATCTCGGACTGCTGCGTGGAGCCGGCGCAGCTCCGCCTCGTCCCACTCGAGAATCTCCGGGTCCTTTACCGTGAGCAGCCGGTCCTCCACTCCCTTGGGGACGACCCGGTGGGTCACCGCGTAGTGCATGAGGCGGCGAGCAATATCGATCTCCCGGACGGCGCCGCGAGCCCACGGGATCACCTCGGTGGTCAGCACGGCGCGCACGCCCACTTCCTCACAGATCGCGAGCAACACGGCGTTTACCCCGGTGCTGTCGGCACTGGTGAGCTCGGTGATGTTCCCCACTCCCATGAGCTGCGCCGACGTCGGGTACCGGCGGTGCACCTCGGCGTACCGCTCCAGCGAGGCCATGAAGCCGAATCCAATCGGCTCGATGACCGGATCGATCAGATAGCGGACGTTCCACCGCTCTAGAGTCTCGATGCTGCGGTCGAGAGTATCCAGCCCTTCGCCGAAGTCAGGGATGACCACCACGCGGGTATCGCTACCCCCGAGCTGCCGCGCCACGTCCAGGTTGGAACGGTTGACGCTGAGGACCAGCTCTGCACCGGCTTCCACGGCACTGAGGATCTCCGTAGGGTCGAAGCTGTCCACGCTGACCCGCATCCCGACCTGACGCAGCTCGCGCACCACGTTGCCCAACTCGGGGAAGGGAACACCCGGGGTACAGCCGATATCGATGAGGTCGGCCCCGCTGGCCTGGAAGTATTCCGCGGCGGCTCTGAATTGGGCGGGTGGGAGCTTCGGCGCGTTGTTGATCTCGGCCAGAATCTCGATGGCGTAACTGCCATACTCCGGCCCCGCCTGGGCCTGGCCGAAGTAGCGGGGGATCTGACGAAGATCCTTGGGCCCCTTCTCAGCCTTCACTCCAAACTGGTCGATCAGGATCCCGGTATCCCCCTCGCAGAGGCCGGGAATGAGGACCAGATCGGTGTCCGGGGGGACCTCGAGATGTTTGGCGATCCAGGGCGTGGTCATGAGTGCGGCGACCGTAATCTTCATGACCGCGACCGGCGCCTCGAAAGGCGGCTGCATGTCGGCCAACACGCGCCGGAGCGCGGGCTCGGCCAGAGTGCCGGTGACGAAGAGCACGCGGCGGACGGGTGGACTGTCGGTCGGGCGGTCGGCAGACCGAGGGTTAGTTGATGCCATAGTCACCGGTTCGGTCTGACGTGGACCGCCTGACCGGCTGACCGCCTGACCGCCCGTCTACCGCGGATCCCCCGGCCGGACCCACTTGTTCGGCGTGCCTTCGAGTGCGCCGCCCTGGGGACGCCAGAGAACGACCTCCTCTATCTTGCGGGCCAGCTCGAAATCCTTGTCGGTGATTCCGCCGGCCGCATGATTCTGGAGCTTCACGGTGATCCGGCCCCAGGTGACGGTGAGGTCGGGATGATGGTAGGCCGCCTCCGCCAGGAAGCCCACCGCATTGACCAGCATGAGCGTGGTCGGCCAGCCATCGGTCTTGTACGTCCGCCGGATCCAGCCGTCCTCGTAGTACCAGCCCGGCAGATCCTTGAGGCGTTCGTTGATCTCGGTCTCGTTGTAGGTTCTCTCTTTGGTCGCCGGCATCGTTCCTCCTTGTGCGCCATTGGCTGTTGGTCGTTGGCTAATTGTCTAGTGGCCGGGGCTATTCGGCAATCGGAGCAGCCTATAGCCTATAGCCAATAGCGAATAGCCAATAGCCTTCCTTCACATCACCACTCCTCCATTCACCATAATCGTCTGCCCGGTGAGAAACGCCGCATCGTCGGAGGCGAGAAAGAGTGCCGCCCCGGCCACGTCCTCCGGCTTGCCCCAGCGCCGGAGCGGCGTCATGTCGATCACTTTCTGTCGAAACTTCGGATCGGCCTCTTCACCAAAGGCGGTCTCGATGAAGCCCGGGGCGAGAATGTTCACCCGGATTGCCGGGGCCACATCGCGGGCGAGCGATCGGCTGAAGCTGGCGACTCCGCCTTTGGCGGCGGAGTACACGGCGGGATTTTCTCCCTCCATGCCCCGGGTGACATGGTCCCAGGCCAGGTTGATGATGACTCCGCCTCCCTGCTCTCGCATGAGATCCACAGCCGCCCACGAGGCCATGACGGTGCCGCGAAGATCTACTGCAAGGACTAGATCGAGTTTTTGCAACCGGGAGAGGCGGCCTGCCTCACCGGTCAGGATGTCGGCCCCCGCGTTGTTGATCCAGACATCCACCCGATCGAACGACTGCCGCAGATGCGTTCCGAGAGCTTCGATGTCGTCGGTCCGGCTGATGTCGGCACGCACCACCTCGACCCGGCGTCCCAGCCCGCGGATCTCCCTGGCCGTGGCTTCGGCGCCATCCCGATTTTTCCGGTAGGTAATGGCCAGATCGGCACCCGCACCGGCACACCGGAGTGCGATGGCGCGGCCGATTCCACTTGATGCTCCGGTCACCAGCACGCTCTTCCGGTCCAGCACAGCCGCTGCCTCCCCTCCGACTCGGGCCGGTGCTAACTTCTAAATCCTAACATATCAGCGCTTTAGCATCTTACAAGGGAGCACGTATGGAGTTGTTGGTGAGTGTGAGATCGGGAGCAGAGGTGGAACCGGCTCTGACCGGCGGCGCCGACATCATCGATGCGAAGGAGCCGACTCGCGGATCTCTGGGATTGGTCTCCGATGCCGTGCTCGCCGACATCCTTGCTCAGGTCCCGGGGGATCAGGCCCTGAGCATTGCACTGGGTGATTTCTCCCACCCGGACGATGTTCTTGCCGCAGTCAGTACACGGCCACTGCCTGCCCGTCGCGCTCACCTCTACCTCAAGCTGGGCTTTGCCGGGGTGACCGCGCGCGATGACCTCGAGACGATGGTAGCAACTGCTGTCGCAGCGGCAGAGTGGCATCAGGCCTGGCCTCGCATCGTGGTGGTCGCGTACGCCGACTCGGCTCGAGCGGAGACCGCAAACCCCGACACCATCAGAGAAATCGCAGCCGACCGCGGCGCTGCTGGAGTGTTGCTCGATACTTGTATCAAGGATGGTCGCGGTCTTTTCGGTTGGATGGATCGGCCGGCACTGGAGCTCTGGGTCGAGCGCGGCAGAGACGCAGGGTTGTTGACCGCGGTGGCCGGCGGACTCGAGCTGGACGACATCGAGCTGGTCGGTGTGGCCGATCCCGATGTGGTGGGGGTCCGGGGAGCAGCCTGCGACGGCGGCAGAGGAGGTCAGGTCAACGCCAGCCGGGTCCGGGCTTTACGCGAACGGATCAGGCCCAGTTCGGGATCCGTTCAGGGGCTCGGTCTTTGGGCGAAGCCAGTGGGATGGCGAAACGCGTGATCCAGGCGCGATTTCAAGCTGTGCAGAGGGGCCCTAACTCACTGAAACTCAACACTTAGGGGGATCGCTCAGGGGCATAACACTTGCTCGGGAACCGGAGGCTGCGGCTCTCTAGGGTTCTGTTTCTCCCCAGCCCGGGCTCAATGTGATTCTGCCGTCCACACCGCTACGGAGCAGGTTCGGGCGCCGGCTACTGATTCTATTCGTGGGCTGCGCACTGGTCCCCATGGCGGTCCTCGCCGTCCTGTCATACCGTCACGTGAAACAGCAGCTCTACCGGCAGAGCGAGAGCGGGCTCAAGCAGGCCAACGTTGCGGTGGCCCAGTCGATCTTCGAGCGGCTCCTGCTGCTCGACGCGACGTTGAAGAGCATTCCTCCCAGTGCAATCATCCAACTGAGTGCGGCTAAGCGGATGCCGCCGGTCTCGCGCCAACCCAAGATTTCGGCCCGCGCAAGGCTGGGGAACCAGACCCAGGCCGGACCGCTCGATGGGCGGGTGGCCATGGGTGGCGTCCTCCTCGATCGCGACCCGAAGGGCGCGACAACGACGGCCAGCGATAATGCGCGCCGCCGCGCCGAGCTGATCGAAGCCAGCAAGGCGCTGATTGCCGGTCTCGACCTGTTGGCCCGGCAACGGTTCGTGGCCGTGGAGTTCATCGGGGACGATGGCAAGGGAGTTGAGATCTTCGGCCGGCTGACCCGCCGTCCCCGGCTGTCATCTCGAGACAGCTCCGATCTCCGGCTGGGACTGCCGCTCATCACCGTGGTTCACAGCAATGCGGACGGCTCCCGAGTGTATCTGCTGCGGCGCCTGGTCCGCCGGGGCGAGGTGCGCGGCACGTTCGTGGGAGAGGTCAGTCCCGAATATCTGTGGAGCAACCTGGATCAGAACCTGCCGTCGCCCACGACCCGAATGGCCGTGCTCGACGAGTCGTCGCATCTGCTCTTCAGCTCGACCAAGTCGCCCATACCCCGCCGCAAAGCGATGCCGCAGACGGTCTGGATGCCTCGCGACACGATGAAGGCCGAGTCGCCCAATGAGTTCTACCTGACGGCGTCGTCGGCCATCGCGCTGGACGCCGCCTTTGCGGCCCAGCCCTGGAGCGTGGTCTTCAGCGAGTCCAAGGAGCAGGTGTTGGAGCCGATGGTGGAGTTCACCAACACATTCCTCATCGTGACCGGGCTCTCCAGCCTGGCCGTGCTGCTGCTCAGCATGAGCCAGATTCGTCGCAGCGTGCTTCCGTTGGAGGAGCTGCAGAAGGGCACCCGCCGAATTGCCCAGCGCGACTTCACCAGCCGGGTAACGGTGACCAGCCGGGATGAGTTCGAGCAGCTGGCGTCTTCGTTCAACACCATGGCGACCCAGCTGGGCCGCCAATTCAACGCCCTTGCCACTGCCGCTGAAATCGACCGGGCGGTGCTCTCGGCCACCGACGCCACCACCATCGTCGACACTGTCCTGGGCCGGATCCGCGACGTCTTCCCTTGCAGCATGGTGAGCGTGACCCTGGGAGTGCCCGACGGCGCCAAGTCGCTGACCAGCGTCATCCAGGACTATGAAAACGGCGGGCATCGCCGGGTCGAGCGGATTGGTCTCCGGCCATCCGATGTGCAGGCCCTGCTCATCGGCCCTGAGGTGTTCGTGCTGCGGGCTGGTGAGAGTGTGCCGAGCTATCTCGCTCCGCTGGCGGCGCAGGGTGCCGCCTCATTCGTAGTGCTTCCACTGGTGTATCAGCGTCAGCTGTCGGGCATCGTGGCTCTGGGAGAACGATTCGATCTCGCGCCCACCGACGAGGACCGAGTGCAGATGCGCCGGCTGGCAGACCAGGCCGCGGTCGCGCTCGCCAACGCCCGAATGCTGGAGCAGGTGCGGGAGCTGGCGTACTACGACAGCTTGACCGGACTCCCCAACCGGCTCTCCTACAAGGAGCGCCTGGCCTATGCCCTGGAGCAGGCGAGTCGAAATCAGCGGCTGGTGGCGGCGTTCTTCATCGACCTGGATCATTTCAGCCGGATCAACGACACGCTGGGGCATGAAGTGGGAGACCAACTGCTGCGGCACGTGGCATCCCGGCTCCGCTCCTGCTGCCGGGAACGGGAGGACGAGGTCGGACCGGCCGTGGCCACGCTGGCTCCCGAAGTGGCCCGGCTGGGCGGCGACGAGTTCACCGTCATCATGCCCGGGCTGCACGATGCGCAGGACGCGGCCAAGCTCGCCCGCCGCATTCTCTCCAGCTTTGCCCAGCCGGTGCGGGTTGGCACCCATGAGATCTTCGTCAACGCCAGCATCGGGATCGCCATTTACCCGTATGATGGCGAAGATATCGATACCCTGCTGATGCACGCCGACACGGCGATGTATAAAGCAAAGGAACAGGGAGGCAGCAGCTACCAGACCTACTCGAAGTCCATGACCACGACCGCGCTCCAGCGCATGACTCTGGAGAACGATCTCCGGCGGGCGCTGGAGCGCAACGAGTTCGAAGTCCACTACCAGCCGATCGTCGACGCCTACACCAGTACCGTGGTCGGGGCAGAGGCGCTGCTGCGTTGGCGTCACCCGGAGCTGGGCCTGCTACTCCCTTCGGAGTTCATTCCGATCGCGGAGGAGAACGGACTGATCGTTCCCATGGGCGAGTGGATCCTGCAGAGTGCCTGCCTGCAGAACCGGGCCTGGCAGGATGCCGGTCTGCCGCGCATCCGCGTCGGGGTGAACCTCTCCAGCCGGCAGCTGAAGCGGACGCTGACTGAGACGATCGGCCGCGCGCTGCAAATCAGCGGGCTGGAGCCTCGCTATCTCAGTCTCGAGCTCACCGAGAGCGTCCTCGTCAATCATCATAAGGAAGGCAGCGAGGCCTTGCATGCGCTCCGCGCCATGGGTCTCCATCTGGCGGTGGACGATTTCGGGACCGGGTACTCCTCGTTCAGCTACCTGAAACACTTCCCGCTGGACACGCTCAAGATCGACCGCTCCTTCATCCGGGAGATTGCCATTCATCCCGATGACGCGGCGATCACCACGGCGATCATCGCCATGGGACATGCACTGGGCTTGCGAGTGATTGCGGAAGGAGTGGAGACGGAGGCACACCTGAGCCTGCTGCAGAAGCAGGGTTGCGACGAGGTCCAGGGCTATCTGGTCGGCCGGCCGGTGCCAAGTGACCGCTTCGTCGACCATCTAGCGCGGAAGCGCTCGAGAGACAGCGGCCCGACCCGGCGGCAGCGCTCTACTCGCTGAGCCGCTGGGACAGCTGCTCGATCCGATCGTATCCCAGGACTGAGTACGGCATTCCTCGAGGAAGTGCGGTGGTGAAGTAAGCATCCACCGTCTCGCCCGCGGCCGTCGGTTTAATCAGAAACAGCCGGGCCGCGTCCAGCGCACCGGCCACGAACGCAGCAATACTGTCGCTGGTCACCTCCCAGGTGTGGGGCAGGACGTCGGCCGAGCGCATCCAGCGGGATGGCGCCAGCACCGCTGCCCGACCCAGGGCAACCATCTCCGCAACGGCACCAGGCTGGTCCACCAGGACGGCGCCCGCGATTCGCCCGACGAGCACATGGGCGTACTGATCCATGGCCAGGATGGCCATCCAGTGCGCCGCATCGGAAGACATTCCTACCTGGTGCTCGAACTCCCGCACGGCATTCGCAAAAGGGCCGCCGCCTGGAACAATCAGGAGCCGGTGATCCTGTGACGCGCGGGCCAGCTCGCCGCACACCCGCTCGAGGGCGTGAGGTATTGTCGCGAGGGATCCCCCCACCTTGATGACGCTCATGCCGTCGGGGGAAGCAGGTTGCGCTGTCACGCTGCTCCGTTGAGGGACTGCCGGAGCAGCCATGCCACCGCCGCGGCGGGCGCTGTTCGAGCCGCGTCTCCCATCCGCTCGGAGAGCGGGATAACTGTTAGTCCGACGGCCCGCGCGGCCTCCGCGGCGATGAAGTCACCCAACCCGGTCACCACGGCAGTGGTGATCTCCGGCCGGCTTCGGCAAAGCCGACGGAGCGCCTCCGCGATGGTGCGGACCTGCGCCGTGGCCAATGCAAGGGCGATGGCATCGATGGCGGAATCGTCCAGCATGTCGCGGTCGGCGCAGACGACCCGGGCCAGGCGTTCTCCGGCGAACTCGGGAGTCGCCGGGCGGCTGTCGGGAGTGGGGCAGGTATAATCCGCCGGGCCGAGCCGGCCGAGCCAGAGATACGCGTCACCGATCAGCGCAAACCCTTCGGCCGACAAGGCCGCTTCCCGGTCCCAGAGCGGAACTCTCCGAGCCACCGCCTCGGCCGGCGTTCGTAGCGCACCGGTGTAGACCAGCTCTCCAGTGAGCAATCGTTCCGGATCGGTATGCCCGTGGGCAACGGTCCTCCCCTCCACGATCGGAATGAGATCGGTGGACGTGGTGCCTATGTCCATCAACACGCAGGTGGGCACCGACTGAGCCACCCAGTTGGCGGTGGCCGCCCAGTTCGAGGCCGCCACTGTGATCGGGGCTGCCCGCGCCTCTCGGGGGCTGACGAATCGTCCGTCGACGGTGTATACGTGCAGGCGATCGGGCGGGAACGCGGACTCGAGCGCATCGAGAACGAAGCCGACCCCTTCGCGCTTGGTGCGGAAGGCCTGGGAGAGCTCCGCGGTCATGGTCACCGCGTGGGAGTCGGTCGGCGTGGCACCGAGCTGCTGGGCGACTGACAGTAACCGGGCACCAAGCGCTTGCGGCTCCCACTGCACTTCGTAGGGCAGAGACAGGCTCCTCAGAGCTGAGCCGCCCAATTCGGTCTCAATTCGCGCTGCCTTGGTGTTGACCCCGCCGATGTCCCAGCCGAGGAACGCCGATGAGCCGCTCATTCAGAGCCTGCAGGAATTAAGGGCACGATGCAGATCATTCCGGTACTGGACCTGGCCGGAGGTATGGCGGTCCATGCGCAAGCAGGCGATCGCAGCCGTTATGCTCCGCTGGAGTCGGGCCTGGTGCCCGGCCGGGTGGGGGATCCGGTGGCGTTGCTGCGTGCCTTTCATGCGACCCTCGGAATCCACGAATGCTACGTCGCGGACCTCGACGCCATCCAAGGTGGCGCCGTCCAGCGGACCCTGCTCCGGGAGTTAGCGGAGTTTCACACCGGATTCGCCGGCGCGCTATTGGTGGACGCCGGCACCCACCTGCCCGAAGGCGCGCTCGAGCTTCTCTCCTGCGGAGCGAGCGAAGTCGTAGTCGGACTGGAGACGCTGCACGCCTTTGCCGATCTGGCGGCGATCGTCGCTGCTGTCGGCCCGGGCCACGTAGTGTTCAGTCTCGATCTCCGGCTGGGGAATCCCATTCTTCATGCGGCTATGCAGGACGCCCAGGGGCCCAGCCCCGATGCGGTCCATCTGGCGGAGCAGGCTGTCTCGGCCGGCGTCGCGACGCTTTTGCTGTTGGATCTCGGTCGGGTCGGAACGGGGTGTGGAGTGGATATGGGTCTGCTCGAATCACTGCGCCGCCGGTTGCCGGACATCCGGCTGCTGGCGGGGGGCGGTGTCCTCACCCGGCGCGACCTGGAGCGGATGCGTGACGCCGGCTGCGACGCCGCGCTGGTGGCGAGCGCCATCCACAACGGCCGGCTCTCCGCCGCCGATCTCGCCGCGGTCTCCGGATCGGATTAGTCAGTCGGGGACAAGCGCCTCCCGATAGGTGGCCGACTGGCCGTAGTTCTCTTCCACCTCCAGCTCAACGCTGGTCAGATGGGTATAGCCCCGGTTGGCCAGCTCCTCCCGCACCTGGGTGCCTAGGTACTGAGCCAGCATCTCTGCCGTGCTGTTTGGAATCGGAATCAGGGCGCAGTCGCGCCGGGGGAAAACGTAGGTTGGCTGCCCAAAGTAGTCGACGGCGACGCGGTCACCGTCCTCGCGATACGCGAGCTTCGGATTGAGGGTCGGCAGCAGGACCTTGTGGTCGATGGCATCGACCAGCTGGCGGGTGATCTGCTTCAGCACACTGAAGTCCAGCACGAAAAGACATTCCGAGTCGACGCTGCCCTCGACCGCGACTCCGACCCGGTAGTTGTGGCCGTGAAGCGACTCGCACTGATGCCCCTTGAAGGTGATGAAGTGGGCCGAGGCGAATACTAGGTAGTCCTTGCTGACCTGAACCCGGAAGTTGCTCTGCACGGCGGCTCTCCTAACGATCCCATCCACCTTCAAGTATAACGACGAATAACGAGGCGCAGGTGAGATCCGCCGTCGTACCTGGATTACGCCGGTTTCGGGGATCGCGCAACTCTGCGTCCAGGACTGCCAGCGCTTTTCGGCCCGCCTCCGACTGGGTACCGCCGGCGGCCCGGACTTCGCGCGCCCGGCGGGAAACCGCGACTGCCTCGGCCGCCCCCAGCTTCCGAGCGATATGAGTGTCGGCGACAGACTCCAGCAGGGTGAGATAGGCTTCCACCGCGGCATCGGTCCAGGGGAGGCCGGCCCGGCGGGCGGCGAGGACCGCCGGTACCCCGGTCTCGAAGGTGAGTGCGAAATCGGTCACATACTCCCGAGCGATGGCGTCCCGCTCGGCGGCCAACGCCATGGCATCCCGAAGCGGCACCGTCGGTGCCGCGGCTACGTCCTCCGCCTTCGACTCCCCCAGGCCGCCCGGCCGAGCCCGCCGGATGGCGATGTACACGTCGGTGGCATCGTCAACGGTCGTCTCGGTCAGAACCCGGCTCAGCCGCTGCCGCAGCGTCCCGCCTTCCGCCAGCGCCGCCCGGGCCAGGGGTGCGAGCAGGAGCACAATGCCGAGGTTGGTGTTGGATCGGGTCCACCGAAGAGTGTCTTCCACTGCCCGGCGAATCACTCGGCCCAGCGGCTCCCAGCCGGCATCGGCCAGCGCCGGGCCAATGGCGACGGCGCTGGCCAGAAAGTCTTCGTATCGGGTGTCGTGAAAGTGACGCTCGGGCGAGACGTTCCCCGGCTTTGGTGCGCTGACCTCCAGCAGGCATGCCAATTGGCCGGCGGCCGCCACCTCGGCGGGCGTGGTCACCGCACTGGAAGCGCGAGATAGTCGATCAGGCTTCCGGCGACATCGAGTCCGGTTGCCTCCTGTAACCCCTTCCACCCCGGAATGCCGTTCACTTCCAGCACGTAGGTAGTGCCATCCCGTCCGGTCAGGAGGTCCACTCCGGCATATTCAGCCCCAACCGCGGACGCTGCCCGAAGCGCGAGAGCATTGAGGTCGGGCGTCAACAAAACGCTCCGGGCGGTGCCCCCCCGGGCCAGGTTGGTCCGCCATCCCTGGGAGCTGCGCTCGATGGCGCCGACCACCCGATCGCCGATCACAAAAGCGCGAACGTCCACGCCATCGTGGTCGATGGCCCGTTGCAGATAGTACACCCCGCGAATCTGCTCGATCGTGCGGAAAACCCGATAGGCCATCTCCTCGTCGCTGACCCGCACCATCCCGAGTCCCATCGAGCCGAAGAGTGGTTTGACAATCACATCTCCAAGCGCGCGGAAGGCCGCAAAGGCCTCCTCGGAGTTCTCGCACACAATGGTCTCGGGAGTGGGCAGACCGCACCGCTCCAGCAGGGCGGAGGTCCAGAACTTATCGACCGTCCGCTCGATGGCGCGAGGCGAGTTCGCCACCCGGATGCCACGGTCTTCCAGCCGATGCAGCGCGTCGACCCGGAAGATGATCTGCTCCAGCGTGCCCGAGGGAATGATCCGCGCCAGCACGGCGTCAACGCCGTCGAGCTCGGTCTGGAGGCTCCGCAACCCCGGGGCTGGTCCGATCTTCGCGACAAGCCCCTCGTACGGCAGTACGGTTGCCTGATGTCCTCGCTCGGACGCGGCTCGCTCGAGCTCGCGGGTATGCCAACCGGCCCGAGCCGCGAGAACCGCGAGATTCACCCTACTTCGTCTCCACTCCAATCAGCGCGTCGAGACCACCACTGGCAAACTTGCCCAGATCGTCCGCCACCTGCTTGAACCCCTTAGTGGCCAGACCCTTCTTGAGGGCTTCCATGGAGGGGAAGTAGAGCTCACCCTGGCGGTAGCGAGCCGGCGCTGACCCGTCCAGGTTGGAGTCAAACTTGGTGAGTTCGGCCCGTTCGAAGCCGATTTCCTTCTGGTTCGCGGTGACCAGTGGAAGGTGGGTCTCCGCGTAATACTTCTCGAACTTCGCCGTGTCCTTGGGAGCCTTATAGATAACCGTGACTATGGCGGCGGGAGCATCGGCGGTGCCGGCCTCGTGCGGATTCGTAGTGCTGGCGATCATAGCGGTGAAGCCGCCGCTGGCAAAGTACTTCAGGTCGCTGGCGACCTTCTCAAACCCCGGGGTGGCGATACCCTTCTTGAGTGCGTCCATGGAGGGGAAGTAGAGCTCAGCCTGGCGGTAGTAGGCCGGTTTCTTCCCGTCCGCCGTCGAGGTGAACCTGGTCAGGTCGGCTCGGGTGAACCCGATGTCATCCTGATTCGACACGACCAGCGGAACGTGGATCGTGCGGTAATATTTCTCGAAATCAGCGGTGTCCTTTGGCTGGTTATAGAGGACGGTCACGATCGCTTGCGGGCCGGCTGCTGCCGGCGCCGCTGCTGCCGTTGTGTCGGCCGCAGGAGTCTCCGCTCCCTTGTCGCCGGTCTTGCCGCACCCGGCGGCGAAGACAAACGCGGGGACCAACAACCAGCTCGAACGACGGCGCATGGAATGCTCCTGGAATTAAGGTTTGTAGAGCGAGGCTTCGAGCACCTCGGGGTTCAAGCGGCCGGCGTGGAAAGTTGTTCCCGTCTCACTGCTGGTGAGCCATACCTCACCCGGGCTGAAGAGCAGGGGATCGATCTTGTAGAAGTCGCCATCATACCGTTGGAAGATCTCGTAGAAGGGAGTGCCGTAGTCCCGCGAAGCGGACGCCGGGACCTGAGCGGCCAGCTCTTCCAACTCGGCATCGCCCGCCCGAATGGTGAAGCGCGCCTGTCCCCCGTACAGAATGCAGTCGTTGGTGCGGCCGATGGCCCTGATATCGTTCTTGGCCACCGGAGAAAGCGGGGCAGTGCCAAGAGCGCTCACCACCCGGCGCACGTCAAACCCTAAGGTCTCCATTTTGTGCAAGCCGGTCTCGACGATTCGGGCCGAGATCTGCACCCCCCCCGCGAGACTGGCGGTTGGAGCCACGACAAAAGTGAGCTGGGCCGGCTGCAGCCGGGCTTTCTCTGCCACCCACGCCGCGACCTCATCAGTCGGCAGCGTCCGCGTCTCCAGAACCAGGACTCCCTCCTCTGCTCGCTCCTCGTACCCCAGCTTCTCGAACAGCTCCCGCTCCACCCGAGCGTGGGCCCGGAGCGGCCCCGAGCCCATCGCGAAAAACTTGCCTACCGATATGGCCCAGCCGGCGTACTGAGCGGCCATGCACGCCACGGCGGGATGATCGGTCCAGACGATCACGCCGGGATAGGATTGGTTTCCGATCTGGAGCGGGGTGAGGTTTACGTTTCCCAGCCCGCCCATGCAGATCTCGGCGAGTATGAGCCCCGCATCGAAGCCCCCTTCCGTCTCCACCCCCGCATCGATGACCCGTGCGCCGCCCCGGAGGCGGAAGGCACGGACCCGAAGCAGGTCCGCCTGATCCACCATGCTCTCGACGATCTCGCTTGCGGTCTCGTTCATTCTGAGCGATGCCACCTGCGGCTCCACAGTTGTCATTTGGCTACCCATTCCAGAATCTCGCCCTTACCCAGCTCGGCCATGTCTCCACTATAGCGCCGGTAGGAACCGGTGAGGTGCTTCCGCTGGACCGACAGCCCATATCGGGTGCTCAAGCGGGTGAGCATCAGCCGAAGAATGGGAGGCTGATAGGTGCAGGCCAATAAGTACGTCGCCGGCGGCGTAATCCGGCCGAGGGCCACAACCGAACCACGTTTGGACCACAGTCCGGTCTCCCGGCCGGCCGTGCCGAAAACGATGACGGTCCCGGCAATCATGCCGAGCCCGGTCCGCTCGCCCGCATTCTGGTAAACGACGAGCAGGCCGCGGCGCATAGCGGCCCCCGCCTCCGGACCCGCCGAGCCCCGTACAATCAGCTCGCCGCCGGTCATTCCTCGCTTGTAGCCCAATGGGGCGGCACCGGCGCGGGGTCCGGCATCGCCCCTGATGTCCAGCGATCCGCCGGCGAGAGCCAGTCCCGCTTCCTGACCTACGTTTCCTTCCACCGTCACCTCGCCCTCGCTAAGCCCGGCCCCCAGGCGATCGGCGCTCTGGAGGTCACCGACGAACCGGATCCGTCCCATCGGCTGGCCGGTGAGGTCGAACAGATCGCCCAACCGAACCCGGCCCCCGCGCTCCAGATAGACCGGCCGTTCCGCCATCTCCCGGGCGGAGAGCGTGGCCCAAGGTTGGGCGAGCACTTCTCCGAAATCCCCTCGCTCCGGCAGAGCGGTCTTCAGCTGCGCTACCAGGCCACCGGTCACGTCGCCCCACCCTCCATGATCTTTCGCAGATGAAAGTGATGGGGGCCGAGCTTACCGCCGTAATTCCCGGCAGTGATGGCCACCACGCCGTCGCGACAGGCGGCATCGATCCCTGACTTCATGGCGGTTGCGATGGACGGGGCATCGGTGCCGTTGACGACAATTTCGAGAACCGAATTCACCCCTTCGGGCAGAGCGGTCTGGGTGACCGCGCGGAGTGTGGGGCAAAACGCGTCGTTGGTCGACGCGATCATGGTCTTGATCCGGCGGGAGCCGACCTTACTGCCGCTGCGGACCACGCCGCCGGGGAAGGGGAGGATGACGTTCGGCTGAGTGGCCATCGAGTCGGCCGCGGCTTCTGCCGCCGCCAGTGCGGCGTCTGCAGTCGTGGCAAGGATCAGGAAATTGCCGCCGCCCACGCCCTTCAGCATGCCGAACTTCTCCTGAACCAGAAATTCTCCTTCCATCACCGGGATTCTCCAGAACCGCTGGCCGGCGACCATCTTACTGCTCTGAAAGCCGTCGCCGAAGAAACGTAACGCGGAGCCGACTCCCACCCGGTCGGGCGCGTCGGGCAATCCATCGAAGCAGGCCGTCGTCGGGCAGGTGAGGACAGTCTGGCCGATCCGCTCGATCAGCCTCTTTCCCAAATCGTCCTTGCCCATGGTCATCAGCAGGATGCTGATGCCCGGCCGGCCATCGGGCGTCTCGCCGGGGGGAAGCTCCCGCTCTATTCCGGCTTCGACCTTACACCCGATGACGGAGGTGGCGAAGCCGGTGAGCTTGAGGGCAGCCTCCCTGACCCAACGCGGGTTGCGGCCGGTCACGATGATGCGCGCCACCCGCATGGTGAACGCTTCGGCGAAGGTGTCTTCGATGAAGACGCCGCGGATCTTCATGGCACTGCGACCGCCCGGAGATCAACCAAGCTGCATCGGCGCATCGGAAATCCCCTGAACCGGATAGTTCTCGAACGACACAGTCGAATAGGCCTCGAAGTACCGCTTCAGGTCCGGCAGCAGGGCCTGGTCATAACCCGGCTGCAGCCGGAGCCGACGCCCTCGCGGGGCTCGGCGCAGCTGACCTTCCTCGACCAGCACCGATCCGCCTTTAATCACATACCGCGGCGAGGCGAACATCCTGGCGATATCGGCATCCCTGCTGTAAACGGTCACATCTGCGTCTGCCCCGACGCCCAGGTGCCCTTTGTGCCGCAGGCCGAGGAGCCGGGCGGGGCCGGCTCGGGTGATGATGGCAATCTCATTGAGGGTGTACTCTCGACTGAGTCCGTCCGCCAGCGGAGATCCGGCCAGCAGCTTCGGATTCACTGTCTTGAGCCGCTCATCCCGGACACTCCGGTCCATCAACAACTGAATGAGTGCCGGGTAGGAGAGAAATGATCCGCCGTTGGGGTGATCGGTCGATAGCACCACTCTCCACGGGTCCTGACTCAGCAGAAACAGCTCCAGGCCGATGGCCCACTGTAAAGCTGAGACTGCCGCCTTGTCCTTGTACATGAAGGGGACGATCCCGCAACCCGTCTCCAGCTCAATGTCTATGTTGACCCACTTCCGGCCGCTGCTCTTGTGCAGCAGATACTCGATCGGACCGTCGGCGGTGACGGTCGTGGCTGGGCCAAACATCACCTGACCGACGTCGACGCTCAATTCCCGATGGTCATTGACGTATTCGATGAGTTGGCGGGCGCCCGAGCTCCAGGGGGGTCCCCCGTAGCTGTGAAATTGCAGATGGGTAAAATGAGCTCGGCGGCCAGCCAGGGCCTGCATGGTGGCCAGCGTTACGGCTGCGTTCCCGGGCAGGCCCAGATTGTTGCAGTGAATGTGAACTGGATGAGGAAGGCCCAATTTGTTGCCTGCATCGGCCAGGGTCTCCAGAATGGCTCTGGGCGTCACACCCCTGCCCGCCAGGGCGTCGTCGAGACCGTTGAGGTTCCGCTGTCCCGACTTCCAGGCCTCCACCCCGCCGGGGTTGACGATCTTGATGGCATAAGCGCCGGTCGAGCCTATCAGCCACGCCGCGTAGTCGCGCGCCCGGTTGCGCTCCCCGGCGGCCACCTGGCGAAGAAAGTATTCGTCATTCCCCATGAGCACGAAGATCCCACCATCCACACAAGGCGTGTCCTCCAGTTCGGCATGGCTGTGCCGTGCCATCACCGGAGCCACCGCCGCATCGAACACCGTGGTGTAACCCAGGCCGGCGTAGCGATAGCCGGTGGTAAAGGTCGTGGGGAGGGTGCCTCCGGTCCCCGACCGGGCAGCACTGGGCTGGTCGAGCAGATCGGGAGCCGGTGCCGGATCTATCGCGTGTTCTTCGGGCAGCAGCCGTCTTGCGTGATTGCAGCTCGAGCTGGCGAGGTGGGAGTGAATGTCCACCCCTCCCGGCATCACAACCATTCCCCGGGCATCGAGTGCAGGCGCTCCGTCCGGCAGAGTCTCGACGATGCGGCCATCCTGAATGCAGATGTCCCGGACTTGTCCGTCGATCGCATTGGCCGGGTCGTACACCGTGCCACCGGTAATCCGGAGCGTGGGCTTGCTCATCGGGACTTCAGGCCCAGCTGAGTGCGTACCGCAGCGGCGAGAGCGTTGAGCGTCTCCGCGGCTGAACGCTGTCCGCTCAGCGGCGGCCGGAGCGGCAGAGGCACCTCGTCCATTCGATAGGCGGTGCCCGACTCGTGGATCCCCGCCACCCCGGTGTCGATGGCCACCCGGGTAGGGAAGGAGGCCTGGCTCGCTCGGGGCCCGACGGCAACTACGCTTGTTCCGGAGAACGAGCTCGGCTGGGAGCCATCGAATGCTGGCGCACCCGCCAGAAGGACCGCGCGGAAGGCTCCGGTTGCGAGCCGCTCGATGCCGCGCTCGCCGGGGGTGTAGCGGGGATGGCCCCGAGAGTAATCCACCGCGAAGGGGTAGCCGGTCTGCCAGGTAAGCACGGCCTCGGCTCCGGTCCGGTTCCCGCCCGCCCGCAGACTGCTCAGTGTCGCACGAGTAGGCTCATTGAGCGCTTGAGTCAGCGCAATGAGGCCCTCGACTCTGAGCGGGTCCCGCCGCTCGGCGGAGGGCTCGGCGTCGTGCACGATTACCGCATAGCGAGCCTGCATCAGCCTCTTGGCAATGGCGAGAGCCTCTCCCATCTGCCCCGGGGGCTCTCCCACCCGGTTGCCCGCCACGGCCGCCCGCATGAGCGAGAGCGCGGGGATCTCGTCCTCCGGAGCCAGCTCAAGCGAGAGATCGGCCTCCTTCAGCCCGCGGTCGGCACCAGTGCTCACGGATATCACATACCGGCCCTGGCGGCCCTTCGGCACCTGAGTGCCCACCGGCTCCAGCGCGTAGCGCGACAGATAGCGGGGATAACGGTCCGAGGGATCTACGCCCCAGAACAGCAGGACGTCGCCCCGGTTTCGAATCTCGCCCAAGGTGGATGCGGTCCGTCCCCGGCGCTGGGCGGCAATCAGTCCCGTGGCTGCCGTTCCGGATGTGGCACAGTCGACCGCAGCGCCCAGAAGATCGGCTACTGCGAGGGCCTCCCGCTGAGCCTCCGAGCTGAGGTCTGGCGCCAGGTAGACGAGACACCGGCCCCGCGCCTCAACCAGCACCGCTGCGGCCTCGTTCAGCGCCTCTTCCATCGTCACCGGCTTGCCTTCCCGCACTGTCTCCGCCGGGACAGTGCCATCCCCAAACCAGGCGCGGCCGACGGGGCAGATTGGAGCCGCGTCTACGATGCGCCCGTCCTTCACACTGACCGTGACGTCGTCGCAGCCGCATCCGCAGCCCAGGCAAGTGACGTGCTCCACTCCTTGACTGGCCGTCACGCCGCCCGCCTTTTCGACTCAACCATGCGATAGATGCCGCCGGCTCGCTGCAGCAGCAGGCGCAGGCAGGACTGCCCGCCCCGGGCTTCGGCAAACAAGGTGCAGATCGGATGCCCCAGCCGGATCCTCTCGCCGGAGTGGGGCACGTCGGCCAGCGATGAACGGCCAACCCAGCTTTGAATATTCCCCAGCCGGACGTCGCGGCGAGCGAAGACGATGACCTTCCCGTGCACTCGCTCGCTCAGGACCGGTGGCAAGGGCAGCTCGCCATCACATGCTCGAGCGTGCACCTCGAAGAGACAAATGCCCGCGCTCCGCTCGACCAGCTCCATGGATGCGGAGTACCGGGGATTAACCTCGAGGGGGTAGGGCACGCCGTCTTGGGCGATGAAGTCGATGCCATTGAGTCCCACCAAACCGAACTCCCGGGTTATCGTCGCGGCTACAGCTGTCGCGCGTTCCAGTAGTGCCTCCTGGTTCGGAAAGAGCGGCGCGGCTGGAGTAGCGAGGAGGCTCCCGCAGTAGCGGAAGCCGTCGGCTCCGAGTCGCCGTTCGCCGACGAGCTGGCGGGAGAGCCCTAGCGTAACCGCACTGCGACCGTCGGCCGCAAACACAATCGACCCGGGTAGCCCGAGAATTCGTTCCTGGAGATATCCACCTCTGGGGACCGGCTGCCCGGCCCGCCAGATCCTGACTCCGTGCCCGCCGCCGGATCGGCGGGGCTTGAGCAGCCAGTGGGTCGGGCGCCGAGACCGGAGCACAGGTGACACGCGGGTTTCGGGGATGGCAAAACCTCGCTCCCGAAGTAGCCGCATGAGCTCGATGGGATTGCGAACACGCACCAGCACCTCGGGCGGATTGCCTAAGAGTCGGCGTCCTCGCGTCAGGCGAGCAACGGCGGCAGGATCGTTCTCGAAATTCGAGGTGTATGCCACCATTGTGGCGGAGATGGTCGCGGCAGCAGCGGCAGCCGCTCCCGGGCGATAGCGTCCAGACCGCCGTGGCACCGGGATCACCTCTGCCACTGCCCGTAAATCGCGATCGCCAAAACCATCCACCGCTGTCACCCGGTACCCCGCCTTTGCGGCCGAGATTGCGAGCGCCCGGGTGGTGACTCCGGCCAGTAACACGTGGCCCCGCGTTCCCTCAGTCATTGCCGGAGAGACCGAGGCGCTGGCGGGCTGCCGCCGGAGTGATGAACGCCAGATGATCGAGCACCGTGCCTCGCGCCTCCCGAATTCTCAATCGGCTCACCATGTCCGCGTGGCGCCCGCCAGCCAGACCGTCGGCCAGAAGCGCGGCTCCCTGGGCGCCTTGCTTGGCGTGAGCTGCGAATCCGGTGAGGGTCCGCACCGCTCCGAGATCCACCAGATCCGCCCTCAGTCGCTCCTGTATTTCCGGATCTGCGGCGTGCCGTCCGGAAAGGAGAATGTCCCGAGCGGACGGGGCCGAGCAGCGGAGCTGTCGCACCGCCTTGGCGGCTCCCTCGAGGTACGCTTCCCTGGCCATCGAGGTTCTTGCTGGATCGCGCTGGATCAATGAGCTCACCCCGCCCTGGAACAGCGCCGCTTTGGAGATCCGGCCCGCCAGGAACGCCACCTCTCCGTCGAGCGCTCCAGCCGCGTGCCACCCGATAGGGCCACTGGTGCCGCCGATACCATCAACGATTTGACCGCGCTCGACCGCCACGGCGGCGGTAAAGGCTCCGCCGAGCTCGATCAGGATGAAAGAGACTGCCTCCGGACTGCAACTCAGCCGCCGGGCCTGGTCCTGGATCCCCAGCACGGCGGCGCACACCTTGTCCGCTGTTCCGAGATCCACCCGGTTGATCTTGCGATGGTCGGGCACCGTGTCGAGGTGCATGACCCCGGGTGTGTAGACCACTGGAAGACCCGAAGCTCCCAGCCGCTTCGCCAGGCCGCGGAGCCCGCCGATTCCTCCGGGCTCCTCCGGCGCGGCCAGGAATGCCAGGCGGAGATCGGGCTCGGTAGCGTCGGCCGACCGAAGCAGGGGCAGGCCGTACCCGGAAGGGCCGGCGATGAGATCGGGGGAACCCGACTGGGTGAGAAACTCGATGAGGCCTTCGGGATGGGCGAGCGCCTCCTCCGTGGGCCAGCTGCGGTCGAGATAGAGCTGCCCATCCACGGTCCCGCACACGTCGATGCTGACGGTGCCCGGGTCGATTCCCACGACGCGGGTCATCGCGCTACTTCTTTTTCGCGACCAGCTCTTTTCTGGCGACCGGCTCTTTTCTCGCTGCTGGCTCTCTCGTGGCGACCATCTCACGGGCGATGTCGGCGATGGCTTCGGCATCCAAGACCAGGTCGTTGCGGGTAAACAGCCGCTCAACGCAGGCCTTGTGCAGCTTGGTCTTGAAATTGCCGACCCCAAAGGCTCCGAACACCACGACGCCATTCTTCTTAACGCCGGCATCGTTCACATCGATGCCCTCGATGCCAAGGGGCGGAACCGCATTGAGGTCCACCGCAACTCTCAGGGTCTTCACGCTGGTCCAGGCCGACTTGGGCACCATCTGCACTCCGGCCGGTCCCGAGTTGAGCAGGACGTCTATACCCTGGCACAGTTCAGCCAGCTTGGAAGGATCGTTCAGGGTGACGGCCTCTACGTGCACGTCGAAGCGAGCGCTGATGAACTGGCGCGCCTTCTCGCCCTGCTCCGGTTTGCGAGAGGTGATGGTGACCTTGGCGCCGTCTTTCGCGAGGAGGCCGGCCGCCCGTTGCCCCACCGGGCCGGTTCCGGCAAGGATGAGAACCTGCTTTCCTCTCATGTCGCCGAGCGTCTCCTCGATCTTTACGACTGCCGCCACCGCCGTGGTGTTCGAGCCATTCGAGTCCAGCATGAGGGAGACGGAAAACGGCGCGAACAGCGCGTCCTGCGCCATCGCCAGGAGTTGCTCGCCGGCCGACATGTTGCTCCCGCCGATCCAGACCGCGCTGTTATGCAGGTCCTTGGGACCCCGGGTGAAGATGCAACCATGGATGAGGTCGCGGACGTCACCCTCGGTGACCCCACCATAGCTCATCACGACGTCGGCGCCGGCATCGTAGGCGACGACCTGATCGAAAACGCTCGGCAGCCGCGAACTGTCGAGTTGCAACAGAAGCTTGCGCATCGGTGAATACTCCATGGTCTCTAAAAGACGAGGGGCGCCCCCGTAGCGGGCCGCCCCTCGTGGAAAACTGAGCTAGCGGGACTGTACGATCAGCTCTCGGCGCCGCTGGCAAACGGGTGCCGCGCGCTCTTGTACCGCTGCAGCACCTCATCCACCGTCGGTTTGCCCTGCAGCGCCCGTTGAATCGATTCCTTGGTGGCCTGGTAGTTATAGTCGTAGATCTTCTTGTCGTTCTCGGCCTGCCAGTGGATGAAGACGCCGACCAGGATGCACAGGTCGTTGGCCTTGCTCTTGTCGATCACACCCGAGGCGACGCTGTCCACAACCGCGCGGGCGACTGCTGCCTGCGCCGGGCCGAACATCTGCACCGCCTGCTTGGCACCCTTGATCGTGACTTTGTTGAAGAGAATGGTGTCGGGCTTGGCCGGCAAATTCGGCGTCACGACGGCCAGGAGATGATTGAAGCCGTCGGTATTGGTGGCGAGCGCATTGACGAACGCCGCGCCCGTCGGACCGCTCTTCGAGCCGATGATCAGGTCGATATGGGCAATCTCGTTGCCTTCGCCGACCAGCGATTCACCGATGTAGAATTCCCCGGCCATACCTGCCTCCGTATCCGTTTTGTTGAAGAAGGAAAGAATCTCACGCCACATGGTCAGCTCGACGTTGGCGAAGGGTGAGCTCGGAACCGGCAGCAGCGTGAGGGAACGGATGACCCGACCACGCTGTCACGCAGGGCGGGTAGCTCAGTGCGCTGAGTACTTTGCCGTACGTAGAGGCCCCTAGTATGGAACCGGCTCTTATCGGTGTCAAGTCAAAGCAACAGCGTCGTTCACCATGGTTTCGCCTTTCATAACACGTTCGCGTCGCCGATCTTGAGCGCCGACTGGGTTCGGCTTATATTCGGGGGTGATGAAGCTCGACTCCGATCGGGGCAACCGATTCTTCCGTTTCCTTAGAAGGATGAAGGCGGGGGGCCGCACCAACATGTACGGTGCGGTGCCCTATCTGATGAACGCGTTCGGTCTGGATCGGAACGCCGCGTTTGCAGTAGTCTGCGAGTGGTTGGATCACCAGAACCAAGCCGCGCCGCTCCAGGGGAATTCCTCCCTACCCCAGCCTGCTGGTCAACGCTCGCGGTCCACCCGATAGGACAAGCTGGCCGGCGGCCCGCGGACAAGTTGACCGGTTCCACTCAGTAGTGCCTCAGCACAACAATCACTTAGCTACTGGCACGGGCCTCGCACGGGCAGGAGAGGTATCACCCTGCTTCGGTTCACCGTCGTCTCGAAGCGCAACTTACCGAAAGTCTGACAGCGGTGATTCTAACGGTTTTGCACCGTGTGCTGTGGCTCACCGCGAGAACCGATCGACGGAAGGCACTGTCCGCCCAGGAGGTATATATGTCGTCCCCCCGATGCGGCCATTGCCGCACCCTCTGGCTGGTCTCGCTTGCGCTAGTGCTGGCGGCGCCTTCGGTCCACGCCCAGTACTTCGGTCGCAACAAGGTGCAGTATCAGAATTTTGATTGGCACGTCCTCAAGACCGACAACTTCGATATCTATTTCTACTCCGGTGAGGAGCCAGCGGCCCGAGACGCGGCTCGCATCGCCGAGCGCTGGCGCACCCGGCTGGGGAAGCTGTTCAATCACGAGCTCGCCGGGCGGCAGCCCCTAATCCTGTACGCCAGTCCAACGCAATTCCAGCAGACCAACGCTGTAGGCGGCGATATCGGCGAGGGAACCGGCGGCGTAACCGAAGCTCTCAAGCGGCGGATCGTACTTCCGATCGGAGGAACGCTCAGCGATCTCGATCATGTGATCGGGCACGAGCTGACCCATGCATTCCAGTATGACATCACCGGCCGAGGACCCACCCGCGCCGGTGGAATGCCGGGGGCAACCGCCCTCCCTCTATGGTTCATCGAGGGGATGGCCGAGTACATGTCGCTGGGTCCCATCCATGCGCCTACGGCGATGTGGATGCGAGGGGCGATCCAGGACACGGCTAAAGACACCCTGCCGACCTTCCGGCAACTGGACGATCCCCGGTATTTCCCCTATCGCTATGGCCACGCCCTGCTGGCGTACGTGGGCGGGCACTGGGGCGACCAGGCGATTGGGCGTCTTCTCGTTGAGGCGGCCCGGCGCCGGGCCATGGAGCCGGCCATCCGGCAGGTTCTGGGTATCAGTCCCGACGAGTTGGTGTCGCGCTGGCATGCGGAGCTCCACGCCACTTACGATCCGTTGTTAGCTGAAACCCGTCAGCCCGATACGTTCGGCCCCCAAGTCGTCGGTGCCCGGAAGGGAACTCGCTACAATGTTTCCCCGGCTTTGAGCCCCGATGGCAGCCAGATGATGTTCCTGTCGGACCGGGATCTCTTCTCCATCGATCTCTTTCTCGCCGATGCCAGAACCGGCAAGATCAAACGGCAAGTGACCAAGACCGCGGTCGACGCCCACCTTCAAAGCCTGGAGTTCATCGAGTCTGCGGGGAGCTGGTCCCCGGACGGGAAGCAGTTCGTGTTCTCGGCCATCAGTGGCGGCCGGCCGGTGCTCGATCTGTACGACGTGGCCCGAGGAAAGCGGACCCGAGAGGTCCCGTTCCCCAAGCTGGGCCAAGTCCTGAATCCGAGCTGGTCGCCCGATGGCCGCTTCATCGCGTTCTCCGGTCTGTCTGGCGGTCTCACCGACCTTTACGTCTATGATCTGGAGGCCAAGCAGCTTCGCCAGCTCACCGACGATCCGTTTGCCGATCTCCAGCCGGCGTGGTCGCCGGACGGGCAGACCATTGCCTTTGCCACCGACCGGTTCAGCACCGAGCTCGGCATGCTCAGGGTAGGGCCCCAGTCACTCGCCTTGATCGACGTGGCCAGCGGCCAGGTGCGTCCGGTGCCAGGGTCGGAGACGGCGCGACAGCTCAACCCCCAGTGGTCGCCCGACGGGAGCAACCTCTACTTCCTGTCCGACCCCGACGGGATCACCAACGTCTACCAGCTGCATCTTGCCAGCGGCCGGCTCTCCCGGCTCACCAACCTGTACACTGGAGTCAGCGGAATCACCGAGACCAGCCCCGCGCTGACCGTGGCGCAGCGATCGGGCCGCCTGCTCTACAGCGTCTTTCGGGCTAACGGGTACGAGCTCTATGCTATTGACCGCCCGGAGCCCGTCGCCGTCGAGCCGACGGTGGCATACCGCGCCTACGGCACCGTCCCAGTACCAACGGCCACGCTGCCGCCGCTCACCCGCAAAGACGCAGCTCTGGTCGAGCTGCTGCACGATCCCCAGACCGGACTGCCGGCCACGTCCGATTTCCCGGTTGGACCCTACCAGCCCCGCCTGTCCCTGACCTACGTGGCGCAGCCGTCGCTCCTGCTGGGAAGCAGCCAGTTCGGCACCTACGTCGGCGGGGGAGCGTCCCTCTATTTCAGCGATATCCTGGGCAATCACAATCTGGTGACCGGCTTGAACGTGCAGGGGAGTTTCAAGGACATCAATGCGCTGGTCGCCTACCAGAACCTGAGCCACCGGCTGAACTGGGGCGTCGGCCTGGATCAGACTCCTTACCTCACCGGCGGGTTTGCCGAGGGGACAGCCGATGTGAATGGCGAGGCAGCCGTGGTCGACCAGCAGCTGACTGAGCGCCAGACGGTTCGAGAGGCCTTCGGTCAGGTGGCATATCCCTTCAGCCCGGTCCAACGATTCGAGCTTCAGGCCGGCTACACCAACATCTCGTTCAGCAGTGAGCTTCGTACCCAGGCCTTTTCGCTGCTGACCGGGAATCTGCTGGTAGACCATACCCAGGACCTCCCCGCGGGCAACGCGCTGAATCTCGGCGTGGGAAGCGCCGCCCTGGTCTACGACAAC
Organism: Gemmatimonadales bacterium; assembly: GCA_035997125.1. Lineage (GTDB taxonomy): Bacteria > Gemmatimonadota > Gemmatimonadetes > Gemmatimonadales > GWC2-71-9 > CAVVWJ01. Next base: position 40,420 of record DASYIX010000111.1, read on the forward strand.
TCCTTCTTCGGAGCCACCAGCCCGATCCTCGGGCAGCGCTATCGGTTCGAGGTGTCACCGACCATCGGGTCGCTGAACTATGTCGGCGTGCTGGCTGACTATCGCCGGTATATCATGCCGGCCAGGCCGTTCACGTTTGCCGCCCGGCTGCTGCACTACGGCCGCTACGGCAACGGCGGTGAAGACCCCCGGCTGCAACCGCTCTATATCGGTTACCCCGGCTTGGTGCGAGGGTACGATTTCAATTCGTTCAACGGGTCAGAGTGCAATCCCGGCCCGGGGCAGGACCCGAACTCTTGCCCCGTCTTCGACCAGCTGCTCGGCAGCCGTATGGTCGTAGGCAATGCCGAGCTTCGATTCCCTCTGCTGGGAGCGCTTGGACTCGGCTCCGGGTACTACGGGGGTTTCCCGATTGAGTTTGCATTGTTCGGTGATGGCGGACTGGCGTGGGATACAACCCACGAACCTTCGGTGTTTGGTTCCGGCACTCGCGATCCAGTCTTCAGCGCCGGCGCTGCTCTCCGGATCAACCTCCTCGGCTTCGCCATCGGGGAAGTGGACCTGGTTCATCCGTTCGATCGCCCCGGCAAGAACTGGGTCTGGCAGTTCGCGCTGCAACCGGGGTTCTAGCGAGTCGGGAGTCCGGAGCTTGGAGTCAGGAGACGGCCACGATAAGAGATCCGGCTTCCTAGCTCCCGACTCCTGACTCCCGACTATCTTCACCCATGCATCCTTCCCGCGACCACCATCTCCCGCCCGACCCCAACGCCTATCGCCTCGCTCCCCACCCAAAGGGCCGCATCATCATCATCGCTCCAACCCGAGCCGCATGTGAGACGATCGAGCTGGCGCTGAGACTTCAGGTAGACACCCTGCTCGAGCGGGAGCACGGCGAGGAGTTGCGTCAGTGGGCGGGAGCAGGGCTCCCGTTCGGGATCGTAGCCGGGACTGGCACCGGGAAGACGCTGGGGATTCGGCCCATTGCCGAGTCCATTTTGCGAGAACCGCTGCATGCCGGGGTGGTCAACCGCGAGCGGGAGGCCACCCCGGAGACGCCCAGCTGGAACGTGGTGATCGTGACCACCGGGATAGCTCGCCGCTGGTTTCAGGACGATCTGATCACTGGACGGGACACCATCGTGGTGGACGAGATCCATCAGACCTCGGCGGAGCTGGAGCTCTGTCTTGCGCTGGGCAAGCGGGCGGGCTGCCGGTTCATCTGGCTGAGCGCGACGGTAGATCCGACCTTCTACGCTCAGTATCTGAGCAGCTCAGAGGTGCTGGTGACGCAGGCCTTCGATCCTGCCCTGAAAGCCAGAGTTCAGGTGCTCCCCCAGCAGCCCGACGAGTTTCTGAACGACCGCTATATCCGCCATCTAATGAAGGAGAAGCGCGGGGTCGCGGTGTTCGTTCCCACTCGCGCCGAAGTCGAGAAGCTGGCCGAGGGACTCGGCTCCCAGTGGCCCCGGCTGACCACGGCGTTTTACCACGGGGGGGAGCCGATCAGGGTGATTCGTCCGTTCCTGGAGGGGGAGGTGGAGCGCCCCTTCCTGCTGGCCATGACCGCGGCCGGCCAGTCGGCGCTGAACGTTCGGGGTCTCGACACCGTGGTGATCTACGACGCCCGGTACGGCAACGTGGTCGACCGCGGCCGCAACGTGCTGCATCGGTTGTACCTGGGGGCGAACGAGATTCTTCAGATGGCTGGCCGGGTGCACGGCCGGGTGCCCAACGGCGAGGTGGTCATCCTGAGCGATCGGAATCTCGAATTTGAGTCGCTTCGACCAACCCCACCTGAGTTCCAGCTGGCCGGCGATGCAGAGCGCGTGGCCATCACGTGTGCTGCGCTCGGGGTCGATGCGCGAGACTTGGATCTCCCGGTACCGCTGGACCGCATCGCCTACAATCGGGCGATCCGCGTGCTCACCAGCCGGGGCCTGATCGAAAATGGGAAGTTGACCAGCTACGGAAGGGAAGTGGAGGCGCTACCGGTGGAGCGGCCCTGGGGCGAGCTGCTGGTCCATGCGGGCGAGGAGCTGATCCCGATGGTGGCAGTCTCCTCCAACATCGAGTCACTCCATCGAATGACACGGGAAGAGCGGGATCTCCATGGCGTCATCGTCAATGGCAGCGACCATCTCACGGCCTACAATCTGTATGCCGAGGCTGTCAATCAGCACGGGTACTTGGGCGAGGTGTATGGCTTGCCCCGTCATCTCTTCGAGGACGGCCTCACCGAGTGGGCCGAGCGTCGCGGGGTCCTGGTGAAGGCGATCGAGGATACGGCGCTGGGCCTGGCGTCAGTGTACCGGTCGCTCGAGCTGCCCCTCCCGAAACAGCTGCCTTACGCCTCGAAGGATGTGCGGCGGGACTGGGCCGATCTGTTCGCGCGCATCATGCCGTTCGATCTGGTGATCGATGAGCACACCGCCGATGGTCAGGAGGCGAGAGTTTCCAAGACCTCGGTGGCGGGAAGCTGGGGCGCGGTGGCCGGAACCCTGCGGTACTTCGCCGATCGTTTCGGCGTCCCTCGCGCGGCGATCGAGGGCACCACCTTGTCCTACGATCTGGTGCGGAAGTACGCCACCCTGGGACCACCCAAGATCGTCTTGGGCGGGCCTCGAAAGCAGCAGGGCCTGATGGTCGAGCGCCGGCGCGGCTACTTCGGATTCGAGCTGGACACCGAGATCGAACCGATCGAGGGGAAGATTCCTCCGGAGCTTCTGCCGGCCGCCCGTGACGCGCTCGCCGACGCCCTCATGAGGGGGGAGACCACCCATCCCGACCAGAATCGGCTGCGTCGCACCCTGGCAGAGCTGGATGAGCTCTGGCGCCGGTCGGGCGGCACCTTGAAAGAGTTGGCACCAGAGGGAATTCGGGCTCTGATCCGACGCCAGCTCGACGGGGTCAGCAGCTGGGATGAGTTTCTCCGGACCCGGATCCTGCTCGATCCGGCGGAGCTGGTGGAGGCCGCAACCCAGGAGCGACTTCAGGCGTTGCCCGGGAGTCTGCACGTTCGAGGTGACGCGGTGCCGCTCGATTACGAGATCCAGGATGGGGAGGGGATCGCCCGGGTTCGGCTTCGGGAGGGGCAGGCCAAGCGGTTGCGCGCGGACGAGCTGCCCCGGCTGGATCGGCCGCTTCGCTTTGCGGTGCAGCGGGGGCGACATCCGCCGGTTCTAGCCGACACCATCCCGGCGCTGCAAGACCTGTTGCGTCGTGTTCCCAAGACCTACGCCGACGAAGAGTCTGACTCCGGGCACGGTGGAGGACGGCGGCGTCAGCGTCAGGGCCACCGGGCCCGGCGGGGCGGAGGATCCCGGGGGCGCCCGCGCCGGTAGCCGCGACCCACCCGGGTTCGCCGGCCAAGCCGCTGGTCCACCTTGCCCTCGTGGTGGTCCAGCTCCTCTTTGCCAGCCTCGCTGTCGCCGGGCGGTTTGTGCTTCCGCACTTTCCTGCGGGGGCTCTGGTGTGCTTTCGGGTACTGGGTGCCACCGCGGTCCTCTTTCTCATCAATGCGGCAACCGGAGGTCAATGGGTGCGGGACCGGGGCGACTTGCTCCGGTTGGCGGTACTTGGTCTGCTTGGAATCGCTGCCAACCAAACACTCTTCCTTTATGGGCTACGTCATACCACGGCCATCAACGCCACCATTCTGGTGACCACCGTTCCGGTCTTTACGGTGCTGGGCGCGGTGCTCACGGGGCGGGAGCCACCCTCAGCGCTCAAGTTCGTGGGCATTGGCCTGGCTGCCCTGGGCACGATTTATCTGGTTGGCCTCGATCGCATCTCACTCGCTCCGGAGGTGGCCCTGGGGAACGCTCTCATCATCCTGGGCATGGTCTGCTATGCCGCCTACTTCCTCTACGCGCGATCGGTGGTTGGCCGCTACCAGCCGATCACCGTGAGCTTCTACGTGATGTTGTTCGCCTGCTTTGGTGTCCTGCCCTTCGGGGTAGTCAGCGTGCGCACCTTGCAGCTCTCAACCATCAGCGGCGCGGTGTGGCTCTGGGTGGGCTACATCGTCATCTTCCCCACCATCGTCACGTACCTGATCTACATCTGGGCGCTCCAACGCGTGTCGTCCAACCTGGTGGCGGTCTACATCTACCTGCAGCCTCTCTTTGCCGCGGCGGTGGCTCCACTGGTGCTCCAGGGGGAGCGCCTGACCAGCCGAGCGGTGATCGCCGGCCTGGCCATCTTCACCGGTCTCGGATTGGTGATTCTGGCCGAGCTCCGGCAGCATCGGGAGATTCCGGTAGAGCCGGTGGGGGAGTAAAGGCTTGACGGCGCATTGTGCACCATCCCGGCTTATGGTCGTCTAGATAGGTGAGGAAACCAGACGGCCCCTGTCCCCGTATCTTTGAACTATGCCAGAGACTCTGTCGCTCTATCCGACCATGCCTTCAGTGCCCTCAGTGTTCTCCCCCCTGGCCAAGGCCCTGCTCGATGGGTTCAGCGAGGGAGTCGTCGTCTTTGACGTCGAGGGGCGGCTGCTGTACTCCAACCAGCCGGCCCGGGAAGCGCTCTCGGGCATGGATCTCTCCGAGGGGGCACCGGATCTCCAGCCTCGTCTGGCCGCGCTCGGCGGCCGGCTCCGTCCGCTTCGGGTTGGCGGGCTCGAGCTGGGCGAGGCGATGTTCATTCCGGGCGTGGCCGGGGCCACCACGTTGGCCGCGAGAGAGAAGGAGGCTATCGTCAAGACACTCGACGCGCACAGCTGGAAGCTCGCCGAGACCGCCCGGTCGCTTGGAATCAGCCGTACCACTCTCTGGCGCCGGCTGAAGGCGTACGGGCTCCATCGCGACGGCCGGAGCAAATGGGCGCAAACCTCCTAGTTTCTCGCCAGGACCCTCCCTCTTCCCCCCCCTTAGTACACCAACTTCACCCGGCAGCCAACCTCCAGAGGCATCATCGGGCCTCGAGGTGGGCAGTCGTTGCCTGCCTCTTGGCTGGCTGTGGCTGGGTGCCGAATAGGCCGGCGGAGACCGGGCACCTGGAGGCAACCTGGAGCGGGCCGGATGGGGGCAAGATCTCCGCGCCTGCCAGCGCTGAGTGGTGCGGGGCCAGACGGCTACTGGAGATCCGCACGGTCCAGGGCGATACCGGTATCGCCTTCGCGATATACCCCAAAGACACTCTGGTCGCAGGCCGGTACCGGGTTATGGACCCGCTCAAGGCGGAGAGCCTGCCTCCGGCTGCAGGGATTGCACTCCGGTGGTTCACTCAAAATGCAGTCAAAGGCTTTCAGGGAGACACCGGGACCGTATTTCTGGACCGATCCGCCTCGGGTGAGCTGGGCGGCAGTGTAACCGCCGGCGCCCGTTCAGTCATCGATACCCAACGGGTGGCGGTCAGGGGCACCTTTCAAGGGCTCACCATCCATCCCTCCCCGGGATGTCTCCCTCCCGGGAAAGTACCCAACAGAGATGCTCGGCCCGGTGACACCGTGGTACATTGACGCATGGAGAACACGTACTTCCGTAAGGGTTTCGGCCTCAAAGGCGAGATCGCCGGCCGGCTCACCGCGGACTACCACAGCGGCATCGTCGAGTCTCTCAAGGCCAATGATTATCGGCTTCAGGTAGGCCGGCTGACCTTCCGCCTGGCCCGCGAATTCGGCTTCTGTTACGGGGTCGATCGGGCGGTCGAATACGCCTACGAGACCCGGACCAAGTTTCCCGACCGCCGCCTCTTTCTCGTGGGCGAGATCATCCACAACCCCCATGTCAACGAGAAGCTCCGCAACATGGGCATTACCCTCTTGGAGCACCGCGAGGGGGGCGGGTTCGACTTTGCGGCGGTCACGCCGGACGATGTGGTCATCATGCCGGCCTTTGGGGTGACCATCGGGGACTTCGAGCGTCTCCGCGCAATCGGATGTGTGCTGGTGGACACCACCTGCGGGTCGGTACTGAACGTGTGGAAGCGGGTCGAGAGTTACGCGAGGGATGGCTTCACCGCCATCATCCATGGCAAGCACTATCACGAAGAGACCAAGGCCACGGCCAGCCAGGTCATGAAGTATCCGGACGGCCGCTACCTGGTAGTGCTGGACATGAGCCAGGCTCGGGAGATCTGCGACTTCATCGAGCGGGGAGGTGGCGTTCCCAGCTTGAAGTCCCGCTTCGGCGGAGCGGTGTCGCCGGGGTTCGATTTTGAGCGAGACCTGAGCCGAGTAGGAATCGCCAACCAGACCACCATGCTCTCCGGCGAATCGCTTGCCATTGCGGAGGAAGTGCGCAAGAGCATGGTCCTGCGCTACGGCGCCGAATCAGTAGACCGGCATTTTCGCTCCTTCGACACCATCTGTTCCGCCACTCAGGAGCGTCAGGACGCGGTGCTCGCGTTGCTGCAGGAGCCGCTTGACCTGATGGTCGTGGTGGGTGGATACAACTCCAGCAATACCTGCCACCTGGCTGCGCTGGTCCGGCAACACGGGGTGGTTGCCTATCACATCGAGGATGCTGAAGCGGTGGACGTGACCACCGGCGCGATCCGGCATCAGGCGATCGGCGCCAAGTCGGAGGTCGTCGCCGAGGGCTGGCTGGGATCTTCAAGCATCATCGGGATCACGGCCGGAGCGTCGACCCCCAACAATAAGATCGGCGAGACCATCGTCAGGATCTGTACGGTGGCCGGGGTAGATGTGGAGGCGGCGCTTGGGTAAGTGGGGCAGCGGCCTCATCGACCTGAGTCACACCATCGAGCACGGGATGACCACTTATCCCGGTCTGCCAGGGCCACTCATCTGTGACTACCTGACTCGCGAAGCCTCCCGCGCACGCTATGCACCTGGAGTGGAGTTCCAGATCGGCAAAATAGAGATGGTGGCCAACACCGGCACCTACATCGACTCACCCTTTCATCGGTATGGCCACGGCAAGGACCTGGCCGGTCTCCCGCTCGAATCGCTGGCGGATCTCGACGCCGTGGTCGTCAGGGTGCCCGCGGGAACTGGTCGCCCGATCGACCGGTCGGCGTTCGACGAGGTGGAGGTCCAGGGCAAAGCGGTGCTGGTGCATACCGGTTGGGATGCGCACTGGCGCACTGAGCGCTACCTGTCGGGGCACCCGTTTCTCAGCGGTGACGCCGCGGAATATTTGGTGAGTCGAGGGGTGGTTCTCGTGGGCATCGATTCCCTCAACATCGACGACATCGAGGACCCCGCCCGCCCGGTCCATTCGACGCTGCTCGGCGCCGACGTACCGATCGTCGAGCATATGTGTAATCTCGCCAGCCTTCCCCAACAGGACTTCCGCTTCTTCGCGGTGCCGGCCAAGGTCGCCGGCTTCGGCACCTGGCCCGTGCGAGCATTTGGGCATGTCCTTCCGTCAGACTAGCGTCTCCGGCTTTCCAGCGGTTGCCCTTCGCTCGGCTCAAGTCGAAATCGTAGCGGTCCCGGCAATCGGGATGAAGCTCACCAACCTGCGCCGACTCAACGGACGCGAGTGGCTATGGCGAAGCGATCAGATTCCGCTGGCGCCGCCCCAGCCGGGTGCCTCATACGTGGAGACGGCGGACAGTGGTGGCTGGGACGAGTGCTTGCCCACGGTGGGGTCTTGTCCCATCCCCGGGGCGCGGCCAGGCACGTCGCCGCTCCCAGACCATGGTGAGCTGTGGAGCGCTCCCTGGACCAGCTCGGTCTACGACGGGGCGGAGGGAACGACCCTCGCCGGCTCAGCGCAAGGCACAGCATTCCCCTACGAGTTTCATCGGAGGGTCACCCTGGATCCGGCCGAGCCTGTGGTGCGACTCAGCTATGCGCTCCGCCACACCGGCGAGGCGCCGTTCCCCTGGATCTGGTCGGCGCACCCGCTGCTGAATGTTCAACCCGGGTCGGTGCTCGACCTTCCGGGCGTCACCCAGGTAAAGATCGCCGCGGTGCACGGCCGCGACGACTTGAGCGTAAACGACGTGGTGAGCTGGCCCGGCGCCATCGGTGGCGATGCTGCACGATTCACTTTTCCCGCCGAAGGTGGTTGGGCGGTAAAGCTGTTCGGCGATCTGACCGGCGAGGGCCGGATGATCCTGACCGATCCGCGACGCGGAGAACGTCTGGAGATGATGGTCCAGCCCACCCAGGTTCCCCAGGTGGGTGTATGGATCAACTGCCGGGGATGGGCGCCGCCGGGCCGCACCCCGTACTACAATCTGGCGCTGGAGCCCTGCATCGGCGCGCCGGACCGGCTCGACATCGCGGTCCGGGAGTGGCATACGGCACAGACGCTCCAGCCAAGCGAGGAGCGCGACTGGTCCGTCAGCCTGCGACTGTCAGAAAACGGCGACTGATTAAAGCATTTCTGCGATCGCTGCGATGGTCAGTGGCGCGCTGCCCTCCGTCCGGTTGTTCACCAGCAGATACGCCGGAATCCTCAGGTTTACCGCGGCTTGAACCAGCCGAACCAGGTCCCGGCGCAGCTTGGGGTTTGGCTCCCGGATCCGGTCGTAGGGGGCGAAGGCGTCTACCGCCTCATTGTACGTGCGGCCCGGCCGCAGCAGGGCACGGGCGACGATAAACGAGGCCGGGATGGACCCGGGCAGGTCGAGCTGATGGCCGATCGGGGGCATCCGGGTCCACGAGTTGAAAACATGGGCCACTCCGTGCTCTCGCAGCACGGCAAAGTACATGGGGGTGAGGAAGTCGTCGTTGCGGATCTCGACGGCATACTGCCCTTCACGCGGCAACGCCGACAGGAACTCGTCCAGCCGGTCGGCAAAGCGCTGGGCGCCGATGCCGCTGGACTTGGCAATGGTCTGGAACTCGAAGACGAAAGGGCCGGTGTTCGCGCTAAAGTGGCGCTGGTACGGCTCGTAGATCTCTTCGATGAACAGATCGGGGTTGAGAAAATCGGGATTGACCTTGCCGGCCCGGTCCGGATCCTGGGCCTTGGTAAAGGTGTGCACCGTGATCTGACTCCACACCTTACTGACACAGGGGAAATCGGGTGGGAGCTGCTCGGCGTAACTCCGTAGGACCGCTTCGGTGGGAGGGCCATAGAAACTGGAGTCGACTCCCACGGTGCCGAAGAGGGGGAACGCGGCGTACTCCCTCAGCATCTTCGCGGCGGCCCCTTTGGGTCCATAGTCCTCATGGTAGACCAGGCCCCGCCAGCCGGGGTAATTCCAGGTCGAAGTCCCGAAGCGGATCGAGGGAGGGATGCGCTCCCGAAGGCGCTCGAAATCGGCGCCACTATGGGGTTCAGCGCTGGCCCCGGCCATGGAGGCTCAAGGCTCCGGCACGATCTTGAAGACCCCACCATTGGTTGACATGACGTAAAGCTCGCCGGCGGCATCCTCCCCGAAGCTGGTGATCGAACCTCCGGGCTGAAGCACCCGCCAGTCGGTCAGCTCGGTGGCGGACCCGCCGGCCAAGCGAAAGCTGTGGACCCAGCCCTGACAGAAATCGGCGAAGAAGTAGAGGCCCTGAAGCGCTGGAACGGCGCTTCCACGGTAGACATAGCCACCGGTAATGGAGCACCCCTGCCCGTGGGTATACTCCTCAATCGGCAGAGTCAGCCCAGGCTGATTGCATGGCGTAGCGCTGAAGCAGTGCTTTCCTTCCATGAGGTTCCAGCCGAAGTTCAACCCCTTTCCAGCCCCCTCGGCCGCGGGGGAAACATCAACTTCCTCGAATCGCGATTCGCCCACGTCAGCGATATACAGGTCTCCGGTGCCGCGGTCGAAGCTGAAGCGCCAGGGATTACGGAGGCCGTAGCTCCAGATTTCCTGCCGGGTGCCGGCCTGGCCGATGAACGGGTTGTCCGGCGGCACGGTGTAAGAGGAGCCGGCTTGCACATCCACGCGGAGGATGGAGCCGAGCAGGTCGGAGAGGTCCTGGCCCCGGCCCTGGGGATCGCCTCCCGACCCACCGTCGCCCAAGCCGAGATAGAGCATCCCGTCGGGACCGAAGAGCAATTGCCCGCCGTTATGGTTGGGGTAGGGCTGGACTGCGGTCAGAATTACCTGTTCGCTGCCGGCATTCGCGACGTCGGGGTCAGTCGAGACCTGAAAGCTGGAGACTCGCGTATTCCCCAGTGGGTCCGTGAAGTGGACAAAGAAACGCCCGTTAGCAGCGTAATTGGGATCGAAGGCCAGTCCCAGCAAGCCTCGTTCGCCGTCGTTTGACACCTGCGGGCTGATGTCGAGGAATGCAGTTGGCAGGAGAGTGCCGTTCTTGACGACGCGAATGCTGCCGGCCTTCTCAACAATGAAAAGCCGGGCTAGATCTCCCGGGGGAGCCGTGAGATAGACCGGAAAGGTCAGGTTGGCCACCACCTGCTGCAGCTGGGCGCCACTCCCTTGGGGCAGGGTCGGCCCGGTCTGAGAACTGCAGGCACTGGCGCCCAGGACCAGATTGAGCGAGAGTCCGATTCCTGCCAGCATGGGGGAAAGCCGCATTACTCATTTCTCCACGGAGTAGGGAGTGTAATGGCAGGCACGGAATGGCGTCGAGCGGCATGGTTCTGCTGGGTGACTGCTTGTACTCCGGTCGGCCTCTGGCTGTACGAAGACCCCGTGGTCACGGTCGCGGGGATCAGGCTCAATCTGGAGGCATCCAGCCAGTCAACGGCTCCAGTCATCATTGCCCTCGCAGTGAAAAACTCCAACGACTATCCGCTCTCCACCGAGCAAGTCGAGCTGTCACTTCGTCTGGACGGGGTTGCCATCGGCAGCCTCAAAAGGGACAGTACGGTGCAGGTCGCGACCGACACGGTTTCGACTGTGGCGTTGGCCTTGGCGCTGGAGGAGTACGCCACGCCCGAGCATCTCCAGGCTTTTGGCTCGGGTACCCACAACTTCGCGGTCAGAGGCCGGGCCACATTCCGCACTCCTATTGGTAAGCGCAAGGTTCGCTTCGCTCAGGAGGGGGACATGGTCTTCGCGCGCGCGGCTGGCTCACTTCGCTGACCTGACCCGCGCCCGCTCCAAGCGGTCCAGATGGGTCACCGTGAGCGTCACCGCCCCAAACTCTTCCTCCACTTTCCCTCGGAAGATGAAGGGTCCCTGGTCGAACAGAACGTGACCGCGCTCACGATAGATCTTCGGAAATAGCACCGCCTCGATCAACCCGTGACCATCATCGAAGGTAACAAATTCCATTGGCTCGTCCGCTTTGGTGTGCACCGGCTTGGCCGTCGTGAGCATCCCGGCGGCCAGAACGTGGCGCCCGACGCGTTGCTGCAGTTCGGTGCTGGGACACACGCGAAAAGGGCGCAGCTGGTCGGCGTGGAGCTGCATCGGGTGCGCGTCGCTGATGAACCCCAGGGCTTCATATTCCTCGCGGCGGCGGCGCTCGGGGGAATATTCCTTGAGAGTCGGAACGGCGGCGGGGAGATCGTCGAACCAGTCAGCGGGGCAGCGGGGCGGCGGGGCAGCGGGGCGGCCTGCTCCGGGATGAGCCTTTGTCATGGTGTGCCGTTGCTGCCCTGCGGCCCCGCTGCCCCGCTGCCCCGCATCCACCAGCCACAGCATCATCGGCCGGGTCCAGCCCTGCGCGATCGAGTCGAGCGCGCCGACCTTGATCAGAAGACGCAGGTCGCCGGGAGCGATTCCGCTGCGCGCACGAAGATCAAAAATGCTAGTGTAGCCGCCTTCTCTCGCTGCGAGCACCCCCTCGACCGCGTCGGCCGAGAGCCCCTTGATGAACTGCAGGCCGATTCGAATCTCCCGCCCCTTCCCACTGCAGCGGAAATCGCTGGCATTGATGTCGGGGGGAAGCACCGTGAGGCCCATGCGCATGGCCTCGGCCACATAGGCAAACGGCTGGTAGAAGCCACCGCCGTTGGACAGTACCGCAGCCATGAACTCCGCTGGGTGATGGGCTCGGAGGGAGCATGCGTGCTGGGCCACCTGGATGTAGGAGCACGAGTGTCCCTTGCAGAAGCTGTAGCCCGCGAAGGACATGATCATCTCCCACACTCGCTTGGCCGCGTCCGGATCACGGCCTAGCCGCATCGCTCCGGTGAAGAATTCTTCGGCGTAGGCGCCGAGGTGTTTGGCCGGCCGCTTTTTGGAAAGCGCCTTACGGAGCCCGTCACCAGTGGCGGGCGACATGCCCGCGAACGTGGCGCAGACGTTCACCACGTCTTCCTGATAGACCATGATCCCGAACGACTCCTCCAGAGTGTCGCGGAGGCAAGGATCGAGCGGATGATAGGGGGTGCCGTTGCGCAACCGCTCGAGATAGAGCTGGATGTACTTGTTCGAGGCGGGGCGGATCATGCTGGTGTTCAGCACCAGCAGCTCGAACGTATCCGCCCGGCTCTTGGCGCAGAGCAGCCGGGACGCCGGTGATTCGGTGTAGAAGACCCCCATGGTCTTCCCGGTGCGGAACAGCTCCTTGGCCGCCTCGTCGTCGCCGGCGGTAGAGGAGGTATAGTCGATCCGGTGAGTGGTATGGCCGTGCACCGCCTCGATGGCATCGCGAATCACCGCCAGCGAGCGATTGCCGAGGAGATCGATCTTCACCAGCCCGGCGTCTTCGGTGCCATCCTTCTCGAACTGGATGACCGGAACCGGGAGGTCGGGATTGCAGCCGAGGGTCTTGGCTGCGCGCTCCACCGGCACATAGTCGGTGAGCGGGGAGGGGGTGATCACGACTCCGCCGGCATGAACCGACAGGTGCCGCGGAACCCCGACCAGACCCACAGCCATGCGGGCAAACTCCTGCCAGGTGCTGGCCAGATTCAGTCCCCGAAAGTTGGGGTGGGTCGCTATCAGATCGGGCAGCTGGCGCTCGCCATCTTCGAAGAAGGGAATTCGACGGGTGACTTCCCGGATCTCGCCCGCGGGCCTGCCATGTACTTTGGCCACCTCACGCAAGGCGCCACGGGGTTGAAAGCAGTTGTGGTTGGCCACCATGGCGGAATGGAGCCGGGGATAATGGCGGAAGACGTACTCCAGCACCGTGTCGCGCTCATCCCAGGGGAAATCGAGATCAATATCGGGGGGATCGCTGCGCTCCAGATTGAGAAAGCGCTCGAACACGAGCTTGGAACGGATCGGATCGACGTGGGTGATGCCGAGACAGTAGCTCACCACCGAATTGGCGACCGACCCGCGGCCACAGTGCGTGGGCCCATTGTTGACGATGTCGCGCACAACGAGGAAATAATCGGCGAACCCCTTCTGCGCGATGATGCCGAGCTCCAGCTCCAGCCGGCTTTGCAGCTCAGGGGTGATCACGGAATAGCGTCTGCGGGCTCCCTGCAGCGTCATCTCCCGGAGCTGAGCAAAGGCCGACTCGGTATCGGCAACCCGCGGCGGCACCGTGCGCCGGCCGACCGGAATGGTATAGCTGCATCGCTCGGCGATCTCCTCCGCCGCGCGCATGGCTTCGGGGCAATCGGGAAAGTGGCGGGCCAGCTCCTCGCCGGAGCAAAGCCAGGCCTGATAGGGCCAGACCTCCTCCGCCGGCAGGGATGATAGAGTGGTGTTCAGGGCGATGGCGCGCAGGAGCCGGTGACGGCTCCACTCCTCTGCTCGCGCGGCAACCACGCCGTTGGTGGCGACCACGGGAAGGCCGAGCCGTCGGGCAGCCGCCAAAACCGCGTGGCGCGCTCGCCCCGGCCGCAGCTCGGCGTAGAGGTTAACGGGGCCGCTGATACGGAGAGTCTCTTCGAGGAAACCGATATCACGCGAGAGGAGGATGAGCCCATCACGATCAGAAGCCAACTTATATAGGGCGCCTCGCTCCGCCCGGACCGACATACTCGTTCCGTCGGGTCGCGCCTGACAACCCTTCTCTTCCACCCCTTGCGCGCCCTCCTTCACGAGCACGCCGGTCCGGGCTCCGCTTCTCTCCCAGTGTATTCGCGTAACAGCACGGCACAGCGCTCCCCAGCCTTGTTCGTTCGTGGCGAGCGCCACCGTCTCCTGACCGTCGGCTACAAGATGCGCTCCGAGGATGGGGCGCACGCCCGCGGCGGCACAGGCGCGCTGGAACTCGACCGCGCCATAGACCGCGTTGGTGTCGGTGCAGGCCAGCGCCCGGAACCCCCGCTGGGCCGCCGCCTCCGCGAGGTTCTCTGGACTGGAGACGCCGAGACCAAAGGAGAAATGGGAATGGACATGGAGGTGAGTGAACATGTCACGTTTTTCGTTTCCCGCTCACGCTTTTGGTTTCCGTCACGCTTGTCTCTAAGAACTCGTCGAGGAGACGGTTGAACTCCTCCGGTTTATCAAGCTGGATCCAGTGGCCGGTGCCCTGCACCATCCGGTGGGGGAATCCTTTTCCCAGCCGGTGGAGGCTGAACGGCTGGTCGTTGTAAGGCGTGACGATCGATAGTTTCGGGCCCCGATAGCGGGCGAGCGAGGGGCCGGGATCGAACTGCAGCGACGCACGAAAGGCCGGCACAACGGTTTTTCGTGGAGTTGCCCGGAGATCGGCGAGCAGCCGCTCCCGCATCGCGCTATCGGGTCCGGCTATGCCGGTCCAGTACTCTCGAATGGTGCTGTCATAATTCGCATCCAGTCCTGCAAGGAGGGGCTCGACCTCTGCGCCCGAGATCTGTTTTCCGTCGCCGATGGGGTCCAGCAGCAACAGGCCGGCCACCCGGTTAGGATGAATGCCGGTATAGCTGAGGGCCACGCCTCCTCCCATGCTGTGACCCACCAACACGAACTGATCCAGGCCCAGGGTATCCACCATCGCCGCGACGTCCCCCGCCATTCCTGCGATGGAGTAGTCGCTGTTCTGGGGTGGCTCGGACCGTCCGTGTCCCCGGAGGTCGAGCGCGACCGCTCGGCGGGAAGGCCGGAGGTGCTCGAGTTGCGCGGCCCAGTGACTGGAGTTGCCGGCGAGGGAGTGTACCAACACCACCGGCAATCCCCCACGCCCGCCATCGTCTATGGCCAGCGCGCCGGCCGGGCCGGGGAGAGCAAAGAGTGACATGTTAGCGCGACCAGGCGGGGCGCTGGCGGAGGATCGCCTGATATACCGGACAACTTTGCACATGGGCGCCGGGGAGATAGCCGATGCTCATCAGGAACTCGCCTACAATTTCGCCGCCGGTGAAGCGAAAAGTCTTCTTGAAGAGCTTGACCCACTCCTCCTTGGAGCGCGGGTGATGAGCGGCCAACCAGCCGGCGAACGATCCATGAGTTTGTCGGAGCTCCAGAATCTTCTTTGCATTGGAGATGGCGGCATCCACCTTCAATCGATTGCGGATAATGCTGGCATTGCCCAGCAGCCGCTTGCGGTCGCGGGCGCCGTAGGCCGCGACCATCTCGGGATCGAAGCCGCCATATGCCCGACGGAAGGCCTCCCGTTTCTTGAGAATGGTGAGCCAGGACAGCCCGGCCTGATTGATCTCGAGCATGAGCCGTTCGAACAGCTCCGCATCACTATCGAGGGGAAAGCCGTACTCCCGGTCGTGATAGGGCCCATGCCATTGGTGACTCGGTGCCACATCGCAGTAGGAGGTCATGGCTATAGGCTATTGGCTAAAGGCTATTGGCAAAACTATACGTAGCAGGTATCTCATTTGTTCGCGTTTGGATCCAATAGCCAATAGCCAATAGCCAATAGCCAATAGCCCATCATGCGTGCAGTGATCTACGAAGGAGCCGGCGGTCCCGAGGTCATCACCATCGGCGAGGTGCCCAAGCCGGAGGTCGGGAAAGATCACATCCGGGTGCGGGTCCACGCAGCCGGACTGAACCGGGCCGATTTGATCCAGCGCCGGGGCCAGTATGCGGCGCCGCATGGCTGGCCGGCGAACATCCCGGGACTCGAATATGCCGGGGAAGTCGAGGCGGTGCGGCCAGGGGTCACTCGTTGGAAAGTCGGCGACCGGGTAATGGGCCTGGTGGGAGGCGGGGCCCAGGCGGAAATGGTAGTGGTCCACCAGGACGAAGCGCTTCCCATCCCGACGGGATTGTCCTACGCCGAAGCAGCGGCGATTCCCGAGGCGTTTCTTACCGCCTACGATGCGCTGGTGACTCGGGGTCGGCTCCAGCGAGGAGATCGGGTGCTGATTCACGCGGCTGGAAGCGGGGTGGGCACCGCCGCGGCGCAGATTGCCAAGCACCTCGGCGCCACCGTTCTCGGCACCTCCCGCAGCGGCGACAAACTTGCCCGGGCCCTGGTCTACGGACTCGACATCGGGATCGACACCACGCAAACGCCTTTTCGTGATGCGGTGGGTGAGCCGGTACAGGTGGTGCTCGATGTGCTCGGCGGACCGGCCTTTGCTGACAATCTGGCGGTACTTGCTCCCCGCGGCCGTCTGATCCTGCTCGGCTTCCTGGCCGGGAGCGGAGCCGACGCCGACTTGAGGCCGATTATGCACCAGCGGCTCGAGGTCATTGGCACCATGATGCGGACTCGGGGGCTGGAGGAGCGGATTCCTCTGGTGCGGGAGTTCGGAACCCGGATCTTGCCTCTGTTCGAGATCCGGGCAGACCAGGGGGCCGTACTCCGGCCGGTACTGGAGCGAACCTATCCGATGACCCAGCTGGCCGACGCGCATCGGGTGCTCGAGGGCAACGCGACCTTTGGGAAGATCGTGGTAACCTGGTGACGGCCGGTCCGCCGGACATGCTGTCCCGGCCAGGCTGTCTCCGGAATCAGGGTTCCAGTCGCCTATGGACAGCGATAACGCGAGCATCGCTCGCCTGGACCGAGAGGTTACCGACGAGCAGCGTCAAATCGCACGGCTCGCACGGGAGCTCGAGCAGGTGGAGTGGAACGTCAAAAAGGACTCCCAGTGAGGGCGGATCGCCGAGCGGCAGGGCGCGAGCGGGCCGACTCCGTGGCGCATTCACGCACGTAGGAGCAGCGAGAGGTGCGCCGGACCACGCCCGACACTCCGCATTCCCCAGCGGCCGTGAATCTGGTCGAGGGCGTGCTGGAGGGCCCCGCATTCCACCCGCCCAGAGGGCACCCGCCCCGACCACAGCTCCAGCTGCGCCTCGGTCTCCATCAACTGGTCCAGCGTGAGCGCCACCGTCCGCACGGCCAGCCGTTTGCTGTTGGCCAGCGCAAAGGCTCGCCGGGCGGCATCCCAGAGCTCCGCATCGAGAACGGCGGCGCTGAGGGGGATGGTGCGTGAGGTGGCGGTGTAGTCGGCATAGGTCGCGTCCAGTCGAAGCCGTCCGGCGGTGAGCCCGCGCTGGCGCAGCCGCCGACCCAGTCGCTCGCTCATCAGGCGAAACAGTTGGTGCAGTACGCCTATGTCGTTGGTATCGGTAGTCAGCGTATGAACTTGATGAAACTCGGATTGCCGCTCTGGGGACAACACCGGACGGGAATCGATGCCTTGTGCCCGGGCCCGCAGCACCCGGCCGTCCCGGCCGAAGACGGCGCAGAGCGCGCTCTCGGGAATGGCCGCGACCTCACCGATGAAATCTAGCTGATAATCGTCCAGCCGTTGGCGCAGCCGGGGATCGAGCTCGGGCAGCACTTCCAATGGATGAGGAGCGAGAAACTTCCGCTCATCTCCTGCCGGGACATACAACAAATTACTCTGTCCGCAGCCACCCGCTGCGCGGGTACCCGGCCTGTCCGCCCGTCCATCCGTCCATCTGTCCGCCCTTATGGCCGCCTGACTCACCAGCTTATTGGCAGCAATTCCCACCGAGAGAGAAACTCCCAGCCGCTCGGTCACCTCCCGCCGGATGCGGGCAGCGACGTCCTGAGGCGGACCGAAGAGCCGGCCGGTACCGGTGAGATCGAGGAATGCATGACCGTATCCCCGTGGCTCGATGGTGGGAGCAAAGCCGCGCAGGATCTCGTACAGTGCTCGGGAAGCGCGAGCATACAGCTGGGGGTTGGGGGGCAGAAGGATGAGGTCGGGACAGAGCCGCTGCGCCTTTCGCACCGGCATTCCCAAGCCCAGTCCCGCTCGCCTGGCCTCGGTCGACAGCGCCAGAATCATGGCTCGATCGATACCAGGCGCGGCGATTGCCACGGGCCGGGTCCGGAGCGCTGGCACTGCCAGACCCTCGAGGGTAGTACAGAAAGCGGGTGGGTCGACGAACAGGACTGAACGCATAAAAAGAGCTAGCTCACTCCTTATCTGACCAGACGGCCAGCTCATTGCCACTCGGATCGGAAAAGTGAAACCGCCGGCCGCCTGGAAAACTAAAAATCGAGCGAACGATCTTGCCGCCAGCCTGCTTGACCCGCCGCTCCATGGCCTCGAGATCAGCCGCATAGATGACCACCAGCGGCCCGCCGGGTCTTACCTGCGCTGCAGTCTGAAAGCCTCCGTTCAGCCGGCCGTCGGCAAAGCTGGCGTAGTCGGGTCCGTAGTCCTCGAAGGTCCACCCAAAGGCGCTGCCATAGAACTGCTTGGCATCGGCGACGCTCTTGACCGAGAATTCGATGTAATCGATGCGGCGATTATGCTCAGCATTGGTCATGGCAGCTCTTCCCTCATTGCCTCTGCGGGTTCATAGCAGAACTGGCTGTTCAGCAGAGCCGGCAGTCTCCTTCCGAGGCATACGTCCCTCGAGCTGCCGGCGTCGTCGCATGCCTTCGTCTATTTGAAATCCAAACGCCTGCTGCAGCGCGCGGAGCCGCCGACTGAGCGCGTCCTGGTAGCTCTGGCTGACATGGTCCTTCCCGGCATAGTGGCGCCGATAGCGCTCGGCCAACTCGGGAAACTCCCGCTCGAGGTAGGGAAGGAAGCGGTGCCGCGCTGCGGGTCCGAGCCGGAGCGCCGACCCGACCACGTAGCGGGCACCCGCCTCCTTAGCCGCCTCCATCAGCCGGGCCAATCCGGCCCAGTCGTCAGTGATTCCCGGGACAATCGGTGCTACCAGAAGCCCGGCATAAATGCCGCTCTCATTGAGCCGCCGGAGAGCCCGAAGCCGCGCCCCCGGTACCGGGGAGCGGAGCTCCAGCCGGCGTGCGAGCCGGGAGTCGGCCGTGGCCAGCGAGATATTGACGCTCACTTCATTGTGCTTCGATAACGCCTGCAGGAGGTCGAGGTCGCGGGTGACGAGCGGTGATTTGGTGATGATGCTGATCGAGAGCCCATGATAGGAGCGCAGCACCTCCAGAATCCGACGGGTGAGCCGGAACCGCCGCTCGGCCGGCTGATAAGGATCGGTCGCGGTGCCGATGACCAGCGAGTGACCAGCGAGCCGGGCGGGATTGAGCGTGCGCGCGAGGACTTCAGCGACCTCGGTCTTAACCAGGATTTCTTTCTCGAAGGCCTCCCAGGGAGGCAGGGCAGCGGGGCGGCGGGGCAGCGGGACAGTTTGCCCCGAGTCAGTAATCTCAGCAGATGTGCTGTTGCTGTCCGTCTGCCCCGCTGCCCCGCCGCCACGCTGTCCCGCCCGTTCCAACGTCCACCGATGGGTATCCCGCGCATAGCAGTAGGTGCAGCCGAACTCACAGCCGACATACGGATTGATGGACCAGAACCCCATGCCGGTGGAAGCCGGGGTGTTGAGCACCGAGCTTACCGATAGCTCGATGAACTTGGTGCCCCGGCTACGCTGGTCGAGGAGGGGTAAGCGGGTAAGCGGGGAGGCGGGTAAGGTTTGCAACAAGTCCATTTGGTGAACGACCGTGGGGTTGGCGCGATCCTGCTGACCAGGGTGCTCCTGCTTCCCCGCCTCCCTCACCCGCATTGTCCCCATCCACACTGAGTGCAGCTGATGCAGGCCGAGGAGCGCACGATGGGACCGGCACAATCGGGACAGACGCCGATCAGACGAGCTGGCTGACGAGGTTCTTCCTGCCGGGAAGCGCTACCGGTTGAATGAAGAGCGGTTTTGCGATCCGACGAAGGGGTGAGGTGGGATTGAAGCGACGACACGTGAGCCCCCGTGAGATTCGGGATTTATTCGGTAATACTAACCCGAATATATCCCGAAGACAGGTGGGGCGTCAAGCAGGAGGTGCGCGCTAGCTGCGGCGCTGCTTCGTACCCAGATAGGTTCCTCGCTCTGCGTCGTATACTCGCACCTTCGTAATGACTCCCGCACGGTCCGGATCCACAATGCGCACATGGATCAAACGGCGATCCTGCCCTGGCCGGTAGAGCACCCAGCTTTCGGGCGGGGCAGTCGGCTCGACCTGGGCACAGGCTCCGGCGGGCGGCTGCTCCCGGAGCGGCTTCCCGGGAAACCAGAGGCGGCACTCACCCGCCGCCGGCAGTTGAGCCGGCGGTATTCGGAGCGGGGACTTATCATCGTTCTCGTCGACGGTGAGTCGGTCCTCGAAGACCACCGCGTCAGACTTGGGGGCAGTCGAGCCGGGGCTCGATTTGCCGGCGCACCCCGCTCCGCTCACCATCGTTCCGCATACCAGCGCCCAAACCGGCAATCGGTTTAGCAGAAGCATCGTTTTCTCCATTTATCGAGCCTTGAATCGATAACCCACCCCCGATCGGATAAGGAAGAACGAAGGGGTGTTAAGTTGGGTCATATGGCCGACCCCGCAGCCAGCGGCGTTTCCGAGACGACCCGGGTCGAGGCGTTCAGCGATGGAATCTTTGCCATCGCCATCACCCTGCTCGTGCTCAACATTCGGGTCCCGTTGCCGGACCTGACCGGTCACGGGAGCACCCTGCTTCCGGCGCTCCTCCACCTCTGGCCGGCCTACCTCGGCTACCTGATCAGCTTCTTTACTATCGGCATCATGTGGGTGAATCATCACAGCATGTTCGTGCTGATACGGAGGACCGACCGTTATTTCCTTCTTCTCAGCGTGTTCTTTCTGATGTGTATTGCCTTTCTGCCCTTTCCCACCGCGGTGCTGGCCGAGTATCTGCCGGAGCCCAAAGGAAGGAGAGTCGCGGTCGCCCTCTATAGCGCAACGTTTGTCCTGATCGCGGTGGCCTATAACGCGCTCTGGTGGTATGCAGTACGGGGAGGCCGGCTGCTGCACGAGGACGCCGACCGGGAAGCGGTAGGGACCATCAGCAGACGTTATATACTGGGACCGATCGCCTATGCGATCTCATTTGGGCTCGCATTCATCAACGCGTGGGCCAGCCTCGCGGTCCACGGGATCCTGGCCGCCTTTTTCGTCCTGCCGGTCAGAAAGCCGACCGAGCGTCGGCCAGCGATGTGAGACTGGTGGTGAACTTCTCCTTCGACGATGCGCTTCCGGTTCTCCGCAGCACCCCGTCGGTGCTGCGCGCCTGGCTCAAGGATCTGCCGGACTCCTGGATCAGGGCCAACGAGGGTACCGAGACCTGGAGTCCGTTCGACATCGTGGGCCACCTCATCCATGGCGAGCGCACCGACTGGATGGATCGGCTGGACACCATTCTCGCACATGGTGATTCGCGGCCGTTCACCCCGTTCGACCGCTTTGCCCAGTTCGAGGCTTCCCGCGGCAAGTCGCTTCTCCAGTTGCTGGACACCTTTGCCGAGCTGCGGGCGGCAAACATCGCGCGGCTGGAGTCGCTCGGGCTCGGCAGGGAAGACTTTGCCCGCCGCGGGCGCCATCCCGAGCTTGGTCCCGTGAACTTGGGCCAGCTGCTGGCGACCTGGGTGGTGCACGACCTCAATCATCTCGGTCAGATCGCCCGAGTCATGGGACGGCAGTATACCGAAGCGGTCGGCCCCTGGGTGGAATACCTTCCGATGCTGGGTACAACTCGGCGGTGACTGGGCTCAGGTCTGCTTGCGGCGGACCACTCGGGCCTCTTCGTGCGGCACGACAAAGTCTTCTTCGGTAGGCGGACGCATCCAGAGATCGAAAGCCAGGAAAAGGGTCTTGGAGAAAGGGAAGAAGCCGAAGGGAACCACCAGCATCAGGACGATAGTCGTGGCCTGGAACAGCCCCCACGGCGGATCGGGCCAGGTCCACAGCAAAAAGCCCACCATCCACACGCTGAACACCGTCTCCATTGCCATGAGGTTGAAGAAGTAGGCTCCCAACCAGTAGCCCTGCTCTCCTCGTTCCAATCCGAGACCGCACACTGGACAGTTGGGCACCAGATGAGACCAGGTGACGAAGATGGGCTCCCCGCCACAGTGAGGGCAGCGCAAGCGCAAGGCGCGGATGAAGAGGGCGGTGACGCGTCGCAGGGAGGGCGGGGAATCCGGGGCGCTGGGCATCGGCGCGAAAGTCTAGGTCACCCTCACTTTAACTGGAATGTGGGCCTCCAGCCAGCGCTCGAGATCGCCGAGCACCTCGCCGTGGTTGATATCGGCAAACAGGGCGTGGTAGGCCTCGGGGTACTCCCGAAACTCCCGATCGGGATACCGCAGCTTGGCAAAGAAGCTTCGGCTCCCGTCAGGCGGCACCATGCGATCGGCGGAGCCGTGGAGAATGAGCACCGGCACCGAAAGGTCGGCCACCCGCTGATGGACCCGGGCAATGGCTGCGGTGACCTCAGTGGAGAGGCGAGCGGTGCCTCGCCGATGAAAGAACGGATCTGCCAGTAGCGTCGCTCTCACCGATGGGTCCCG
This sequence comes from Gemmatimonadales bacterium, assembly GCA_035997125.1. GTDB lineage: Bacteria > Gemmatimonadota > Gemmatimonadetes > Gemmatimonadales > GWC2-71-9 > CAVVWJ01. Next base: position 62,803 of record DASYIX010000111.1, read on the forward strand.
AGCCAGGCCGGTGAGATCCATTCCGACCTGCAGGGAGAAGCGCGGCATGACCCGTGACATCACCCGGCCAAGCGCCATGAGGACAGGCGGGACGCCGAGCCGTCCCAGTGGAGGAGCCGCGGCGATCACACCTGCCAATCCCACGGCATGATCCAAGGCGTAGTCGAGGACGACCAGACCTCCCAGGCTGTTCCCCAGCAGAAAGAGCGGCAGATCTCCTTCCCACTCCCGCACCCGCGCAACAAATGTCCGCAGGTCGTCCCGATATTCCTGCCAGCTACGCAGGTAAGCCCGTTGACCCGGCGAGCGACCATTGCCCCGCATGTCGTACGCATAGAGAGCCGTGCCCCGCCCGGGGATGAAGTTGGCGAGATTGGGATAGAGGCCGCTGTGATCGCCCAATCCATGGAGATTGACGAGCACGGCTCGCGGACGCGACTGGGAAGGGGTCCAGGCCTGGTAGTACAACGGGCTGCCGTCCCAGCCGGCAAATCTTCCTTCGCGGTGCTTCACGCCAGAGTTGTGCTCCATCGATCAACGGCTCACCAGTGCCGGTGACTCTTCCCGGAGCCAGCCTTCCGGCGACGAAAGCACCTCGGTGACCGAGACCGGACGAATGTTGCCTGGCGGGGACAGGAAAGCCTGGGGAGAGAATTGGAGATGGTAGAGGGTGGGCCCGGCATTGCGGGCGTGCTCAGCGACGAAACCTGCCAGCGCTCCCGGCCACCCTCCGATCGGCGGCCGCACCCCGGCTCCTCGCCGATGCCGCTCGATGGCCTCGATCACGACAGGGCGGGGAACCTCCAGCCGCCGGTACCGCTCCCGGAGATGGCGTTCATCCTCTCGCGGATCGGCCAACCGCGGCCGAATAAAGTCACAGGAGCAGCGCCCGATCAGCAGCCGCGCCACCGTCTGCGCGTCCGGATGCACGGTTCTCAGCGTCTGCTGCTCCCCGAAACTCCCCAGATCGGCGACCACTCTCGGAGGCAGCATGGACCGGACTTCGCTGAGAGTGAGCGGGCTGGCGATGTAAAGGAAGTAGCACATGAAGGAGAGTCAGGAGTCGGGAGTCGAGAGCTAGAAGCACGGGATGAGCGGCACTCCCGACTCCACCAGACTCCTGACTCTTCAGATCGGCAAATCATCCCGCACCAGCACCAATATCGCCGCCTGGGGTACCACCAGATACTTCTTGTCCTCGAACGTTATTTCGACCGCCGCCTTGCGAAAGAAGATTGCGTGGTCTCCCACCCGGGCCTGCATCCCCCGGTTCCGGGTCTCTCTGGTATCGATTTTCCAGGGCTCGTCGTCAAGGCTGCTGAGATCCGCCACTGGAGTCCCCGGGCCCGTGGCCACGATCAGTCCGGTTTGCACCTGCTGGGAGTCGATGGCGGTGGCCGGCAGATAGAGTCCCACCCGGGTACGTTCGTCCCCATCCTCCGGCGTGATGAGGACCCGATCACCAACCACCATCAGCTGTTTCTTGGGGAACTCCATTACCGCTTCCCGTTAGACCCGTTTTCCGCGGCTTGATGGACGGTCACCAGATCGACGATGCGCAACCGGCGGGTGGACGCGGGCAGGCGGAGGCTCACCTCTTCGCCCACCTTCCCTCCGGCCAAGGCGCGACCCAGCGGTGACGCGAGGGAGATATGGCCCGCGTCGATGTCCATCATCTCCGCCAGGACCACCACGTAGGTGTCGTTTTCGTTGGTCTCCAGGTCGAGGACCTTGACCCGCGACCCGAGTCCCACCCGATCCAGAGGAGCCGGGGTATTGGCCAGCTGGCCCAGCTGGCTCAACCGCTGATGGAGTTGGCCAAGGCGGGCCTGGACGAACTGCTGCCGCTCCAGCGCCGCTTTGTACTCCGAATTCTCCCGCAGATCGCCCAATGCTACGGCCTGAGCGATCGCCTGCGGCAACAGGATATTGAGCTCATGGCTGAGCTGATCGATCTCGCGGCCTAGCTTCTCCTGCATTTCACGAATCATTGGTGCAACCAGGCGTAAAAAGGATCGGCCCGGAGAGCGACCTCTCCAGGCTGTGAAGGAAAGTCACTTTCAAAGATACCACGCCGGCCAACCGGTCGCGAGGCAAAGGTTCCTTGACACTCACGAGGGCAAAGGGTAAAGTGCTGCTGGCTCACGTTTTCCCTCTGTGCCGGTGGCTACTTAACGAACAGGATGAACGGGTAATGCCTCTTCGGACCCCTGCCTGGCCCTCGTCCCGGTTGGTCACCGCGCTCTGCCTGCTCGCTCTGTTGCTCGCAGGCTGCAGTCCAGAGCATTATCCCCAGACAACGCTGCTACCTCGCGGCGACTTCGCCCGCATCGCCGACGACCTGCTGGACACCACGGTGAAGTGGGCCGTCCTAGTGTTCGTCCTGGTCGAAGGTGCGCTGGTCTATTCCATCTTTCGTTTCCGAGGCAAGCCCGGCGATTCTGAGCCGCACCAGACTCACGGCAATACCACCGTCGAGATCATCTGGACCGTCATTCCAGCCTTGATTCTTGCCGCCATCGCCGTGCCCACCGTGCAGGCGATCTTTCTGACCAGTGCAACTCCCAAGGCGGATGCCCTCCGGATCGAGGTGGTGGGCCATCAGTGGTGGTGGGAGTTTCGCTATCCCGAATACAACCTGACTACGGCCAACGAGATCCACGTCCCGATGGGTCGGACGGTCTCACTGCACATGGGAAGCGCGGACGTCATTCACAGCTTCTGGGTGCCTCAATTCGCGGCCAAGCGGGACGTGTTCGCCAATCGGGAGACCCGGTTGTGGTTCAAGGCCGAGGTAGTAGGCGAGTACCCGGGTCAGTGCGCCGAGTTCTGCGGGATCCAGCATGCCCGGATGGGGTACCGAATCCGGGCCCAGAAGCCGGAGGAATTTCAGGCCTGGGTGGCGCACATGCAGACGTTAGCGCCCAAGCCGGCTCCCGCGGCCAAGCCAGGGCCGGCTCCCAAGCCAGCGGCCGGGGTGGGCTCCAACCAGGAGGTTCGGACCGCGAGCGCCGGCGCAACGGTCCAGGCGGTTGCGGGGCAGGGTCCCGACTATGCCACCGGCGAGAAGCTGTTCCAGGCCAAGGGGTGCGTCGCCTGTCACGCACTCTACGCGGTCAACGCGCCCAAGGGGATGATCGGTCCCAATCTGGCCAATGTGGGCGCCCGGTCTTACATCGCGGCCGGGACCCTGAAGAACACCGACGAGAACATGGCGCGCTGGATCCAGAATCCCCAGGCCATCAAGACGGGGGTCCTGATGCCCAACCTGGGCGTAACCGAGCCCGAGGCGCGCGCGCTGGTCGCCTTTCTCCGGGCGCATCAGTAGGCCCATTGACAACACGGATATAAGACTCGCATGGCAACCAGGGTTCAACCTCAAGCGCCTCCACCAGTCAGCCACGGTGAGAAGACCGGCCTGTGGAGCTGGATCACCACGGTTGATCACAAGCGCATCGGGATTCTCTACGGCACCACCGCCTTCATCTTCTTCCTGCTGGGGGGCATCGAGGCGCTGCTGATTCGGATCCAGCTGGGGAGTCCGGAAAACACCTTCCTCTCGCCGGAGAGGTACAACGAGCTGTTCACGATGCACGGCACGACCATGATCTTCCTGGCGATCATGCCGTTGTCGGCCATGTTCTTCAATTTCATGATCCCGCTACAGATCGGGGCGCGGGACGTGGCCTTTCCCCGGCTGAACGCGTTCAGCTACTGGGTCTTCCTCGCCGGGGGCCTGTTCCTCAATTCGAGCTGGCTGTTCGGGTTAGCGCCGGACACAGGCTGGTTCGGCTACGCCAATCTGACGTCTACACAGTACTCCCCTGGCCTCAACGTCGACTTCTGGATGATCGGTCTTCAAGTCCTGGGGATCGCGTCGCTCGCCGCGGCGGTCAACTTTTTTGTGACCATCGTCAACCTCCGGGCGCCGGGCATGAAGCTCATGCGGATGCCGATGTTCGTGTGGATGAGCTTCATCACCCAGGTGCTGCTGCTCTTGGCGTTTCCGGTCATCACCGTGGCGCTGTTCCTGCTCATGTTCGACCGGTTCTTTGGTACCCATTTCTTCGTCCCGTCCGGCGGGGGAGATCCGATTCTCTGGCAGCACCTCTTTTGGATCTTCGGCCACCCCGAGGTCTACATTCTCATTCTGCCGGCCTTCGGCATCATCTCCGAGGTGCTGCCGGTCTTCTCCCGCAAGCCGCTCTTCGGCTATGCGGCGATGGTGTTTTCGGGTGTGTTTATCGCTTTCCTGGGGTTCGGCGTTTGGGCCCACCACATGTTCGCCACCGGCATGGGCCCGATTGCCGACGCGTTCTTCGCGCTTTCTACCATGCTGATCGCGATCCCTACGGGGGTGAAGATCTTCAACTGGATGGGCACCATGTGGGGCGGATCGCTGCAGTTTCGAACGCCGATGTACTTCGCGATCGGCTTCATCGCGATGTTTATCATGGGCGGCCTGTCGGGGGTCATGCACGCATCGCCGCCCGCCGACCTGCAGCAAACCGACACCTATTTCGTGGTGGCGCATTTCCACTATGTGCTGTTCGGCGGCAGCATCTTCGGAATCACGGCCGGTGCCTATTACTGGTGGCCCAAGATGTTCGGCCGGATGCTGAATGAGTCGCTGGGGAAATTGCACTTCTGGCTGATGCTCATCGGGTTCAACCTGACCTTTTTCCCGATGCATTTCGTGGGACTGAACGGGATGCCGCGGCGGACGTACACCTACCCCAAAGGCCTCGGCTTCGAGACCTTGAACCAGATTGAGACCGCCGGCTCGTTCCTGCTGGCAGTCGCGTTCCTGGTGTTCCTGGTCAACGTCTTCCAGGCCTGGCGCAAGCCGCGGAACGCTCCCGCTGATCCGTGGAACGGCGCCACCTTGGAGTGGTCGATCCCCTCACCGCCGCAGGAGTTCAACTTCGCGGAGATTCCCGTGGTCCATGGACGGGACGCGCTCTGGGACATGAAACGTGAGCGGCGCGGTCCGCTGCCGGAGCCGGCTCGGGTGAGCGGAAGAGGTATCCATATGCCGAACCCATCCTACTGGCCCGTGGTCGCCGCCATCGGAGTCCTGTCAGTGCTCCTGTCCTTGATGTTCCTGTCCCACTTCGGCCCCTTGGGCGTCGTGGTCGCGGCGGGGGTCCTGTTCCTCGGGGTGTTCAAGTGGGCCTTCGAGCCCGCGGGATGAGTCCACGCTTTTTTGAAGAGGAGTATCTGTGGCCGCAGTAGCTCACGAGGTTCCCCACGGGCTCGAGCATGCGACGGCAACCGGGCTGGACAACCGGAAGCTGGCCATCTGGACCTTTATCGGCTCGGAGTGCCTGTTCTTCGCCGCCCTGATCTCGAACTATCTGGTCAATAAGGGCCGGAGCCTGGTCGGGCCGTTCCCGCACGAGCCATGGACCTCGCCCAGTGGGGAGCACTTCAAGCCGATCCTGGAGATCCCTCTGGTCACCCTGGGAACGGCGCTGCTGCTGTTCAGCTCCCTTTTTGTCGTCCTGGCGCTGAGCGGGGCGCAACGGGGGAGTCGCAAGGCGCTGGTCGGTTGGCTGGCCGCCACCATCGCCTGCGGGGTCTTCTTCGTCGGCATGCAGGTCTACGAATTCACCCACTTCGTTCGGGAAGGGCTGACGCTCAAGACCAACCTGTTCGGCGCCAGCTTCTTTGTCCTGACCGGGTTCCACGGAACCCACGTTACCATCGGCGTCATCTGGCTGGTGACGCTCTGGATTCTGGCGGCGCGAGGAAAGATTCCCCCGTCCAAGTCACTCAATCTGGAAATGGCCGCCTTGTACTGGCACTTCGTCGACGTGGTGTGGATCGTGATCTTCCCGGTCGTCTACCTCATCAAGTGAGCCCGGCATCATGGACGCTCATGTGACCACCGCACCCCGGCACGAACACGCGCATCCCACCGCCATGCTGTACGCCAAGGTCGGGTTGGTGTTGTTCGTCCTCACGGCGCTCGAGGTGGGATTGTACGAGATCACCTACGGCGAGCATGTAGGCTCGATGGCCTCCGCCATCAAGCCCTTCTTCGTTCCAATGCTGCTCCTGCTCTCGGCCGCCAAGTTCGCCCTGGTCGGGATGTTTTACATGCACCTCAAGCAGGACAGCAAGCTGTTCACCGGGATCTTCGTCTTTCCCCTGATCATCGCAACGATCATCATCGTCTCCCTGATGGTCCTGATGGCGTACCACATGGCGTTCGCGCGGTCGGGTTGAGCCCGCCCCGACCAACCGCCCCGTACGAATGGGGCTGGTCGCTTCACCCCAGCGTCCTCCTAGGCACCGGACTTCTCGGTGCCTTGTACTTTTACGGCATCGGACCGCTCCGCCGGCGTCACGGCTGGAGCCCACCCGCCTCTCCCGCCCAGATCCTATCGTTTTGCGCCTCCCTGGCCCTGTTGCTGTTCTCGCTGAATGGGCCGATCCACGACCTGAGCGACTATTACCTCTTCTCCGTACACATGGTGCAGCACCTGGTGCTCACCCTGGTGTTCCCGCCGCTGTTTCTGGCCGGCATACCGGCATGGCTGCTGCGCTACCTGTTGATCCGCCCCGGGGTTCGCCCGATCGCCAGACTGCTGACCCGTCCCTGGTTCGCCGCGCTCCTGTTTAGCGCCACCATCGCGGTGTGGCACCTTAGGCCCGCCTACGATCTCATGATGCGGAACCACGAGGTACATATCGCCACCCATCTGCTCTTCATGGTGACGGCGACGCTGATGTGGTGGCCGGTCATGAGCCCCCTGCCGGAGCTGCCCCGGCTCCAGCCGCTCCTGGCCATGCTCTACCTGTTTCTGGTGGGCATCCCCATGCAGCTGGTCGGGGCGCTGATCACCTTCGCGGACGAGGTGCTCTACCCCTGGTACCTGGCCGCACCGCGTACCGCCGGGCTCTCACCGCTCGACGATCAGCAGCTGGGCGGGCTCTTGATGTGGATTCCCGGCAATCTCTGGATCTTCGCGGCGATTGGAGTGGTGTTCTTCAGCTGGGCGAGGGAGGAAGAGCGAGGGGGGAGGTAGCAGCTAGGAACTCCTGGCTGAAATAGCCAGGCAAAACCATCCCAGGAGAAAGGCGGCGCCACCGAGCGGCGTAATCGCGCCGAGCCAGCGGACACCGGTGAGCGCCAGCGCGTAGAGACTGCCGGAGAAGAGCAGCGTCCCCACCACAAACAGCCACCCGGCCCACTGCGCAGTGCCGCCGGGCCAGCGGCTCAAGGCCCAGGCCACCGCCAGCAAGCCAAGTGCGTGGTACATCTGGTAGCGTGCCGCCGTTTCGAAGACGGCCAGGTACTCCGGACTCAACCGGCTGCGGAGCGCGTGGGCGCCGAACGCTCCGGCGGCCACCGAGAGCAGCGCCGACGCTGCACCGAGGCTGAAGAACAGGCGATCCATCAACTCATCTGGCGGAGAGCCGCTGTGCCTCGAGCTCCTGGGGAGTGGCGCGCCGGTCGGCCCAGGCGGCCAGGGCGGCGGCGGCGAGGAGAAAAATGATGCTGCTCACCGCAACGACGGTCATGCTGGGCGGCAGCGGTCCGTACTGGCTTGCCAGATAAGTCCCCACCAGCAGCACCACCAGAATGGCGAGCCGGAAGAACCGGACCGAATGGCGGTGAGACCGCAGGGTCACGTAAAGAGCCAGTCCGATGCCGAACACCAGGAGCTCGGCGATCATCGTGGCGGTGGGATTGTTCCATAGACCCAGTCCCAGCTTGGGCGAGTCATTACCGGTTATGGGGAGATCGGCCACATGCACCAGGACGTCGAGCGGATAGTGGGAGAACACCGCTACTCCCACGATGACGGCAGCCTGCCAGTGGCGAGTGGTGTCCCGGGTGGGCCAGGAGTAGTACAGGGCAGCTGCCACGACCCCCCAGATCATGGCCGCAATCAGACTATGTGAGATCGGATAGTCGAGAAATTCGAGTGGAGTGACCGCGGTATAGCCGGGTACGATCCGGGCATGCTCCCAGCCCAGCAAGATGAAAATTCCCCACAGCAGATCGGCCAACTGGACCGCCACGAACAGCGTGCCCAGCGACAGCTTCGGCTCGGCGCGCTTCAGTGCGAAGGCGACACCGTAATGGCCCAGGAACATGGCGAGAACTTACTTCAGCCAGGCACCTCCGTCTACGACCATGATCGCCCCGGTGATCCAATCCCCCGCCGGGCTGGCCAGGTAAGTGACCATCTGGCCGATATCCTCGGGCGTGCCCCAGCGGCCCAGCGGGATCGAGTCGGCCGCGTACTTCTCCATGCCGAAGAGATCCGGCGCATCGGCCCCGGGTGGAGTGAACGCCTTCTTCACCCCTTCGGTGGGAATAGGACCGGGAGCGACGGCATTGACCGTGATGCGATCGCGGGCCCACTCGAGCGCGAGGGTCCGGGTGAGCGCATCGACGCCGGCCTTGGCCGCGGTGGCGTGCGCCATCAGGGGCCAGCCGCGATAATGCAGCGTCATGGAGATGGAGATGATTCGGCCGCCGCCCTGGGCCTTCATCAGTGGATAAGCCGCCTGGCAACAGTAGAACGTACCGTACAGGTCCGTTTCTACCACCGCACGCCAGGCATTGGGCGAAAGCGTGGCGCTGGGGGCGTAGAAATTTCCGGCCGCATTGTTGACCAGGATGTCGAGCCGGCCGTGCGCCCGGGCCACCTGGTCGACCATGCGCGCCACCGACTCCGGTTCCCGCACGTTGGCCTCGACCGCGCTCACCTTGACGCCGGCAGCGCGAAGTTGCTCCGCCGCTGGACCCAGGTGCTCAGGCTTTCGGCTTGCAATGGCGACGTCAGCCCCCGCGGCAGCCAGAGACGAGGCGATTCCCAGCCCGATCCCCGTGCCGCCTCCCGTCACCAGCGCCACCCGTCCCCGGAGAAGATCCGACCGGAATACGGTGGCGGGTCGTTGGCTCAACCGCCGCTCCGTCGAGCGGCCAGCCGGGAGGTGAACGCCTCCAGCCGGCGGCGGAACTCATCACTCTGCAGAGCCTGGAGCTGGACCGCGCCTTCGCTCGCCATGGCCTGCTCCAGCGCACCGACCTCCTGCGCCCGGCAAAGTCGCTTGATGGCCCTGATGCTGGAATCCGCCGCAGCGACGAGGGCGCCGACGATCCGCTGCACCCCCGCGTCCAGCTCGGCCTCATCGATCACCTCTTCCACCAGTCCGATCGACAAGGCGGCGGCTGCGTCCAGCGTCTCGTCGGTCAGCAGTACCCGCATGGCCCGGCCTATCCCGACCAGGCGGGGCAACGTGAAGGTGGAGCCGCCGTCGGGGACGAGACCCATGCGGGCGAAGGCCGAGGTGAACGAGGCGCTGGTTCCGGCCAGGCGCATGTCGCAGGCCAGCGAGAGATCGAAGCCGAAGCCGGCCGCGGTGCCTTGCACGATGGCGAGCACGGGAATGGGGCAGCGGACGATCGCCAGCACCGCCGACTGAAAGTCGCCCAGCCCGTGCTGGAGGTCCGCGATCGCGGGAGTCTCGCCCAGGGAATCGAGCCAATGGAGATCGAGACCGGCGCAGAAATGACCACCGGCGCCGGAGAGAAGAATGACCCGGGCTTCTCCGGCTTCCTCGATCTGCTCGATCTCTTGCGCCAGTCCCCGAGCCATCCCGGGAGTCAGCGCATTCCGGCGCGCCGGCCGGTTGAGGGTGAGCCGGTGAACCGGCCCGTCGGGTTGAGACATCAACTCGGCCATGCGACTTCTCGCTGAAAACCGTGTGCGCCGCTGCTGCCCTGCTAGCCGGCCGGGCAGATTCAGCTAGTATTATACGAAGAAGCTCGAGTTCACACCCGCGGCTCCCCCCTGGTCTCACATCAGCCTCGGCTTCAGCCAGGCTTTTGGTTCTTCCCGATCCCGACAGCTTCGGAGCGGTCGCGGGCGCGCGGCGGGCCCTGGTCGTCGACGACGAGCCGACGATCAGAACCGCTGTCGCCCGCTATCTCCGCCGGAAGGGATGGGACGCGGATGAGGCGGAAGATGGGAGAACCGCGCTCCGGAAGCTGGGACGCGCTGCTCCCGGCGGATACCAGGTCGTGGTCTCCGATCTCCGCATGCCGCACTGTTCCGGGGTTGAGCTGCACGATTGGCTGGCCGAACACCGTCCCGACCTTTTTGGCCGCCTCATCCTCACCACTGGGGACCTGGCCTCGCCCTCGCTTTCCGAATTTGTGACCCGGACTCCCCGGCCCTTGATTGAGAAGCCGTTCGAGCTCGCGGTGCTGGCTCGGTTGATCGAGGCTGTCGCGCGAGGGCGATAGCCCTCTCAACCTCTTCCTTCTTATTTCTCACCATTGGGTACCGCCATCCCCATGGCGTGATACCCGTTGTCCACGTAGACCACGCTCCCGGTAATGGCGCGCGCTAAGGGACTGCACAGGAAGGCCGCCGTGCTTCCCACGTCGCCGGCTTCTATGGGGCGCGGGAGTGGGGAGTTGCTGGTGGTATACCGGATCATGGTGTCGATGAATCCGATCGCGGTCGCTGCCCGGGAGGCCCAGGGTCCGGCGGAGATGACGTTGACCCGAGCTCCCCACCGACGTCCCGCCTCGAAGGCCAAGGTGCGGGTGTCCGCTTCGAGCGCTGCCTTGGCCGACGACATCCCTCCGCCGTAGCCTGGAATCACTCGCTCGCCTGCCATGTAGGTCAGTGACAGAAACGACCCGCCGTCCCGCATCAGTGGCGCCAGGTGATGCACCAGCGACACGTTGCTGTAGGCACTGACGCTGATGGCGGAGAGATAGCCTTGCCGGGAAGTGTCCACCAGCGGCGATTTGACCTCAGGCGCGTTGGCCAGACTGTGGATCACGATATCGAGGTTGCCGGAGCCGAAGTCGCTCCGAAACCGCTCGGTCATGCCTTGAATACTGAAGTCACCGACGTCCTTGTACCGCTTGTTCTCCCTCACTTCGGCCGGAGCGTCGGACAGCGTGTCAAAGGCGGCGTCCAGGGGGTAGATCCGTTCGAACTCCAGCTTGCGGCCGTCGGAGAGCCGCATGGACTCCTCCATCTTCCCCCGCTCGAGCAGCTTGGTAAAAATACCCAAGGCGGGTGGCCAGCTCCCCAGGCAGATGCTGGCACCCGCCTCAGCAAGCGCCTTAGCAATGGCGAATCCGAAGCCGCCGTCGTCGGAGACACCTGCGACCAGCGCCCGCCTTCCGGTCAGATCGATTGCAAGCATGCGGTGGGTCCTCAGAGGGTGAGTCGCGGGAATGTTGCGCCGAGCTCATTCTTCGCGCAACACCTCGAGCGGGGTCCGGCGGATCACGTCGCGGCTGTTGGCCAGGCCGACCAGGACCGTGAGTGCCACGATGCTTAGAGTCAGCCCCGTCATGGGCAGCAGCGGCAGCGAGAACTTGCCTTCAAACACGAAGCGCGCCAGTGCCCAGCCGGCCCCGGCAGCCAGGAGGAGAGCCACGGTTGATGCGAGCAGGCCAAGGGAGAGATATTCGGCCAGCACCACCCGTAAGATCTGGCTCCGGGTGGCTCCCAGAGTGCGGAGCAGTGCCCCCTCCCGGACCCGTTGGAACCGGCTCGTCGCCAGCGCGCCGACCAGCACCAGCGCCCCTACACCCAGGCTGAAGAGTGCCATGAACCGGATGGCCAGTGCCACCCTGTCGACCAGACGCTCGAGGGCTTCCTGCAGCATCGAGAGGTCGAGCGTGGACACGTTGGAGAATCGCTCGGCCAATCTACGCTGAAAGCGGCCCCGTTCAGCGGGGCTTCCGATTCGGGTCAGAACCACGAGCGTCTGCGGCGCTTTGTCCAGTGCGCTGGATGGGAAGACGACAAAGAAGTTGGGTTCGAACCGGGCCCACTCCACCTCGCGGAGGCTGGTGACCCGTGACGGCAGCGCGACACCCTGCACGTCCCAGACAATTTCGTCACCCACCCTGACGCCGAGCTCCCGAGCCAGGTCCTGCTCAACCGAGATCCCCACCGGCGAGCTGCTCCCGCCACGGAATTTCCCGGCCACTATACGCTCGGTACCCACGACGGAATCGCGGTAGGTGGAGCGGTACTCCCGGCGAAAGACCCAGGCATTCGAGGGACCGTCTGCGTTCGTGGAGTCGCCGGCAAGCAGCTGAGTGACCGGGCGTCCCTTCACCGAGCGGATTCGCATGGGCACGATCGGGGTCGGGCTGGTCATGGACAGGCCGGTGCTCCGGATTTCGTCCTCGACGGCGCGGAGCTGGTCGGGTTGAATGTCGAACAGCACCAGATTGGGTCGGGCGGAGCCGCCGGTCAGCCGAAGTTGGCGGAGCAGATTGTGCTGCACCAGGAAGAGCGTGCCCAGTAGGAAGGCTCCGAAGCCGATGGCCAGAACTAGGGTCACCGTCTGGTTCGCGGGTCGGTGGAGGTTGGCCAGGCCCTGCCGCCAGACATAGGGCCACCCGGCTGGGAGCCATCGCCGCACCAGCCGTATGAGAATCCAGGAGGCGGCCCAGAGCAGGAGCAGGGCCACCGCGATACCTCCCGCGAAGATCGCACCCTGACGCCAGCTCCCCACCTGCCGCGCGGCCAGGAGAACGACACTTCCAGCCAGCGCGAGTGCGGCCATCGCCCAGTGGAGATCGCGGGGGGCTCGATCGGGTTCGTAGGGACGGCGCAGCGCCGAGAGCGGTGAGATCCGCCGCACGCCCAGCAACGGGAGCAAGGTAAAGGTCAGGGCGACCCAGAGTCCCATCCCGATTCCGAGGCCTACAGCACTCCATGAAACAGTCGGCGCGACATCTACCGGAAGCAGTCCCGCGAGCAATCCGGGCAGGAAGCGCTGCAGCGTGAGGCCCAGGAGGGCGCCAGCCACGCTGCCGGCCAGTCCCATCATGGCGGCCTCGGTCAGGTAGACGGCGAAGATGCGCCCCGCAGTGGCGCCAAGGCAGCGCAGCACCGCAATCGACGCGGAGCGCTGCCGCACAAAGACCACCACCGCGCTCGCCACCCCGACACCACCCAGAAGCAGCGCCATGAGTGCCACCAGGCCCAGGTATCCCGTGAGGCGGGACAGCACGTCGTTCAGGTTGCGCTGGTCGTCGGCGACCGTACGGACCTGCACCCGTTCCGGCCTGAGCGGTGCCCGGTAACGCTCGGCGAGCTGTTGGGCCATGCTGCCCGACGAGAGCTTGAGGAAAGTCTCGTACTGAACCCGGGCGCCGAACCCCAGCAGGCCGGTTTCCTTGAGATAACTCGCCGGGATGTACACTCGGGGGCCGAATGCAAAGCGGAAGCCGACCTCGCTCGGCGCGCTCTGGATGGTGCCGGTGATGACAAACCGTCCCTCGCCCAGGGCGACGGTGTCACCGAGCCGGGCACTAAGGGCGGTTAGCAGTGAGGGATCAACAACGATGTGCCGTCCGGATTGAAGTTGGGTCCAGGCGCTCCCCGGCTCGGTCTTGATCTTTCCATAGAAAGGGTAGGGTCCCTCCACGGCGGCCACCTGCACCAAGCGGGTTCCCGCAGTTCGGGGGACATACGCCATCCCGGCAAAGCTGGTGACCCGAGCCTGTTCCGAGCGCCCCGCCAGAGTGTCGAGCAGCGCCTCGACCCTATGGGAGAACGGCTGCCGGCCTACCAGCGACAGGTCGGCGCCCAGGAGGGCCCGGGCCTGCTGCCTGACGGAGTCCTGCAGGTTGTCGGTGAATGAATTGATGGCCACCAGGGCCGCGACCCCAATCGCCACCGTCCCCATGAGCAGGAACAGCCGTCGGGGTGCGGCCCGCAGCTCCCTCGCCGCCATCCGTGCCACAAACCCAAGACCGGTCACGCGGCGGTGTCGGCGGCGACCTTCCCGTCAGCCAGCCGAATGGTGCGGTGCGCGCGAGCCGCGAGGTCGAGATCGTGAGTGACGAGGACGAGGGTAGTGCCGAGATCCTGATTCAGCTCCACCATGAGGTCGATGATTGTGGCACCGGTGCCTGCATCCAGGTTGCCGGTGGGCTCATCGGCGAAAAGAACCTTGGGACCGATGCTGAAGCCGCGCGCCAGCGCCACCCGCTGTTGCTCGCCACCCGAGAGCTGCGTCGGGTAGTGGTGTTCCCGGCCGGACAGACCCACGCGGCCGAGCAGCTCGCGGGCTCTCGCGGCTGCATTCGGGGCGCCGCGAAGCTCGAGCGGCACCTGGACATTCTCCTGGGCAGTCAGCGTGGGAAGCAGCTGGAACGATTGGAAGACGAACCCAATCTTCTCGGCGCGCAGGCGGGCCCGCTGATCTTCATTCAAGCCTCCCAGGTTTTGCCCATCGAGATATACCTCTCCCCCGCTCGGCCGATCGAGACCCGCCAGCAGTCCCAGCAGCGTCGTCTTACCACTTCCCGAGGGCCCCAGAATGGCAAGGAACCCGCCTGGCTCCAGGCTGAAGGTGATATCCTTCAGCACGACGATATCCCGGCCACCCGAGGGGTAGGTCCGACTCAGCGATTGGCAGTGCAACATGGCGTCAGGCATCTCCAATGATACTCAGATACGTTGCCGTGCTCGGCCTATTTGCAGGCCTGCTTGGCTGCGAACGCCCCCGAGAGAATCCACCCGCAAGCTCCCAAACTCCGACGCCATCCCTGGAGCAACCGTCCGTCGTATTCCTCGGCACCAGCCTCACCGCCGGCTTGGGTCTCGACCCGGAGCAAGCCTATCCCGCTCTGATTCAGAAGAAGATCGACACGGCAGGGCTGGGCTACCGGGTGGTGAATGCCGGGGTCAGCGGAGAGACTTCGGCCGGAGCCTTGAGACGGGTTGACTGGCTCTTTCAGCAGCCGGTTTCCGTCTTGGTGGTCGAGACCGGAGCGAACGACGGGCTCCGGGGTCTTCCACCCGACTCATTGCGGGCAAACATCCAGGCCATTTTCGATCGAGCCAAGCGACTGCGGCCTCCGCCCAAGCTGGTGCTCCTGGGCATGCGAGTCCCGCCCAACTACGGCAGGACCTACAGCCAGCAGTTCCAGGCGCTCTACCCCGAGCTTGCCCGCGCCAACGGCGCAACCCTGGTCCCCTTCCTACTGCAGGACGTGGGCGGCATCGCCGGCCTGAACCAGGCGGATGGGGTACATCCGACGGCCGAGGGCCAGCGGAAAATGGCAGAGACGGTGTGGAAGGTGCTGGAGTCGGTATTGAAAAGAAAAGCGTGAGCGGGAAGAACAGGCGTGAGCGGTGAGCGGGCGTGGGAGCCGAAACTCATGGTGAAGACAATAACTCGTCTAAGGCTCCGACGGCCGTATCGATCTCTTCCTTAGTGTTGTAATAATGCGGCGAGATGCGAAGCGCCGAGCTCGCGCTCTTCTCGTCCATATCGATCACCGCGTCTTCCCGGTGGGGGGAGCTGGTGTTGATGCCGCGGGCCCGAAGCGCGAGCTTGATCTCCTTCGAGTCTCGTCCTGCTATCGCGGCGGTAGCGATGGCGCAAAGCTCGGGGCCGCGGTCCAGGACCCGAACGCCGGGGACCGTCTCCAGACGCTGCCTGACATAGGCGGCGAGCTCACGGGCCCGGTCTCGGGCGGTATCGAGGCCGACATCGAGGGCATACCGCGCCGCCGCTCCGAGGCCAAGCACCAGGGCGTAGGCGAATTCCCAGGTCTCAAACCGGCGGGCATCGGGGGTGAGATCGAACGCATCTGCCTCGGTCCACGTGGCTCCGTGCATATCGACCAGGAGCGGATGAGCTCCGTCCTGCAACATCCGATCGGACACGTACAGGAAGCCGAGACCCCGCGGCCCTCGAAGAAACTTACGGCACGCCGCGGCCAGGAAGTCGCAGTGCAAGCGGCGGACGTCGATCGGCATCTGACCTACCGCCTGACACCCATCGATCAGGTAGGGCACCTCGGCGTCGCGGCAAATTTCGCCCACCGCCTCAGCCGGCTGTACCAGACCGGAATTGGTGGGGATCCAGGTGAGGGAAACCAGGGCGGGACGACGCCGGGCGATGAGCCTGCGTAGCTCCTCGGGGTCGACCCCTCCCTCAGGCGCGTCGGGGGCGCGGACCACCTGAACTCCGCGGCGCCGTGCCAGAGAGAGATACGTGATCTGGTTGGATGCGTAGTCCGCGCGAGTGGTGAGTATGACGTCGCCAGGACCGAGATCGAAAGCGCTGATCGCCTGATTAAATGCCACGGTGGAATTCTGCACCAGGGCCACGTTCTGATGTCCGGCCCCCAGCAGCCGGCCCACCGCCTGGTAGGTCGCGCGAAGCGGTGCGATCTCCGCCTCGGCGGCTTCATAGCCGCCGATCTGATCCTCGAGGTCGAGGTGGGCTCTTATCGCATCACGCACCGGTTGGGGGACGAGCGCTGCTCCCGCATTGTTGAGGTGAACCACGCGGTCGCACCCTGGAGTGTCCGCCCGCCAGCGGAGAGTGTCGTCCGCCGTAGAGAGGGTCATCGCTCGATCCATGCGCCTAGCTCCTCGATGCCGCGCTGCCAGTGATGGCTGAAGCGCTCGGCCGCGGTAGCGCGGTCGTTTCGCCGCAACGCCTCGATGATCCGCGCGTGATGCTGAGTCGAGAGACTCACCCGGCCGGCCTCACGAAGGTAAGCCCGCATGTAGCGGCGGGGCACCTGCCAGAGGGTAGCGATGATATCGCGGAGACGTCGGTTGGGGCAGTCTTGCAGCAGGGTTCGGTGCCACTCCTCATCCAATGCAATGCAGCGGTCGACGTCTCCCCGGGTCCGCGCCAGCTCCCCGTCGATCTCGCTCAGCCGAGCCAACCGCTCCGGCGGAATCTCGCCGCAATGCTCCAGCGCCAGGCACTCGAGCGCCGAGAGGATGGCGCCGGTCTCTCGCATTTCAACCGGGTCCAGCCGGCCCACGGTAAAGCCGCGTCCCATGTCGGCATCAACGACACCTTCGCGAGAGAGACGAAGCAGCGCTTCACGGACCGGGGTTCGGCTTACCCCGAGTTGGCTGGCGAGGACCGTATCTCGGACCCGGGCTCCGGCCGCTAGATCACCGCGGTAGATCAGCTCCAGGATCGCTCGGTAGACCTCGTTGCGGAGGGGAGTTCGGATGATCATGGCGTGGGCCTGTGGGTTTAGTATTCTGTATACAATATGCAGATTACGGCAAAGGCGCCAGCCGTCAACCGAGACATCCGCCCTCGCGCCCGGTATTGGAGTTGCTTAGCGTCTCACGACTCATCGGTCTTCCGCCCAGGAGAGAGGACATCTCGATGCTGAAATGGCTCGCGGCGCCGCTGGCCTTGGCGCTCGGCGCGGCTCCCCTTGCGGCCCAAACCGAAACGGTGCTCAAGGAATATTTCGAGGGCATGACCGTTTCTCCCAAGCTGGCCATGCCTGGCACGGAGGATGGAATAGACGTGTACCCCGGCAGCCCTCGACCGGTGGACTACTCCCAGTATGCCAGCCGGCTCAAGCGATTTGGCACTGCCATCAAGGCGGGTGAGCCGGTGACCATCACGAAAATCAAACTCAAGTCGAAGCACATCGAGTTCCAGCTCGGCGGCGGGGGCTACGGCACCTTCGGGGAAGAGACGTCCAGCAGTGTCCCGACCGCAGTGGCTCCCAAGACGAAGCGGGAGCAGAACCTCGAGGCCGACCTCACGCGGGAGACCGATCCGGCCAAGCGGCGGGCAATAAAAGAGGAGCTCGATGATCTGCAAGCCGAGCGGGAGCGGGAAAATGCTCGCAATCGGGCCGCGGTAGCGGAAGCGCAAGAGCATCGCAAACAAAACATCCGCCAGCTGCGGCTGGAGGGCGGATCGCGCTTCAACCTCCACTACACGAACGAGGTTCGCTCCGAAGCACTTACGCCTCAGTCCGTCATCGCCGCGCTGGCGCAATACGTAGACTTCGGGCAGCTCCGGGCCAGCGAGCCTGCCACTTCGGGCTGGCTGCACAAGGGCATGCTGCTCCAAGAGGCAGATGCTCTGCTCGGCCCAGCATCCACAAATAGTGAGCGCAAGGAGGGGAGCCTCAAGGTGGCGGAGCGGGTCTATCCGTCACCCAATGGCCGCCTCACTGCCTGGTTTGTCGAGGGCGTGTTGATTCGCTACACGATCTCGTCGGAGTGAATTGCCACCGGTCGCCGGGATGAAACTCCTGGCCTTTGCGGCTTCGCTGAAGCGCGAATCGCTCAACCGCAAGCTGCTCAACCTGGCGGTCGAGCTGGCTCGCGATTCCGGCGTAGCTGTTGACTTGGCCGAGTTCCGCGAGTTCGACATGCCGCTCTACAATGCCGACGTCCAGAGCTCGGCCGGGTTTCCCGAAGGGGCTTTGGAGCTGGACCGGCGGATCCAAGCCGGGGACGGATTGATGATCGCCTCGCCGGAGTACAACTACTCTTTCCCGGGCACGCTCAAGAATGCGATCGACTGGGTGTCGAGGATGAGCCCAATGCCGTTCCGGGGAAAACACGGCTTCTTGCTGGCAGCATCGAGCACCGTTGCAGGGGGGATCCGGGGACTCTGGGCCTTGCGGGTGCCACTCGAGGGACTGGGCGTCACGCTCTACCCGGACATGTTCGCGCTCGCCCAGGCGGCTCAAGCCCTGGACGAGCGCGGCAAGCTGAAGGATCCGGGGCTGCAGGAACGGCTGGAGAAGATGGTTAAGGGCTACCTCCGGATGGGCGCGAAACTATCCTCGCCCTGACCGGACTGGCTCCATCTCCTCCAGTCTGGCGTCGAGCTCGAACTGCACGTTGCCGCGGAGTGCGGTCGATACCGGACACCCGTTCTTGGCGTCTTCGGCTGCCTTGGCAAAGCCGCTCTGGTCCAAACCGGGCACCTTGCCCCGCACTTCCAACCGCATCCGAGTGATCTTGAATCCGTCGCCTACTTTATCCACGGTGCAGGAAGCCTTGGTGCTGATGCGGGTGGCCGGCGTGCCGCTCTTCTCCAGTCCGGCTGACAAAGCCATGCTCAAGCAGGCCGCATGGGCCGCTGCTATCAGCTCCTCCGGGTTGGTTCCCCGAGCGTTCTCGAATCGGGTCGCAAAAGAGTAATCCCCCTCGAACGCGCCTGAACCTGCTTGGAAGTGGCCCCGGCCGTTCCGGAGGACGCCCTCCCACACTGCGCTCGCGCTGCTGGTCGGCATTTCTAAATCTCCTCTTATTATGGAAAGTCTTGAGGCGAGTCAGCTCACCGGTCTTCCATCGCTGTCGATGAGGCGGATCTCACCCAGGTTCAGCTCCCGCAATCCAGCCTCGATCTTCGAGCGATCACCCACCACGACCCACACCAGCTTGTCAGGGTGGATCACCTCAGCGGCTGCCGCCGTCAGACTGGGTATGGTCTGCGATCGGACCTTGTCGGCAAAGGTATCATAGTAGCGGTCATCCAAGCCGAAGGAAACGATGTCGACGATGGCCCCAGCGAGGGCATCCATAGTTTCCCATGATCCCGGCAGGGTCAGAGTGAGAGACGCCTGGGCTCGGGAAAGCTCATCCGGCTGGATCGGCCGATCCTTGATGATTCCGCGAAGCTCCTTATCCAGCTCCACCACTGATTCCTTGGTCTTGTCGGTCTGCACCGGGGCGTACGCCAGGAATGGCCGCTGGCCTCGCGCGTCGCGAAAGAACGTAAAGGCGCCATAGGCCCAGTGCTTGTCCTCCCGCAGATTCATGTTTACCCGGGAGCTGAAGTCGCTGCCCAGTACCCCATTCATCGTTTGAATGCTGATTTCCTGAGGATTCGCCTTGGGGGGCGCGACGTTTCCGGCAATGATCAGCGATTGCAACGAGCCGGGACGGTCGATCAGATAGACCACCGGCTTGGGCTGTTGGGCGACCTCGGCGATAGACTTGGTCGGCACGTCCCCCGACTTCCAGCCGGCAAAAAGCCGTTCCAGCTTCGGGTGTATTTCTCCCATGGTCGTGGCCCCGACCACCACCAGAGTAGCATGGTTGGGTTTGAACCACGCCTGATGAAAGCGGACGAGGTCCTCCCGGGTGATTCTCGCAGTGGACTCCTCGGTTCCCGAGCCGGTCCAGGGATTGGCGTAGGCGTGACCCTTACCATAGAGCAGTCCGGGAAACACCCGTAACGCCAAGCCGACTGGATCGGCTTTCTCCTGGCGGATCTGAGCCAGTCGCTGCTTCTTGAGCCGCTCGAAGTCGGAGCGGGGGAACGAGGGGTGCAAAATCACGTCGGCATAAATGGCCAGGGAGGGGTCGAGGGTCTCCCGGAGCGCTTCGAGGGAAACGCTGGACACGTCAAGCCTCGAGCCGGTACTGAGATTGGCCCCCAGTTGGGCGAGCTGATCGCTGATCTGGAGCGCATTTCGCTGGGCGGTGCCTTCGTCCAGCATCGCCATCGCGAGACTCGCGGTCCCGGGAATACCGAACTGGTCCGCGGCGAAGCCAGCGTCCAGGAGCAGGTCGAAGCGCACCTGCGGGATCGACGAGCGGCGCGCCAGGACGATCTTGAGCCCATTGGAGAGGGTAGCTCGCTCCAGCGTGGGGAACTTGGTGTCCGGAGGCGCACCGGGCTCCGGAAGCTTGGAGCGGTCGGCCCCGGCCTTTGCCGTCTGGAATTCGGCATAGGGGTGAACCTCCAGGCTGTAGACGCCGTCCGATAGCCATTGCCTGGCCGAGCCGATGAGTTGTCGGGGAGTGGCCTGCTGAACCCGTTGCAGGCGGACCTTGTAGAAGTCGGGGCGGCCGGCAAAAACCTCCCCTTGTGCCAACACGTCCGACTTCCCGCCAAAGCCGCCGATCCGTTCCACTCCTCTGATGAACCCCGCCCGGTATTGGGTCTTGACGCGGCGGAGCTCGGCCGGGGTAGGGCCGCCGGCCAGGAACCGCCGGAGCTCTTGGTCCAGCGCCTTCTCCACCCGTGCCAGATCACCGTCCGGTCGGGCGGTGGCCTCGATGACAAAGAGTCCGCCAATCTCCCGTAGATCCAGCGACACCGACACGCTGGTCGCGATCTGCTCGTCATAGACCAGGCGCTTGTAGAGGCGGGAAGTTTTTCCGCTGCTCAGGACGTTGCTGACCAGGTCGAGATAATCAGCGTCGGCCGTACCCCACCCGGGAATGTTCCAAACCTTGTAGATCCTTGCCTGGGGAACCCGGTCCTGCATGATGCCGCGCTGGCTTCCGGTCCGTCCGGCCACCCAGGTCTGCTGCCGCGCCACCGGCGGTCCTGCGGGAATGTCGCCGAAATATTTCTCGACCTTTTGCCTGGCTGTAACAGCGTCGATGTCTCCTGCCACCACCACCACCGCATTGGCGGCCCCGTAATAGGTCCGGAACCACTCCTTGACGTCATCCAGCTTGGCGGCATCCAGGTCTTCCATGGCGCCGATAGTGGTCCACGAATAGGGATGGTTGGTGGGATAGAGCCTGGGAGTCAGGAAGTCCCACACCTTACCATAGGGCTCATTCTCACCTTGCCGTTTCTCGTTCTGCACCACGCCGCGCTGCTCATCGAGCTTGGGCTGACTGATGGCGCCGGTGAGGTGTCCCATCCGGTCGGACTCCATCCAGAGCGCCAGGTCGAACGCGTTGGTCGGCACATTCTCGAAGTAGTTGGTGCGGTCCTCATTGGTGGTCCCGTTCATGTCAGTGGCGCCGGCCTTCTCCATGGGGCCGAAGAAATCCTTATCGTAGTTCTCGCTCCCGTTAAACATCAGGTGCTCGAAGAGGTGGGCGAATCCGGTCCGGCCGGGCCTCTCGTTCTTGGAGCCCACGTGATACCACACGTTGACCGCCACGATGGGTGCCTTGTGGTCTTCATGCACGATCAACGTGAGCCCATTGGGGAGCACAAACTTCTGATAGGGAATCTCGATCCTTGCCGGCGCGGGAGCGGGGGCCTGCGCAGACAGGGGCCGTCCGAGGGAGACAAGAGCAGCGGATAGGGCAGGCAGTGCCCGGGTCACTCTGGCTAGCACGATCGCCTCGGCAGAGGAGGAAATGATTGTCTCACCGACGCCCGGCCCCCAGCAAAAGTTGCAGTCAGCAGGCTAAGCCGAGGGGAGGGCGGGGGCCGGCGGAGGCTGGTTGAGCGAGAGCCAGTAGCGGCCTATCGCCTGCACCGCCGTGCAAAGCTCCTGGTATTTCACTGGTTTTTGAACGCAACTGTTGGCCCCCAATTGGTAGCACTGGGCCAGCTCTCGAGGATCATCCGAAGAGGTGAGCACGACCACCGGGGCCATGCAGGTCCGGGAATTGGCTCGAATGGCGCGAAGGACCTCGAGCCCGTCGAGCTTGGGGAGGTTGAGATCCAGCAACACCAGACGGGGGAGCGGCGTGCCGCTCCGCTGTCGGAAAGCGCCGCGGCCAAAAAGATAGTCAAGCGCCTCTTCGCCATCCCGGGCCACATCGATCCGGCTGGTTGGATCCAGCTCCTGAAGTGGCCGCAGCATGAGCTCCACCTCCAGAGGGCTGTCCTCGACCAGCAGGATATCGGTGATGGCTGGGGCTGGTGCCCTCTCGGCGGCTGGGCGGCGGGGCAGCGGGGCAGTCTTAGTCAGGGTTTACGACGCCTGCAAGTCGGTATCGTTTGCACGCGGCCCGGTGCTGACCCTTTCCTGCGGCCCAGTGGCCCCGCTGGGTCCCTCACCGAGGCGTTTGCTGCCCCGCTGCCCCGCCGCCGCGCTGTCCTGCGAAGGGACCCCGCTGCCCAGAGTCATGTAGAACGTAGCCCCCGAATCCGGCTCCCCTTCGGCCCACACCCGTCCGCCGTGCTTGTGAACGATTCGCTGGACCACGGCCAGGCCGGCGCCATTGCCCTCGAATTCGTCGGACCGGTGCAGCCGCTGGAACATCCCAAACAGCTTGCCGGCATACGCCATCTTGAATCCCACTCCGTTGTCCTCGATGGCCAGCCCGACCTGTCCGTCCGACTCCACCGGCCGAATCCGAATGGTGGCCTTGTGCCGAGTGCGGGTGAACTTCACCGCGTTGGATAGCAGGTTGGTGAGGGCAATCTTGATCAATCCCGGATCGGCTTCGACAGTCGGCAGCTCCTCGACCTGCCAATCGATCGTCCTGCCGTCCTTCTCCAGCCGGAAATGTCCGATCACATCTTCCACCAAGGGGGTGAGCTGGACCTCCCGACGGGACAAGTCCTGACGGCCGATGCGGGAGATGTTGACCAGATCATCGACCAGAGTCGTCATCTTGTCGGCTGCCTGGTGGATGCTCTCGGCGTAGTGCCGGGCCGAGGAATCCAGTTCGGGCCCTGACTCGTCCAGCAGCAGCCGGGAAAAGCCGAGCAGCTGGCGCAGAGGAGCTCGAAGGTCGTGCGAAACCGAATACAGCACAGTTTCGAGCTCTGCGGCGGCGGCCCGGACGGCGGCGCCCCGTTCAGCCAGTCTCCGCTCCAGCTCGCCGGTTCGGCGGGCGAGCTCCTCCCTCAGTCGGGCGTGCTGGATCGCGATGGCGATGGGCGTCGCCACCTCGAGGGCAATGTCCCGGTGCTCCGCGTCGAACGCCGCCGGGTTAGCCGAGCTCAGGTTGATCTCGCCAATGGCCTCGCCCTCAACCAAGAGGGGAACCGAGAGCACAGTCCGCATGCCCTCCGCCAGCAACTGACGGTGGGGCGGAGGCGGATCTTCTACCGTGCTCAGATCTTCGATGTAGCGCACCGCCCCGCTTCGAAGGGCCTCGCCAGGAAGGTGATCGCTGAGGGGACTCATTTCCCCGGTCAGGTGCACTCCTCCGGAAAAGCCGGCAATCATCTGCGCCTCGCGGCGCTTGAGGTCGAAGAGCACCACGGTGCACCGTTGACACGGAACCATTCGGCGCATTCGCCCCAGTGCCGCGCGGCCAATTTCAGCCGGCGATTGCGCGGCGACGATGGCCTGATCCATGTCGTGCAGCATAGCCAGGCGGTCCGCCGAGCGGCGGAGGTGATCCTCGGCCCGCTTCCGTTCGGTTATGTCAGTGACCATCCCAACGGTTCCCACCAGCGCCCCGTCTTTTCCCAGGATGGGACTGGACGAGACCAGTCCCCAGACCTGGCTCCCGTCCCGCCTCCGGAACCGGAGGTCCTGGCTCTGGCCCGGCCGCGACCCCCGGTGGCTCAGGGTGTGCTTGGCGCCGGGTCGTGAATCCGACTCGATGAAATCGTTGACCGGGCGGCCCAACAGACTGCCATTGGGGTACCCCAGAAGGTCGGCTAGGCGCTGGTTGACATAGGTCATGACCCCGCGGTCATCGGCCACCCAGATCCCCTCCTGGGCCACATCGACCAGCTGCTTAAACCGCTGCTCGCTCTCCTGCAGCGCGCGGGTCCGATCCTCCAGTCGAGTCTGCCGTCCTTCGAACGCGGCCGCATGGCCCAGGGCCGCACCCATAAGACCGCCGAGGAGACGGAGGGCTTTGGCGTCCCGATCGGTAAAGGCGTGAGCCTGGGGAGACACGACCTTCAAAACTCCGAGAGTCCGCTGCTCATCGCGCAGCGGAACAACCATAAGGGAGTGGATACCTAATTCGCGGTAGTAAGGGTGGTCCACTCGGGGATCGGAGAAGGTGTCATCGCTGCGTTGCAGCTCGCCGGTGCGGACACAGATGCCTGACACGCTCGAACTGAGCTTCAGCCGCGGGGCGTCGGTCCCCACGTGCACCAGCGGGACGAGGTCCTCACCCTCGATCGCTTCGATTACCGCACCGCTGGCCCCGGTAAGCTCCTGGCTGCGTTCAGCAATCACCCGCATGACTGTCCCCGAGTCGAGCCCCGCGGCCATGACCGCCTGCTCCACCTCGAGCACCGCCTGAAACAGTTCGGTATCCGCCCGCAGCTCCTCTTCGGCCAGCTTGCGCTCGGTGATGTCGAACTCGGTCCCCATATACCCGATCTGCCGGCCGGACTCGTCGCGCATCGGCTCCCAGGAACTGGAGCACCAGCGGGTCTGACCGGTACGGGTGACCACCCGGTACTCCTGGTCCCTCAGCGCCCCGCCCAGCGCCAGGCGCTCCCACTCCGCCAGGATGGCGGGCCGATCCTCAGGGTGGATGTACTGCAGGAACTCCTGATCGCGATGATCCTCCTCCGGGTAGCCGGTGAGCCGCTCGAAGGCCGGGTTTACGAACTTGAGCCGGCGGTCCATGTCATAGGCGATCACCCCCTCGCGCATGGTGGCGGTCACTGTCTGCAGCTGGCCTCGGACCTCTGCGGCGGCCCGTTCGACCCGGCGCCGGCGCACCCACTCCCGTGAGAGCAAAACGGTCAGGCCGACCAACAGCAGGATTGCTACGCCGCCGGCTATGAAGAGGCTGACTGGGATCGGAATCAGTGGGACCACGAGTCCTGCGCAGGGTTGGGGTCTGACTTCCCCGAAGATACATCTCCATTTGGGTCCGGTCGAGGCGTCGGGGACGCTGGCGGCAGGCTCCAGGCGGGCCTACTGTTCCGCGATGGCGTTCCTGGACAGCAAGCGCGACCGCGCCGCCTTCCTGATCTTTGTGCTGGGCATGGGTCTGGTCTATGCGCTATGGCCCTTCAGCACCGGATTGGTGGGGGCCCCGGTCCTTTACGTGGTCTTTTCCCCGGTGTATCGCTGGCTGGCGCGGGGAATGAAACCGGGACTGGCCGCGGCTCTGGTGGTGTTGCTGGGCGTTATCCTGGTTTTGGGCCCCGGCGTTTCCCTGGTCGGTATCATTGCGGGCGAGGCCCAGGACATGGCCAAGGGGGTGATCCGAAGCCCTCTGCTCGCCCGGCTGCGCGAGCTCCGGATCGGACCCTACGATGTAGGGGCCCAGATTGAGGCCATAGGGTCGAGCATTGTCGCCTGGATCGGCTCCAGCGCCCTCGGCCTAATCGGCACCGCTACCCGGCTGGGAATCCAGCTGACCATCGCGTTCTTCGGGCTCTATTACCTGCTGCTTGCCCCCCAAGCGGCCTGGAGGCAGGTCCAACCCTTCATCCCGTTCTCCCGCCATAACGCCGAAATGCTGCGGACTCGCTTCCGCGACGTGACCATCTCCACCCTGATTGGAACCGGGCTGACCGCTACCGTGCAGGGCCTCCTGGTCGGTTTGGCCTTCTGGGCCGTTGGGATTCAGAACGCGCTCTTCTGGGGAGTGGTGACCATCGTCCTGGCCATCCTGCCGGTGGTGGGGAGTGGACTGGTCTGGGGGCCGGGGGCGCTGTCGCTGGCGTTGGAGGGACAGTACGGCCGGGCCATCGGCCTGGCTATCTGGGGTGTCATCGTCGTGGGAAACGTCGATAACGTCATCCGGCCGCTAGTCTTCCGCCGCTGGGCTCAAATCCACCCGTTCATCACCATCATCGGCGCCTTTGCCGGCATTCAATATTTCGGGCTGCTCGGCCTGCTCATCGGCCCCTTGGCGATCTCGTACTTCTTCGAGTTGATCCGGATGTATCGGGCGGAGTATCTCGAGGACGAGGATGCCGTTGAGGAGATTGCGACCCAGCTGCATGAGAGGCCTGATACGCGGAGATGAGGTTGCTGGCCAGGCCCCTCACTTCCGTCCTTCCCGTCCTTCCCGTCTTTCCCAAAACCAAAACACCGGCACCCCGACCGCGATGAGCGCACTTCCCTTGATTGCGTTGATTGGATTCGACACGATCGATCCCACCACGACGTACAGGGCCGCAAGCATGAAAATGATCGGCGCGGCCGGGTAGCCCGGCATCCTGAAGCGCAGGTTCTGCGGCTCCAGGCCGCGTCGCTCGCGAGCGCGGAAGAAGAACAGGGTGGCAGCGGTGGACCCGAAGAAGATCCAGTCTCCGAATACGACGTAGTCCAGGAGATCGCCGTAGCGGCCGGTGAGCGTGAGGATGATCCCCCACCCGCACTGAAACACGATCGCGGCGGTGGGCGTGCGGTACCGGGGGTGAAGCCGGGCCAGGCTGGGAAAGAAGAGGCCGTCGCTTGCCATGGCCCGATAGACCCGGGGCGACACCAGGATGACCAGGTTGAGAAAGCCGAACGTGGAGATGGCGATGCCGGCGGCAATGAGAGCTCGACCTCTGGCGCCAAACAGGGCGCCCATTGCATCCGCCGCCGGCGCGCTGCTTCGGGCCAGACCAGCAATCCCTAGGGTCCGCAGATACGCGACGTTGGCCAGGAGGTAGACCGCTACCACGATGGCCACCCCGGCCAGCAGTGCGCGCGGCAGGTTGCGCGCCGGATCGATCAGCTCCTCGGCCACAAAGTTGGTCTGCTGCCAGCCACCGATGGCGAAGAGCACCGGCACCAGTGCCGCTCCGACGGCCAGGATAACACTGCCGCTAAGGGGGGGAAGCGGCTCGGCGATTGCAGCTGGTGCGGTGGCGCTCAGCCCGCCAACGATCAGGAAGCCCAGAGCTCCCAGCTTGAGGAGGGTGAGCACGTTTTGAGTCATGGCTCCCGGCTTTACCCCGACGTAGTTCACGGCTGAGAGAAGCAGAATCGCGCCGATGGCGAGGGGGACTCGGGTAGCCGGCGGCCAGCCGAATAGCGTCGCCGTGTAGCTGGCGAACGTGACCGCCACCGCGGCGATGGCCCCGGTGGCGATCACCAGCAGCAGGGTCCAGGCGTAGAGGAACGCGGGTAGCCGTCCGTAGGCGTCCCGTAGGTAGACGTAGCCTCCCCCCGCGACTGGACGGCGCGCGCCCAGCTCGGCGAAGACCAGCGCCCCGATCAGGGCAATGACTCCACCGAGCACCCAGACTGTCAGCGTGAGGCCCACGCTCCGAACCCGATCGGCCACCAGAGCCGGGTTCAGAAAGATTCCCGACCCGATGATGCCGCCTACCACCATCATGGTGGCCGAGAACAGTCCCAGTCGGGGGGCGTAGCCGTTCGGTGATCCGTCATCCGGCGGCCGGCCGAGGGCTGCTGTAGCTTCAGGCATGGTCACGGGGTTGCTCTCGGGTCAAGGATTCCTGGGAAACGATGACCCGTTTACTAGAGGAGGGGAAGGTCGACCTCGATAAGTACAGGAGATCTCGTGGCTATCCACCACGTCACGGCCATCGCCAGCGAGCCCCAGCACAATCTCGATTTCTATGCCAGTGCCCTCGGCCTTCGGCTGGTAAAGCTGACGGTCAACTTCGACGATCCCGGCACGTATCATTTGTATTACGGTGACGAGGTCGGCCGGCCAGGATCCCTGCTGACTTTCTTTGCCTGGCCCGGAGGACAGCGTGGCCGCCAGGGGACCGGGCAGGCTGCCGTCGTGTCCTTCGGTATTCCACCAGGGTCGCTCGGCTTCTGGATCGAGCGACTCCTCGCCCAAGGTATCAAGTATGAAGGCCCTATCCGGAAGTTCGATGAGCCGGTGCTGACATTGACCGACCCGGATGGACTCCTGCTCGAGCTTGTTGCCACCCCTCGGGTCACCAGTGCCACGCCCTGGGCCGATGGGCCAGTCCCAACGGACCATGCCATCCGCGGGCTGCACGGTGTGACGTTGTGGGAGGATGGGGACAGCGGCTCCGCCGCCTTCCTGGCCGGCACCATGGACTTCACACCAGGAGCCGAGGAGGGTGGGGTTCTACGGCTCCAGTCGAACGATTCCGGGGTGGGGACTGTGGTCAATCTGCGCCGGGCGCCGGGCTTCTGGCGCGGAGGCGATGGGGTGGGAACAGTGCACCACGTGGCCTTCCGGGCAGCCAGCGACGAGGCCCAGTTAATGAAGCGGGCCGAGATCGAGGCCCAGGGGCGGGGAATCACTCCCGTAATCGACCGGCAATACTTCCACTCCGTCTACTTCAGGGAGCCGGGCGGCGTGCTCTTCGAGATTGCCACCGACGGCCCGGGGTTTCTCATCGACGAGTCCCGGACCGAGCTGGGGACTCAGTTGAAGCTCCCTCCGATGTACCAGTCCAGCCGGGAGGAGATCGAACGGGTGCTGCCGCCGGTCCGGCTGCCCCACGCGCCGGTGGAGCGGACGAGATGAGCGCGGAGCTGGGCTTTGTACATCGCTTCATACCGGGGAACCGCCCCGGTGCGGTCCCCTTGCTCCTCCTGCACGGCACCGGCGGGAGTGAGGACGACCTGATCTCGCTGGCCAAGTCGCTCGCACCGGGAGTCCCGCTGCTCAGCCCCCGGGGTCAGGTGCTGGAGAATGGGATGCCGCGATTCTTCCGCCGGCTGGCCGAGGGGGTTTTTGACCTGGAGGACCTTCGATTTCGGGCCCGGCAGCTGGCCGACTTCCTGGCCGCCGCGCGACAGAACTATGGTCTCGGTGACACTCCCCCGATGGCTTTGGGTTTCTCCAATGGTGCCAACATCGCCGCCGCCTTGCTGCTGCTGCACCCGGGCAGTCTGAGCTCCGCCCTCCTGCTGCGGCCCATGGTCCCACTGGTGCCGGATCCCTTGCCCACGATGGAAGGCGTGCGGGTCCTCATCGCTGCCGGGAGGCACGACCCGATCGTTCGGCCGGCGGAGAGCCAGGCCCTCGCGGACCTGCTGGGCCGGGCCGGTGCGGACGTCACTCTTCATTGGAGTAACGCGGCGCACGGACTGACCCGCGAGGACCTCGAAGCTGGTGAGCGATGGATGGAGTTCGGTCTTTCTTCTCTTACGTAGACTTTGAGTGTTTCGCATTGGTAGACAGTTGCCGCGAGTTCTGGTTCCGTGGCGCCTGACGTCGCCCGATCTAATTACTTGCCGGCCGTACGTCAGCCGCGCCGGCGATTCCCGAGAGGAACTATGTGATGCTTCCTGTCGCCCTTGAACAGGAGCGCCTCTTCGTGGCCGGGCGCCTCCTGTCCGAAATTGAACGTCGCCACGGCCTGCCTCATCCCGCCAATCGAGAGATCCACCCCGTCATAGTCGAGCGTTTCCTGACTGCCTACCTCCCCGAGACCAGGGATGGTGAGCCCGCGCCGTCCGCGCTCGAGTTCGCCTTCTCCCGGAGTCTGACTGAGGCCCTGAATCTCCTGCAGGGGGTAGTGAAAGAGACCGACACCGGATTTGGGGCTGCCCTGTACGTCCATGATCTCGACACGGCCAATGGCGGAAGCCCCGTCGAGGAAACTGCGGGCAGGAGCGACTCGAGGAATTGAGTTCCTCTGCGGCCCTGTTCACGCTCTTCCTGGTCGGGATACTCACGGCCAGGGAGAGTAGGGCACAGGCAGACGATAGCTCTGGTTCGGGCCTGGCGGCCCGGCTCGCCTCTCTCTCCGCGGTGACCGGCTACGAGCAGGCGATGGTGGACACGATCCTCCACGTCTTGCCCGGATCCACCCGTGACCGCGCAGGAAATGTACGGCTTCAGCTGGGTGCCGGATCGGTCAAGCGTTTGGTCGTCTGCCCGCTGGACGAGCCCGGGTATGTGGTCGGAGCTATCCGTGAGGACGGCTATCTCACCCTCCGGCGAGTGCCGGGGCAAGCCTCCCCGCTTTTCGATCAGCAGCTCGAGGGGCACCGGGTCACTATTCAGGGTCGGCGTGGGCCGGTTCCCGGTGTGGTCGCCGTGCGCTCGATCCATCTGACCCGCGGCCGGAATACACCATCCGACTCCTTGTTTAGCGTAGACGATGCATACGTGGACGTCGGCGCCGAGTCGCGGGCTCAGGCGACGGCGCTGGGGCTCGGTGTGCTCGCTCCGGTTACCCTGACCAAGCATCCGCAGAATTACGGTGACGGCCTGGTCGCAGCTCCGGTGGCAGGGCGGCGGGCGGCCTGCGCAGCTCTGGTGTTGGCGGTGCGGCAATCGAGGCTACGAGCCAAGCTGATTCCTCCAGTGACTGTCGCGTTCGCGATCGAACAGGGACTGTCGGAGCTGGGGCTGGGTCCGTTGGCGAAGACCCTTGGACCATTCGACGAAACCTTGATCGTTGATAGCCGACCCGGTCCGCCGGGTACGCTGCAACGCGGCGCTGACGCTGCCGCATCGGCCCGGTGGCCCGGCCTTGGACGGGTGGTGAGGTGGTCCCTTTCGATCACCTATGGCGGCACCCCCGTGGAGACCGTCAGCCTGGCCGACGCGGATTCGCTGCGCGTGGCGCTGGTGCAGTGGATCGGGGCGGACAAGTGAGATCCTGGGCTGCGCTGCTCCTGCTCGCTTGCCCCGCGCTCCTCGAGGCCCAGGCTTCGCGCGGGGTACTTGAGGTGCAGCGGGTGCTCGCTCCTCTCATCCAGAGTTACGGAGTCTCCGGCATGGAGACCCCGGTGCGGGCGACCGTTCAGAAGCTGCTGCCCGGCTGGGCCCGTACCGTGACCGACACCGCCGGCAATCTCTGGCTGACGGCCGGGAAGGGCGAGCCCATCGTTGTGTTCGTGGCTCACCTCGATGAAGTGGGATTTCGAGTCACCGGCGTTCGGGAGGATGGATCGCTGGAGCTGGCTCCGGTGGGAGGAATCTTTCCTTCGCTGTGGGAGGCCCAGCCGGCCCTGGTGCAGACCGGACGGGCGGTAATTCCGGGAGTCTTCATGCCCCGGGATTCTACGGCACCGGCTGAGTTACGCCGCACTCCTCCAGCTATGCGGGCCGACGTTGGAGCCAGATCGCGGGCTGCCACCGAAGCACTCGGTATTGGCGTAGGCAATACCGTGACGATGCCCAAGGAGTTCATGCGTCTGGCCGGCAATCGGGCCACCGGCCGCTCTTTCGACGACCGGGTGGGCGACGCTGCCCAGATCCTGGCGGTGCGCCACCTGGATCCCGCGCGCCTTCGTCACACCGTGATCTTCATCTGGAGCGTGCGGGAGGAAATTGGGTTGGAGGGCGCGCGGGTAGCTGCAGGCGCGCTGGGCTTGAGGCCGATTCGGGTCCACGCCATCGACACCTTCGTCAGCGCCGACTCGCCCCTGGAGCCGAAGAACTTCGGGCTGGCTCCCCTGGGACATGGGGCCGTCGCACGTGCGTTGGACAACAGCTCGGTGACACCGCCGGCCCTGGTGGACTCACTCGTAGCCCTGGCGCGGGCCCGACGGATACCGTTTCAGGTGGGTACCACCAACGGCGGGAACGATGGCTCGATGTTCGTGCCCTACGGCGTACCGGACGTACCGATCGGTTGGCCCCTCCGCTACTCCCACTCGCCCGCGGAGACGATCGACCTGAGAGACGTGGTCAGCCTGGCCGACTTGATCCAGGCTGTTGCCGAGCGGTGGTAGGCCGGCCCGGAGCATCATCCCCCGGAGATGGCGGCCACTACCGTGATCTCGTCGCCATCAGCTACAGGGGCGCCGAAGCCTCCCCGGAACCGCGCGTCTTCATCGTTCAGGTAGAACGCCACGAAGGGATAGGGGCCGCCTGTCTCGTCCTGGAGCCGGGGCGCAAGCCGGGGGAACCGTTCGGCAATCCTCGCCACCACCTCACCCAGCGTTGCTCCGCTCGCCTCCAGCGTCGCCTGGCCATCCGCCAGGCGGGCCAGGACCGTCGGAAGACTCAATGTCACTGACATAGCCTTGCTCTCCTTAAGGTCAGACTGACTGCTCCACCAGCGCCGCAAGTTCGCGGAGCTTGGGCGCGATAATCGGCAAATCACGGGCGGTGTCGGAAACCGCGTCTACGGTCTTGAGGCCGTTGCCGGTAATGCAGAGGACTACTTCGTCGTCGGCCCTGAAGTGTCCTTCCGCAGCCAGCTCCAGCGCGCCTGCCAGGGTCACCCCACCAGCCGTCTCCGCGAACACCCCAGAGGTCTCGGCCAGAAGCCGGATTCCCCCGGACAGCGCTTCATCGGTAACTGCCGCGGCCCATCCCCCGGTCTCGCGGATAGCGCGGGACGCGAAGACTCCATCGGCGGGACTTCCGATCGCGAGCGAGCGGGCGATGGTGTTGGGGATGACCGGCTGGAGAACGTCGGTATGCTCCCGCACCATCCGGACGATCGGAGCGCAGCCCGCTGCCTGGGTGCCGTACAGCCGCGGCACTTCGCCAGACACGAGACCGGCCTCCAGAAAATCCCGGAATCCTTTCCGCAGTTTGGTGATCAACGATCCGCCCGCCATCGGAGCGATGACCGCGGTGGGCAGGCGCCAGCCGAGTTGCTCGGCAATCTCGAAGGCCATGGTCTTGGACCCCTCGCCGTAGTAGCCCCGCAGATTCACGTTTACGATGCCCCAGTTGAACCGCTCGGCCGCCTGGGTACAGAGGCGATTGACGTCGTCGTAGGTGCCCCGGATGCGAACCAGGTGAGGGCCGAATACGGCCGTGGCCACTACCTTGGCGGGTTCGAGGTCGTGAGGAATGAAGATCCAGGCCCTAAGTCCCGCCCGGGCAGCCTGAGCGGCGACGGCATTGGCCAGGTTGCCGGTCGAGGCGCAGCCGACCGTGTCGAGCCCCAGCGCACGAGCGGCATTGATGGCGGTGGCGACGACCCGGTCTTTGAAGGAGAGGCTCGGATGCGAGACGCTGTCGTTCTTGAGCCAGACGCGGGCGACACCCAGCTTCCGGGCGAGTATGGGCGCCTCCACCAGCGGGGTGAGTCCGGTGTCGAGCGAGAGAGTGGGAGCTCCCTCAAAAGGCAGAAACTCGGCATAGCGCCAGAGCGAACGATCACGCCCGGCGATAGCGGCGCGATCGGGCCAAGCCCGGTTGGCTGGATACGCCGGCTCCAGCGGACCAAGGCAGCGTTCGCAGATGGCAACCGGGCCGGGGGGATACTCGGCCTGGCACACGGCACACTGGAGCGGGAGGACGCGGAGGGCCTCAGCCAATGAGTCAGGGACCACGAGCTCATCAGGGGGGGCCGCCTGGGTAGGCGCAGCGGGCATGTCGGATCTTTCCGCCTGCTCCCAGCGTCTCTTGGACCGGCCAAAATGAAAAGCGCCCGGTGGCAAAAAGACACTCGGGACGCGAGGCCTTTTAGCATTTGTTTAACGTGGCTGCAATACGCCGCAAATGACCACGAAGGAGCAGTTGTCGATAGTGAGAGTACAATGCCGGCCGGGCCAGCGCAAGAGATTCTGAGAAACCTGACCCTGGGCCGCGCCGTCAGTCGAGGAAGGACCCCAGCATCAAGAACAGGCTCCCGGAGGATCGCGATGCGAACCCACATTTTGTCGGTCGGGTGGATGGCGGCTCTGCTGCCGGCCCTGGCTCCTGCACCTCTCTCCTTCCCGGAGCCGGGC
>DASYIX010000112.1:0-2181 GCA_035997125.1 Gemmatimonadales bacterium
CCGCTTGAGGCATCCAACCGGTACTGATTGGCTGGGGTGCGGTTTGGGAACCGCGTCTACACTGGGGACGATATCCGGGCTCGTCAGGTCTTGCCCACAGGCCGCCAGACCGAAAGCCACTGCCAGAAGAATGAAGTGGTACCGCATAGCGCCTCCTCGTTAGGGTGGTTCTGTCCTTGACGCGCAGGCAGGGGAGCAAACCCGCCAACGGCGGGCGGAGAGGGGGGGATCTGGAGTGGGGTCTGTTGCGGGAGCCTGCGGCGGGGCTCATCTTGGACTCAGCCCCAGCTCCTCCAGCGCTGCAGGTCACATGGATCGCAGCCAGCTCGCCCGCGACGATAGCCAGCGAATCACCGATCTTCTCCTGGAGATCCGCCGGGGGAACCCTGAGGCGATGGGCGGGCTGTTCCCCGCGGTCTATGGCGAGCTCCGCCGGATCGCGGGCCGGCAGCTTCAGGGCGAGCGCCCCGGCCACACCCTCGGCACCACCGGCCTGGTGCACGAGACCTACCTCAAGCTCGTCGATCAGACTCGGGTGCAGTGGCAGGACCGGTCTCATTTCTACCGGGTGGCCGCGGTCGCGATGCGCCGAATCCTGGTGGACTACGCCCGCCGGCACCGGGCCAAGCGGCGAGGCGGAGAGCTCTTGAGGATCACGCTGGACGAGAACGCCTCGGCGGCGGAGCGGGGGGAAACCCTGCTGGCGCTGGACGAGGCCCTGGAGCGTCTGGCAGCACTCAACCCGCGCCTGAGTCAGGTGGTTGAATGCCGATTCTTTGGCGGGCTCACCGAGGAGGAGACCGCCGGGGCACTGGCCTTGCCGCTGCGGACGGTCCAGCGCGACTGGGCCAAGGCGAGGGGCTGGCTGTATGCAGAGC
This sequence comes from Gemmatimonadales bacterium, assembly GCA_035997125.1. Taxonomy (GTDB): domain Bacteria; phylum Gemmatimonadota; class Gemmatimonadetes; order Gemmatimonadales; family GWC2-71-9; genus CAVVWJ01. The sequence continues at coordinate 879 of DASYIX010000112.1, forward strand.
TGTCCGGTGAGTAGTCGGCGGTGACTCCTGGAGCTGACCGCTGGGATGAGATCGAGCGGCTGCTGGACCAGCTGCTCGACTCGGAGCCTGATGGTCAGCGGCAGCTCCTCGCCCGGTTCCGCTCCGACGATCCGCAGCTCGGCGCCGAGGTCGAGCGGATACTGCACGCGATCACCAGGTCAGAGCAGTTCCTTCGGGATCACGCCGCGGATTACGCCTCACCCTTGATCTCAGACCTTGCTGCTGGTAGTGGGCTCCTGCCCGGCAGCCTGCTGGGCACCTACGAGATCGTCCGTGAGCTGGGACGGGGTGGAGCGGCGAGGGTTTACCTGGCCCACGACCGCAGACATCATCGTCAGGTCGCAATCAAGGTGCCCCATGACGAGATAGCGGCGATCCTCGGCGCCGAGCGATTTCTGCGCGAGATTCGATTTGCCGCCCAGCTTCAGCATCCCAACATCCTGCCGCTGCACGACTCCGGTGAGTCGGATGGAGTGCTCTACTATGTCATGCCGTACATTGAAGGCGAATCGCTTCGAGAGCGGCTGAAGCGGGAGCTACAGCTTCCGCTGTCCGATGCTTTGCAGATCGCCGGCGAGGTCGCCGATGCTCTGTCCCATTCGCACGCGCACGGTGTGGTCCATCGCGACATCAAACCCGAGAACATCCTGTTGAGCGGGTACCCGTCGCGCGACCGAAGCGCGACGGGTGGTTGGCACGCCCTCGTGGCCGACTTCGGGATTGCCCGGGCCATAGCCGCTGCTGGAGGGGAACGGCTGACGGCGACCGGGGTCATCCTGGGAACTCCCGAGTATCTGAGCCCGGAACAGGCAAGCGGGTCTCAGCTCGATGGCAGGAGCGACATCTACAGTTTGGGTTGTGTGGTATACGAAATGTTAGGAGGGGAGCCGCCATTTACCGCTGCAACTCCGGGTGGGGTCCTCGCTCGGAAGATGGTAGATCCGATCCCCAGCCTGCGTACTATCCGGCCGGGGGTGCCGATACCGGTGGAGCGGGCGGTGTACCAGGCCCTGGCCCGGCTGCCGGCTGACCGGTTCTCCACCGCCCAGCAATTCGCGGCGGCACTCAGAGGCGACTCACCGCCGGCTGCCGATCTTCCTCACAAGCCGCTCGGCGCGATCCGGCGCGCAAGTATCGAGATCCTTTCGTGGCTGGACTCAGCTCGCCGGAAAAAGCGATGATTGGCCTCGCCCTGCTCGGTCTGCTGTTCATCGCCGGATCACTCCCGACCACACAGTGGAAGTCCGTCGTCTACGGCTACCGCTCCGGCGCGACCGGTACC
>DASYIX010000113.1:0-9409 GCA_035997125.1 Gemmatimonadales bacterium
CACTAAAGCCTTCCTTGGTCACGCTACCTGCGGTCACCGAAGCCGTAATCCGCGCCGTGCCGGGAGCCACCATCGTGACCATGCCATCATTACTGACCGTCGCGATCGCGCTGTTATCGCTGGAGAAGCTGGCCGCGCCGGCGCCGGTGACCGTCTTGCCGTTCTGATCCTTGGGCACCACCGACAGCATGACTGTGTTCCCCGGCTCGATGGTGAACAGCGTGGCGGTCGAAGGTGTGACCACCACGGTGGTGAGCACGCTTCCACCGCCGTTCGGATTCGGGTTCGGGTTCGGGTCCGTGCTGCCGCAACCTGCCGCAACACCCGCCAGGATCAGCAGGCTAGCAATGGTTGATAGTTGTGCTTGCATGATGCGCCTCCTTGGGTTGGGAATTCTCTCCGTCTATTACCGGTTACACTGACATCATCTCCATCAGGGGTTCAGGCTGAACCGCCCCTTCCAATGGGCCAGAAGGGGGTTCCGATCGCCCGAGACGACCACAATGGCATGGAACCCCGAGAGGTGCCCGGTGCCACCGGAGAACGCGCAGTTGCCGATCGCTTTCACCAGATCGGTGACGATGCAGTGGCCGGAGGCGGCGTCGCCTGGATTCGCCCGGAGAACGACATCGCCGTCGTAGGTCCCGTGGACCAGATCCGCCGCCACCAGGTAGGTCACCGTGGCCCCGGCCGGGATCAGTTGGACGTTCGATTTGATGACGGTGCAGTGATTCCCGGCCTGGCCCAGGTACTCCGAGCACTCTTTTGTCAGATGGAATGACCGGCTCTCGGACGACGCTCCCACTCCTTCCGAGATGGGCTGGTTCGGAGCCGTCGTGTTCGAACCCGCGGCAAAGGCAATGAGGCCGGTCGCCACGAGAAGCTCGCGATGGATCATTGGCTGGCTCCTGACTGGGAAGGGCGCGGGTAAGTACCGCCTGAGTTCGCCGGTTCACGGTACCGGGGCTAAGTTAGAGGTACCCCGTAGCAGGCCAGTCAAAGCCCGGTCAAATGGAGCAACATGCTCCACCTCAAGACGTTCGGCGGACTTTCAGTCGAGATCGACGGCACCCCTGGGACCGGCGCAGCCCAACAGAGGAAGACGCTGGCGCTGCTCGCACTCCTGGCTGCCGCCGGCCGGCAGGGAGTCAGCCGGGATAAGCTCATCACCGCCTTGTGGCCCGAGACTGACGACGAGCACGGGCACCGGCTCCTGCGGCAGTCCTGCTACGCGCTCCGACGGGATCTCCACGCGCCCGAGCTCTTCCTGGGATCGATTCAGCTCAGCCTCAATCCGACCGAGATCTCGAGCGACGTGGAGTCGTTCACCTGCGCGCTAGAGGAGCACGATCCGACCCGGGCCGTGTCGCTCTACACCGCACCGTTTCTGGATGGCTTCTTCCTGAATGGGGGCGGAGAGTTCGAAGACTGGGCGGAGACCAGGCGGGCGAAGTTGGCGGCTCAATGCCGGGATGCGCTGGAGGCACTCTCCACCCAGGCGAGCGCGCGGGGCGAGCACCGGCTGGCGGCGAGCTGGTGGCGACGCCTGCTCGAGCTCGACCCGCTGAGCTCCCACGCCGCGCTCGGCCTGATGACCGCCCTCGACCATGCTGGCGAGCATGCGGAGGCGTTGCGCCTGGGAGAGGCTTACGAGTCGCTGGTGCGCTCCGAGCTCGGCGCCGATCCCCCACCGGAATTGTCGGAGTGGATCGAACAGCACCGCCACGTAGCTGAGAATGGGGCCGGACCGTCGAATGCGCCGCCGGCTGACCGCTATCCTGCGGTCGATCCGTTCACAGCAGCATCAGACGCCCCACCGCCGCACCGGGCTGCCGTCCCGGTAAAACGCTGGCGCACGGGCGCGGCCATCGGGCTAGCCACCCTCGGCGCGGCAGGGCTCCTGATGTCGGGAAGCCACACGGATCTGCCCACCGATCCCAACCTCGTAGCCGTCGCCCCCTTCGACGTGCTCGACCCGTCGCTCTCCATCTGGCATGAGGGATTGGTGGACATCCTCGCGCGGGACCTCGATGGCGCCGGCCCACTGCGCACGGTCCCCCAGACCCTGGGACTCAAGCGCTGGCGCGGCCGAGCCGATCGGGTGTCGGCGGGCAGCTTTGGGCATCGCACCGGCGCCGGACTGGTGGTCTTCGGGAGCATAAGGAAGACGAGGGACACGGTCAGCCTGCGAGCGGCGGTGCTGGACTTGGCGAAGAAGCGAGTCGGCCCCGATCTCGAGGTCAAAGGCGACACCGCGGCCATCGGAGACCTGGCCGACTCGCTCGGCGTCAGGATCCTGCAGGCGCTGGGACGGGATCGCCCGATCGGGGCGGTGCGACGGGTGTCGATCGGCTCCCGCTCGCTCTCGGCGTTGAAGGCCTTCCTGAATGGAGAGCAATTCTATCGGCGGGGGCAGTGGGACTCTGCCGTGGTGTATTACGACCGGGCCTTCACCCTGGACAGCACCTTCGCGATCGCCTTTAAGCAGATGGGGATGGCGGTGGATTGGCATCCCGCCAACGAGCAATCCTACCTGAGGGGAGTCGAGTACCTCCGGAAGGCGGCGGTGCTGAACCACGGGCTGTCTCCCAAAGACAGCATGCAGATCGCCGCCGACTCCTTTTCGATCGCTGCTGACGACGCGCTCGACCCGGCCGATCTGATCCGCTTCCGCTATCGGTGGTATTCCACCCTGGAGGACGCCGCCCACCGCTATCCCGAGGACCCCGAGGTCTGGTACCGACTGGGTGATGCCCGCTTTCACAGCGATCCTCCGTTTGGGGGTGCTCCCGGTCCAGCACTGGAGGCCTTCGACCGCGCCATCGCACTCGACTCCGGGTTCGCGCCAGCGTACGAGCATACCGTGACGCTGGCGATCCAGTTGAATCGCCCCGAGCTGGCCCGGAAGTATGCCGCCGCCTACCTGCGGCTCGATCCGACCGACGTCAACGCGCCCTCGATGCGACTGGCCGCCCTGATGCTCGATCCCGAGCGGTCCCACTCGCCGGAGGCGGACCACATGATCGACAGCGCCGCCGCCTATGCGCTCGACGAGGTTGGTTCTCAGTACCTCAACTGGTGGCCCGACTCGGCGGAGACCGGGGTCCGACTGATGCGAGAGCGGAGCACGCGGAGCGGCAACGGCGTCTTACCCTGGTCCGACACTCTGATGTACCGTCAGTTCCTGGCGCGGGAGCTGGCGTTCCGGGGGCACCTTCGAGAGGCGTACATGGTGGATCGCCTCCTGCTGGTCAACGCGAAGGCCTCGCGGTTCACCTGGTTCCTGGATCCGTTCCTCAGTCTCAGCCTGCTGGGGGCAATCCCGGAATCTCTGGCTGCCAGCACCTTTGCCCACGCCTTCGACCCGGGAAAGTGGCCGGTGCCGCACTACAACTTCATCCTGGCGCGGCAACTGGCGGGCCTCCCCTGGTGGCTAGCCCGCGGAGACACTGTGTCGCTGGCGCGGTTCGCGCTCCGCGCCGAGCAGGAGACGGCAAGCCAGGCGGACGCCTTCGGCAAGCTCCGGGTCCGCTACCTCCACGCGGCCACGGCCGCGTACCTCGCCCTGGCCCGAGCTGATTCGGTCCGGGCGCTGCGTCTCTTTCAAGCCATCCCGGACACGCTCTGCCTGGCGAACATCTGCTCCTACGAGAAGCTCACCGAGGCCCGCTTGCTCGCCGCGGCGGGACAGCCGCAACTGGCGGGAGCGGTGCTGGACCAATGGGTCTGGAAGGCCGAGCGCCCGTTCATCGTCCTCGGCAGACTGGAGCAGGGTCGCATCGCGGAGGCTCTGGGCGAACGGCAGAAGGCGAGAGAGTCGTACCAGTTCGTGGAGGACGCTTGGCGCCATGCCGACCCCGAGCTCGAGCCATATGTGCGCGAGGCTCGGGCGGGGCGAGAGCGGATGACGGCTGAGAAGTGATTGAGCGATGCGAGCCCGGGCCGCTGATGACCCGGGCTTTCTGCTTTCCCGCCTACGCGCCTACGCCAGCCGGCAGCGGAATCTGATCCTTGTGCTCCGCCAGCCACTGCTCGAACGTCTGTAGCTCCGGATTCAGCGACCGAGTGAACGCCAGATTCCGCTCGCCACAAAAGTATTTGTTGAAGTCGCGCTTGAACTGGAACATGTTGCCCAGATCGTCCGCGCCGGGGAAGCCGAGGCTCCGATACACCTCGGGCGACACATTGTTGAACCGGACCTCCTGCCCCAACGCCCGGGTGAGCGCGCGCGCCATCTCCGCACCGGTGAGGTGCTCACCGGCAATCGCCACCGTCTTATTAATGAATTCCTTCCCCCGCTTGAAAATGCCGTAGGCGGCCTTACCGATGTCCCCCACCGCAATGCCGGGCAGCTTCTTGTCGTCCATCGGGAAGGTGATCGCCAGGGTGCCGTCCGGTCCCCGCTGCGGGCCCGCGCCGAAATAGATCAGGTTCTCCCAGTAGAACGCGGTGAGCAGGAACGTGGTCGGCACGCCCAGCTCACGGAAGATCTGATCCGCCTCGCCCTTGCCGTCGAAGTGCGGCACCTTGTACTTGCCCTGCAGGGTCGGCATCCGGTCGTCCTCCAGCGGCACCCACTTGCGGGTGTCTTCCAGGGTGGACCAGATGACGTGCTGTACGCCGGCGGCCTTGGCCGCCTGCGCCATGTTGCGGGCCTGGGTGACCTCCCGCTCGACCGAGAAGTGCTCCCAGAAGTTGGTGACGAGGAACGCACCGTAAGCGCCGCGGAACGCTGGACCGAGCGTCCCGGGCTTGTCAGCGTCGCCGGCAACCACTTCGACTCCGCTCGCCCGCAGCGCCTGCGCCTTCTCCGAGTTGGGGTTGCGGGTGATGGCGCGGGCCGCAAACGGCCCGCTCTTGTCCGCCTGGATGGCGCGCACCACTCCCCCACCCTGCGCTCCAGTGGCGCCGATGACCGCGATGATCTTCTTCTCCGTCATGGACCAGCTCCATCAATTAAGTGAGTAAATACATCCAAGTTGCAATATCGATATACGGAACGGGAAGCGCGACACCTCCGGAGATTAAAGGAACGCCGGGGCGGATGCCGAAACTCGTCTGTGAGTAGGGCGCTAGCGCAGGACGAAGCCCTGGGCTTACTTACGGCCCCCCACAAATCGCCACCGGGAGTACCCGCATAGGTAACCCCGAGCTCGCCGCCCCGGCTTCAGAGGCTGGGGGAGGCATTCGCCTCCCCGTCGGCACTGCCGCGTTCGCCACCGTGCTCTACGGCGTGCTCTACCTGGTGTGGGAGCAGAGCCACTGGGGGAGCCCGACGGTGCGCGACATCGTCGGCAACGTGGCATTCATGCCGATCAACCTGACCGTGCTGACCCTCTTCTTCCTCGCCTCGAGGCAGGACATCCTCGATCCGGGCGTCCGCCGCGCCCTCCGCCTGTTCGCGCTCGGCGGGGCGATGGTGTTCACCGGCAACGCGATCTCGACCGGGTACGTCCTGACCCTGCACGACAGCCCGCCGGTATCCTGGGCCGACCCGTTCTACTTGACCGACTCGCTGCTCACCCTCACAGCCCTGCTCTGCTTTCCCTTGGCCCGCCGCACCCGGATGGAGCGATGGAAGCTGCTGCTCGACGGCGCCATGGTGCTGGTCGGCGGCGCGGTCGCGATCTGGTACTTCTCGGTCCGCCCAACCGCTGCCTCGCAGGAGAGCAGCGTCGTCGTCAACCTGCTGGCGTTCGCCTATCCCCTGGCGAGCATGCTGGTCCTGCTGGGCGTCACGACGGTGCTGTTGCGCCGGCCGATCGATGGCAACCGCCGGGCGTTCCGCCTGTTGGTCACCGGTGTGTCGGTGGGCGTGGTCGCGGATCTCACTTTCAACCTGGTGCAGCTCGATGTGGGCAGCCGGAGCGCGAGCTGGGCCGACGCCGTCTTCCTGCTCTGCTACGTGATGCTGATCGCCAGCGCCGAGCTCTACTGGCGCCGTCCCGTCGCCCAGCGAGAAGCCTCGCCGCCCGTCATCCGGCTCCAGGCGATCAGCCCGCTGCCCTACCTCGCGGTCGGCACGACGTACGCCTTGCTCCTCTTCGTCGCCCTCCGCCCCTGGACCGATCCGATCAGCGGGCTCGCCGTCGGCGCCCTGCTGGTGACCGGCCTGGTGGTGCTGCGCCAGCTCCTTGCCGTACGGGAGAACGTCCGGCTGCTCGCCGAGCATGCGGCGCGGCAGAACGAGGCCCGTTTCCGGTCGTTGGTCCAACACTCGTCCGACGTCATCATCGTCACCCGGGCGGACGGCACGGTCCGCTTCGTGAGCCCCTCGGTCACCCGGGTGTTTGGCTACGACACGTCGGAGATGCTGCGCCAGACCGTGTCCGAGCTGCTCCACCCCGATGACCGGGAGCGGGCGGCCACGTTCTTTCGCAACGCGGCGCAGGCACCGGGCGTGAGCGGCCCGGTCGAGTGGCGCTTCCGCCAGTCGGACGGCTCCTGGCTGCACGCCGAGATCCTCGCGACCAACCTGCTCCACGACACCACAGTAAAAGGCGTGGTGCTCAACACCCGCGACGTGAGCGAGCGGCGGCGGCTGGAGGAGCAGCTGACTCACCAGGCCTTCCACGACCCGCTCACCGGGCTGGCCAACCGGGCGCTGTTCCGCGACCGGGTGAGCCACGCGCTGGCGCTGGCGCAGCGGCGCGGGAGTCCGGTGACGGTCCTCTTCCTCGACCTCGACGACTTCAAGACGGTGAACGACAGCCTGGGCCACGCCGAGGGCGACCGGTTGCTCATCGCCGCGGCCGAGCGATTCCTGGCCTGCGCCCGGACCGCGGACACGGTGGCGCGGTTGGGGGGCGACGAATTCGCCATCCTGGTCGAAGGCACCGACGGGCAGGAAGGACTTCCCGAACGGCTGGCCGCCGCGATGTCGCACCCCTTCTCGCTCAGCGGCAACCAGCTGCGGGTCACGGCGAGCATCGGGGTGGCCACCGCCTCGCCCGATGACCGGGCCGACGACCTGCTGCGGAACGCGGACATGGCAATGTATGCCGCCAAGCGGCACGGCAAGGGCCACGCGGAGACGTATGAATCGCGGATGTACGCCGACATCCACGAGCGGCTCAACCTCGAGGCCGCGCTGCGGTCCGCGATCGAGAAGCAGGAGCTGACGCTGTTCTACCAGCCCATCGTCAACCTGCGGACCGGCGGCATCTACGGCCTGGAGGCGCTGCTCCGGTGGGAGCACCCCCAGTTCGGCCGGCTCCTCCCGGAGCACTTCATCCCCCTGGCCGAGGAAACCGGCCTGATCGTGCAGCTCGGGTCGTGGGTGCTCGGAGAGGCCTGCCGGCAGCTAAAAGTGTGGCAGGCGGCGCATCCCAAGCTCCCGCTCGCCATCTCGGTCAACATTTCGGGCCGGCAGCTTCAGGGATCGGGTCTGGCGCTCGCGCTCCGGCAGACGCTCACCTCGTCCGGCGTCGAGCCGTCGTCGGTGGTGCTGGAGATCACCGAAAGCGTGCTGATGCAGGAGACCGACGCGGTGCTCGAGCGGCTGCAGCAGCTCAAGGTGCTCGGCGTGCGGCTCGCGATTGACGACTTCGGCACCGGCTACTCGTCGCTGAGCTACCTGCAGCGCTTCCCGATCGACATTCTCAAGATCGCGAAACCATTCGTGGAAGAAGTCGGGCAGGGCGCCGACCGTTCAGCGCTGGCGCGTGCCATCGTCGGCCTGGGCGACACGCTCAAGCTCCAGACCATCGCCGAAGGGATCGAGCGAGCGGAGCAGCAGGCGGCGCTGATCGATCTCGGCTGTCCCCTCGGGCAGGGGCATCACTTCTGGCCGGCGCTTCCGGTGGCCGCGATCGATGAGCTGCTCTCGACCGAGCGGTTACCTCGGCTGCGGCTGGTCGAGGGGAGTGCGTGACGCCGCCTGCTCAGAACGTCAACTTCACGCCCTTCCCTGTCGCCTCACCCCCACCCTCGGCCGGCTTGCCCGCGGTATCGAACTGATCGTACTTGATCTTCGAGGTGAACGACTTGCCGTCAGCCGAGAGCGTGATCCGCTCCACGAAGATGCCCCGGCCGCCGAGTCCCCAGCCGCCGCCCTTGGTGATCTCCTCGAAATTCGCCGGCGGCTTGGTCACGTAGAACTCGTATTTGGCCTCGAACGTCTTGTCCCCCGTTTTCCGCCAGATTCCATAGGCCGGCGGCACCGGCGGAGACGCGTCGTAGTTCGACGACTCGGTCATGGTCCCGCCCTGGTTGAACGAGTACATGAACTCCAGGTCCTTGATCGGGGCGAACGCGCCGCTGCTGAACTGCAGCTGCGCCCGCCACTCGCCCTGCAGATCTTGCGCGGCGGTGACGCTCGGGCTCAGCCCAATCACACCCAGCATGACCATCAGGACCAGCGACATTCGTGACTTCGTGCCCATGGATGCGTCCCCCCGGTGGAAGTTCGAAACGTGCTGTGGGAGCCACCTTCTGCTTCCTTGTTATAGCGCAAAAACTACAGAGTGCGCAACACCTCGCTCAGCCGCTGGTTGACCATGTGCTCCCAGCCCTGGCGCGCGCCCTCGAAGGCGAACTTGTTCTTGGGGACGAATCCGGAGTGCTCCAGCTCCAGCCGAGTTCCGCCCGAGGGGGTCGGCGTGAGGGTCCAGGTGACGACGGTGTCGAGCGGGGACGACTCGGGGCCGCTCCGCCAGGTATAGCTGAGGCGCTTCTGCGGCTCGAACTCCAGCACCTCACAGTGAACGATCCCATCCCACCACTTCGTCGGCTCCATGCGGAAGGTGAAGCTCTGACCGACCGCCGGCTTCAGGTCGTTGCTCATGAGCCAGCGCTCGAGCAGCTCGGGCTCGGTCAGCGCGCGCCACACCTTGGCCGGCGGGGACGGGAGTTCGTATGTCTGCAGGATTGATTGGGTGTCGGCCTTGGCGGTCATCCTTCCATCTCCTTGAGCAAGGTCTGAAGTCGGTCCAGGCGCTCGGGCCAGAACGCCTGGTAGTGGGTGATCCAATCGATGAGCGGGCGGAATCCCTTGGGCTGGACCCGGTAGTAGACCAGGCGGCCGTCGCGCCGTTCCGCGACCAGGCCCGCCTTCCGGAGCGCGGCCAGGTGCTGGGAGACGGCGGGCTGCGAGATCTGGAAGCGCGCCGTGAGGTCTTTTACTGCGGCCTCGCCTCGGCTGAGGCGCTCGAGAATGGCGCGGCGGCTGGGGTCGGCCAGGGCCCGGAAGAGGACGTTCTCGCGTTGCATGGACAATGCATAAGCGATGGCTTATTGGTTGTCAAGTAACGCAACGCTCGAGTGCGACAGCAGAAGCCGAAATCTGCAGCGCGCGGCGCATGCTCCCTGGGCCGAGCGCGACATTCTGCGCTACGATTTCACGGAATCGAACCGCCACTTCTGATACCGAAGGAACGCCGCCATCAATAGCAGCCCGGCCCCGGCACCG
>DASYIX010000114.1:0-22675 GCA_035997125.1 Gemmatimonadales bacterium
GTCCCCTCCGGTGGCCTCCAGCGTCAGCCGGATGTACTCGCGCTCGGCTTCGACCAGGGTCAGATTGTGCCCCAAGCGGAAGCCCGTGGTGGTTGGGGACTGGTCGCCTGGTGCGATCCCACTCAGCTTGGCCAGGTTGTCTACCCCCAAACTGGGACCTGCGCAGAAAATCAACGATCGCTCCATCACGTTGCGGAGCTCGCGCACATTTCCCGGCCATTGCCAGGCGCGCATGAGCCCCAGCGCGGCTTCATCGATGGTCTCCACTTTTTTCTTGAATTCACGATTGAACACTTCTCGATAGTGATTGGCGAGCAGGGGGAGATCGCTGATGATCTCGCGGAGCGGAGGCAGGGTATGGCTGGCTACTGCGATCCGGTAGTATAGATCGGTGCGGAAGCGTCCACTGCGAACGACCTCGGGGAGGTCGCGATTGGTGGCCGTGATCAGGCGCAGCTCCACCTCGATCTCTTCGGTCCCGCCGACTCGGCGAAACCGGCGGCTCTCCAGAAAGGTGAGCAGCTTGGCCTGGATCTCCGGCGTCAGCTCCGCGATTTCATCGAGAAACAGCGTGCCGCCGTTCGCCGTCTCGATGAGCCCCCGCTTGGATTCCCGGGCATCGGTGAAGGCACCCTTGTTGTAGCCAAACAACTCTGCCTCCACCAGATTGGACGGCATCGCGGCGCAGTTGAGCTCCACGAATCGCCCCTGCGAATGGGGGCTGGAGTGGTGAATCGCCCGGGCAACCAGGTTCTTGCCGGTGCCGCTCTCGCCCAGCAGCAGCACGGTGGGACGGGGAATCGCCGCCACCCCCCGGACGAAACTGCGTACCTCTTCTACCTTGGGATGCTCGCCGAGAATGGCGCGCACCGAGAACTCGCGAGTCCGGGTCTCCTCCAGCCACCGGGCCTCGTCCCGCAGAGGCCGCTCCGCGAGCGCCCGGGCCAGCAGGGTGGTGAGCTCGTCAATATTGACCGGCTTGGTCAGATATTCATTGGCCCCGGCCTTGAGCGCCTCGATGGCCGTGTGCATGTCGGCGTGGCCCGTCAGCACGAAAATCGGCAGACTGGCATCAAGGGCCCGGAGTCGCTGGGTCACCTGCACTCCGTTCAAGTTCGGCATGATCATGTCGGTGATCACGGCGTCGGGAAGCTCCTCCTCGCAACGGGTGAACAGCGCTTCCGGGTCGCCGAACACGCGGATCCGATAGCTGGTCGGCCCTAGGTTCACCGCCACCAGTTTGGCGAACGTGAGATCGTCGTCTAGGATGTAAATCCGAGGGATCATGCCGAGCTCGCCTGCGCTGAGGACACGGCTAATATCGACCACCCCGAAGCCTTGAGCCAGGACCGCGTGCCGTTCCGCGCCCTGATAATCGACGACGACCGCGATCTACTGCTGCTGGTCCGGCGGACGCTCGAGTTCACCGCAGGCTGGGAGGTCCACACCGCCACCTCCGGCCTCTTGGGCATCGAGCTGGCCCGAACCCTACAACCCGACGCCGTCCTGGTGGACATTATGATGCCGGAGGTCGATGGCTATGAAGTATGTCGCCGCCTCAAGGCGGACGAGGTGACGGCCCGAATCCCTCTTGTGCTGCTGACGGCCAGGCGGGAAATGAACCAGGCCAGGATCGACGCTGCCGGCGTGGCGGGCGTCCTCTATAAACCCTTCCAGCCAGACACCCTGGCCCAGCAGGTTCGGGACCTCTGCCCTTGAATCCGTCAGATCCCTACGCCGATCTGCGGGCCGAGTTCGCCACTGGGCTCGAAGGCCGGGTCGCGGCAATGCGGAGTGCGTTGGCAGAGCTTTCGACCGGCTTTCAAGATGGGGCGATAGATCGGCTTCACCGGCTGTCGCACTCCTGCGCCGGCACCAGCATCAGCTTCGAGGCTGAGCGGCTCGCCCAAGTTGCCCGAATGCTGGAAGAGGTCGCCGACCAATGGCGTGGTCGGGGCGATTGCACTTCCCCCTCCTGGGATGTGGCCGCCGCTCTGCTGGACGAACTGGCTCGGGTGGCAGGCGAGTATGTGGATGCGGTGACCATCCGGCCGGTGGAATCCGCCGCTGCGCGGCTCGCGGTAGTGGGCGAGCTGGCTCACCTCATCAATGCCGAGTACGACCTCCCCGAGATCTTTCGCCGTGCCATCGTCCTGGTGCGAGGGGTGTTCGATTTTCGGCGCGCCAGCGTCGTCCTGATGGACGAGCTACATCAATATTACGAGCTCCACACCCTGTATGATGCCCTGCGGGGAGGTTTCATCACTCGCGACTTGCGCTTTTCTCTCGACGAGGGGCTCACCGGCGACGTGCTTCGAACCGGCCGGCCCCTCCGGGGCGGCGATGTCGAGGGCAAGCAGGGGATTCTCGCTGAAGTCGGGCATCGGGTGTCGGCTCTGCTGGTACCGTTGCGGGTTGATGGCGTCGTCATCGGCACGCTGAACTTTGGACATGAAAAGCCAGACCACTACACCGACGCCGACCTTGAATGGGCCGGCGTAGTTGCACGACAAATCGAGATGTCGCTGCATTTCTCCAGGCTACTCCGCACGATCGCCCAGCAGGGCAAGGCTCTGGCCCGGGAGCATCGACAGCTGGAAGCGCTGATCGGTGCGAGTGACTCGGCGATCATGCTGGTTGGTCCCGATCACACTGTCGCATACGCCAACACGGCCATGACCCGCCTGGTCGGTATCCCTCGCGAGGCAATCGTGGGCGCCAGCGTTAGCCGGGTCCATGACTTCCTCGCCGCCTCCTTAGTGGAGCCCGGAGATTTGGCCGCGCAGCTCGACACGTTGAAGGGGGGAACTCCAGTCAACGACCGGATCGAGCTGCTGCTCCCGGAACACACGGTGTACCAGCGGCTCGCGGCTCCGGTGCGCGATGGTGACGGGACGCTGATCGGCTATCTGCTGCAATTCAGGGATGTGACCTACGAGGCGGAACTCGAACGGATGAAGTCGGACTTCGTCTCGGTGGTAAGCCACGAGCTCCGAACCCCGATGACGTCGATCAAGACGTCCCTGGCGCTGGTGCTCGCCGGTGCTGCGGGGGCGCTCGATCCCAGCACCCGCGAGTTGCTCGAGATCGCTGCCCGCAACTCCGACCGCCTCATCGCCCTGGTCAATGACCTGCTGGACCTGTCCCGCATCGAGACCGGACACGTGAAGATTCACCCGGAGCCCATCGTGCTCGCTGACGCTGTCAGCGGGGGCATCGAGATGGTGGCAGCTTTTGCAGCGGAGCGGGGCATCGCTCTTGACCTCAGGGGTCCGGACGACGTGATCATGGTAACTGCGGTGCGGGACCGCGTGATCCAGGTCATGGTGAACCTCCTCTCGAACGCGGTGAAGTTTGCTCCCCGTGGCTCCCGGGTCGCGATCCGCTGGTGGCAGGATGCGGAGTTTGCGACCGTCGAAGTGGGCGACCAGGGCCCGGGTATTCCATCGGATAAGCTTGAGACCGTGTTCGAGCCGTTTACCCAGGTCGCCAACTCGATGACTCGAGATCAAGGGGGAGCCGGCTTGGGGCTCACTATCAGCCGGGGCATAGTGCAGGCGCTGGGTGGGCAGATCTGGGCGGAGAGTGAGGCGGGAACGGGGGCCCGCTTTTACGTGCGCCTTCGGCTGGCAGCCGCGCCTGCGCCCGCTGGTCCAGCGCCGACCGCGCCCGCGCCATGGCGGCAGGTCACCATACTGGTCATCCACAGCGATCCCGATCTCCAGCGCTTATGCGCGACGGCCTTCGCCGCAGAGGGGTGGCGGGTCATCCCCGCCCTGAATGGCAGCGAGGGGCTGTCGCGTCTGGGCGACGCGCGGGTGGATCTGATCATTGTCGGACTGGAGCTTTCGGACGCCCACGGGCTGGCCGTGCTGGAGCAGATTCGGATGGATCCCCGGAATTGCGACGTTCCCGCACTGATTATCAGTGAGACCGAGGTGGCGCACCTCGGCGAGCACGGAGCCGACGGCCGGAGCTCGGGGGACTCCGGCGAGCTGGTGGATCGCGTTCGGCGTCTGTTGGAAGTGCCGCTTCGCCCGGTAGTGCTCATGGTGGACGATGACCCCGCCATGCGCGAAAGCCTGGGCAAGGCTTTGCGGCGGTCGGGGTATACCTGCCTTATTGCCTCCGACCCACGCCAGGCGCTCGAACTCCTGCGCCAACGCCGCCCCGCTCTGGTGATGACCGACATCCGGATGCCGGAGATCGACGGCTTGAGCTTCCTGGGAACATTGCGGGCTGACCCCGCGCTGGCAAAGGTGCCGGCCATCGTCCTGAGCGGCCACGTAGGCCCCGGAATCCCGGAACAGGTGGCCGCCCTCTCCGCACGGCTGCTCCGGAAGCCGGTAGACCTGTCGGAGCTGCTGGAGGAAATTCGCGAGCTGATTTAGGAATCGAGGTGGTGGATCAGCGCACGTCCAGCAGCTCTACGTCGAAAACCAGCGTGGCCCCGGGAGGGATGTCGGGAGGAGCGCCAGCGGTGCCATAGCCGAGATCGGGGGGAATGACGAGCTTCCGCCGCCCACCCACCTTCATCCCCGCCACGCCTTCGTCCCATCCGGCAATGACCTGTCCAGCCCCCAGCGTGAATCCAAAAGGCTGACTCCGATCGCGGCTGCTGTCGAACTTCTCGCCATTGGGAAGCCAGCCGGTATACTGAACCGACACGGTCTTACCGGCGGTAGCTTCGGCGCCCTCCCCTTTCTCCAAGTCCTGATACCGCAGACCGGAGGGGGTCTTGGTCATCGCGGCGGTGTCTACACCTAACGAAGGACTGAAGCCGGCTGGCTTGCGCTCGGCCTTCTGATCGTCCGCGCCGCCACACGCGAACAAACCGGCCAGTGCGAGCACGCTCAGGAGTCGGTTCAAAATAGTCTCCAGGTGAGGAGTGCCGGAAATGAAGAGGACGAGACCGACCATTCGGACGGCCTCGTCAAGTCGGGACGGCGGGATTTGAACCCGCGACCCCTGCAACCCCATTGCAGTGCGCTACCGGACTGCGCTACGTCCCGGAACTACTGAGGAGGCGGAATTGTAGCCACCGCGCGGATGTGGCGCCACCCCCGCTCCTCACCGACAGTGGGTGGTGGTTACTTTCCATCGCGAATGAGACGCCGCGATTTCCTCTCCCGCACGGCCCAGAGTGCCGCTGCGTTCGGCATCCTGCGCCACCTCGGCGCGTGCCGGCTATCCGGCGGTGCCGGCGGGTCCGGCTCGTTTGCCTCGATCCGGGATCGCTACTTCGTCCAGTTTCTTCAGCTCAACCCAGTGGTGTCGACCTACCTCGGAGGCGACGGGTACAGCCCTTCACTTGCCGCGATCAATGGCAAGCTCAGGGACTATCGCCCCGAGGCGCTGGACGCGGAGCGGGCGTTCTACCGCGGGGTGCGCGAGGACATGAGCCGGGTCAGCCGCAACGGCCTCCCAGCCGGCGAACGTATCGACTACGACGTGGTTCAAGCCCAGCTCGCCTTCCTCTTGCACCAGGTCGAGGACCTCCGGCAGTACGAGCGGGCAATCGACACCTATGTCGCAGAGCCGTTTCGAGGAGTGGACTGGCAGATCCAGCAGATGCAAGAATTTCCTGGTGGGCTCCGGGGAACCGCGGATGAATGGGAGCTGGTAGTGAGTCGTCTGGCCGCTGTGCCGGCGTACGTGCGCGCGGCACAGAGCAATCTCCAAGCCGGCAAGCAGCGAGGTAATCTGCCCGACTGGCGGCTGGTGCGGCGGGACGGGATTGAAGGCTCTCGGGCCAATTTGGAGTACTTCCGTTCCACCATTCCCACCACCGCTGCGAAATACCTTGGTGCTCGGCCCTTTGTCCGAACGCTCGAAGCCGAGCTTCAAAAGGCGGCGAATGGAGCGGCCAGCGCATACTCTGCCCTGGGTGAGTTCCTGGGCCGGACGTATGGAAACGATGTCACTAATCGGTTTGCCATCGGCGAGGATGAGTACGAATGGCGGCTTCGGCACTGTCTGAATGTGAGCCGGAAGGCGTCGGAGCTCTTCGAATATGGAGCCGAGCAGGTGGCTCTCTATCAGTCAAAGATCCAGGCTGTGGCCCAGGAGGTGGCCGGCGAAGCCAAGCTTGGTTTGAGCTTTGGTACCCAGGCAGACGGGCTAGGCTCAGTCCGGAAGGCTATGGACCACCTCTCCGCCGATTCCCCCAGGAACGATGATGAGCTCTTTCGCTGGTACCGGGAGGTTGGCGAGCGCGCGGTGGCCTACGGCAGACAACAGCACCTCTTCGACATACCGGACACATACCGCCTCGATGTCGTGCCTACGCCACCGGTCCTGAGAAGCACCATCGATGCTGCCTACTACCCGGCACCTCCATTCAAACGCTCTGGAGTGGGACGCTTCTATCTGACGCCAACCGGTAACGATCCCGGTACCCTCCGGCTCAACAACCGCGCATCGGTGGCCGACACCGCGGTCCACGAAGGATTTCCCGGCCACGATTGGCATTACAAGTTCATGACCCAGCACGCCTCAGAGATTTCCAACATCCGGTGGCTGACGCCGGGCTCGGTCGAGGACTCTTCGTCCATGTGGGAGGACTCGATGGCGGCGGAAGGATGGGCCCTCTACAGTGAGGAGCTGATGGGGGAACCGGCTCCCGGCCGGCCGCATGGGTTCTATACCCCGGCCGAGCATTTGTATGAGCTGCAAGGCCAGCTTCTCCGTGCGGTGCGAGTCCGGGTGGATGTCGGCATCCATACCGGGAGGATGACGTTCGACGAGGGGATCGACTATTTCACCGAGAACGTTTCCTTCATGCCCAAAGCGTGCGCCAAGCCGGGATCGGATTCCTCCGCCCGTGCCATCTGCGACGGAGCGCAGCGCGCGCTCTACCGCTACTCGAAGTGGCCCACGCAGGCTATCACCTACAACCTGGGGAAGAACGCGATCGTCGAGCTGCGCGAAGCGTATCGGCGGCAAAAAGGATCGGCGTTTTCCGCCAAACAGTTCCATGAGAAGCTCATGGGGATGGGTACCATTCCAGCAGGGTATTTCCGCGAACTGTTCCTGCAACAGGACTGAGTAGCCCCCTTGCCGGCACCCCTCGTGACCCGGCCCACCTCGTAGGCAACCAGCTGTAACACCATGTAGGGCAGAGACGTCGGCTAGGCCCGCGACTTGCGATTATCCCCTCTGAGGGGCGAAACCCCGTGCCCCGGCAGGGCATTTCGGGATAGGTGCCGCATGGTGCGGTGCCACCAGCGAGGGACCTCTATGAGCCAACAAGACGGGCTACCATGGGAAACAGGGGGAGATCTCCCGTGGGCGACGCCGGATGACGAGGAGGCCGAGGGCGAGGCCTGGAGGGGAGATCTCCATGTCGATGATTGGCCGGAGAATCTGGCCGGACCGGAGTACTGGCTCTACAAGAAGCAACGCGATGAATAGTTCTGCTAAAACTGCGGTACTCTAACGGGGGCTCGGTAAGCTGAGCCCCCGACTGCATTTATGGAGTTTTTCCGCAAGAGACCGTCCCCTCCACCGAACAAACCGCGAATTCCAGTCAGTTGCCGCCGCGCAACTCCTTATTTCGCGCGGAATCGAGCCCTCGACTGGCTGGCAACGAAGGCAACGCGGCAGACGGGACGCCCTTCTTACTTCTCACCTCTCACTTCTTGCCCTTCTTCACCCGCAGTACCGCCAGCGCAACCCCGGCTACGATGGCCCCCCCACCGACGACCGTGTGCCATCCGACCGGCTCCCCCGCAAACAACACTCCGATCAGCACCGCGACAAAGGGCGTGACCAGCGGGATCATCAGGACGCCAGTCACCTCGATGTGGCGGATCAGCCAGTAATACATCAGAAACGCGACGACCGACCCCAGAATCGTCAGGTAGGCCAGGCTGGCGAACGCCAGCGAGGTCCAGTGGAATCCCAAGGGATTCCCCTCCAGAGCCATGCCGCCAACCAGGAGCGGAATGCAGCCACCGGCCATCTGAATCCCGGCAAGGACGACCGGCTCGATATGGGTGCCTCGAGCCTTCACCAGCACGCCGGCGTGCGCCGTAGCAAGCGCCGCCGCCATGATGCCGACGCTGGCCCAGAGTGCCCGAGGGCCGCCGATCCCCAGCTCGCCGGAAAAGATGATGACGACACCGAGCATGCCCAGCAGTACGCCAGCCACCTTGCGCCAGGTCATCGGCTCGGCGGCGAGGTATCGGTGTGCCAGAGGAAGACCAAAGAGCGGCACGGTGGCACTGAGCAGCGCGGCCAATCCGGAGGGGATGTACTGCTCGCCCCAGAAGACCAGACCATAGTTGATGGTGATGGTCAGGAACCCAGTGTAAGCCAGGAGCCTCCAATCCCGCGCCGCCCAGGGCAAGCGCACCCGGCGGAGCGCGATGATGGCCCCCAGTACCATGGCGGCGAGCGCGAAGCGGATCCCGGCAAACGTGAGCGGGGGCAGATCGCGCAGGCCGAGTTTGATACCGAGCCAAGTCGAGCCCCAGATCGCGCACAGACACAGCCAAGTCAGAAGAGCAATGCGTGGATTCGCCCGCCTGGGCGGAACCGATTCTAGCGAGAGCTGGGGATGACCGGCCGGATCGGATGCCGAGTGGGCGGGAGGGATTTCCGAAGCCGAGCGGGTGGGAAGAATGGCCATGATTTCATCAATATCAATGTTGACACAATTGGTGTCAAACATCAGATTGTCACTATGACAATGTGGTCGCCAAACATCTCGCCCGAAGTCGAGCCCCTGTACCAGGCCCTCCTGAGCGCTCTTCAATCCGACATCGACGCCGGGGTTCTCATCCCCGGCGCTCGGCTTCCTACCCAACGGGAGCTGGCCTCCCGGTTGGGCGTCGCGATCGGCACGGTGAGCCGCGCGTACGCGCTCGCTGAGCAACTCGGCATCGTGAGCGGTGAGGTGGGGAGGGGGACGTTCGTCCGGAGGAAGCTGGAGCTCGAGACCGACGCTGTCGATGAGGGCGACGACCCGGAGCTGATCGATCTCAGTAAGGGGCGCCTGGTGCGCGACCGCCGAGATCCTGCGCCGGCCCGCACTCTTCAGGCGCTCTCTCAGCGCAGCGACCTCGACCGGCTGCTGGATTTCTATCAGCCTGCGGCCGGCATGGCCCGCCACCGGGCGGCCGGAGCCGCCTGGCTGCGCAATGCGGGCATGTTCGTCGAGCCGGAACGGGTCGTGATCACGAGTGGCGCACAGCACGGCGCCGCCACGGTCCTCGGCGCAATCGCCCGACCAGGAGATCTGATTCTCACTGAGGAGGTGACCTACTCGGGTATCAAAGCACTCGCCAGCTTGCTGCATCTCGAGCTACGGGGCCTGCCCATGGACGAGCAGGGCCTCACTTCCGCAGGGTTCGAGTCTGCCTGCAGGTCCGGCTCTCCGCGGGCTCTCTTTTGCATGGCGACGCTGCAGAATCCCACCGGTCGCACTATGCCACTGGCCCGGCGCCGAGAGATTGCGGCCATCGCCGAAGCCCACGACGTCGCGATTCTGGAAGACGACGTCAACGGGTTTCTTCCCTCGCAGCCCATCACACCGATCGCGGCCCTGGCCCCGGCGCACACCTATTACATCACGGGGACATCCAAGAGTCTGGCGCCCGGCCTCAGGATCGGGTACGTGGTGCCGCCCGCTCATCGGGTGGACCGGGTAGCAGCCACGATCCGGGCCACCACCTGGCTCACCGCCCCGTTGCTGGCAGAGCTCACGACGGCCTGGATTGAAAGCGGGCAGGCCACTGCGATGGCCGAATGGAAACGGAATGAAATAGCCGCCCGCTACGCCTTCGCGCAGGAGATTCTCGGCCCCTGGCTCGAGCCATCGCTGGAGCCATGCTTCCATCTTTGGATTTCCCTGCCCGAGCCCTGGCGCACCGAGACCTTCGTGGCTCGCGCCCGCGACCGCGGCGTGGTGGTGAACAGCTCAGAGGAGTTCATGGTGGGGCGGCAGAGCGCGCCGCACTCCGTGCGAGTCTGCCTGGGCGCAACATTGAGCCGGGAAAGACTCGAGGATGGACTCAGGCGACTTGCCGAGTTGCTGAACGAGGTACCTGAACCCAGTCTGACCGTGTACTAGCGAATCTCTCGCAGCCGTCGAAGCGACGGCACCTTGATTGCCGTCAGCGCGACCACCACCAGCGTCAACGTTCCCCCCAGCAGCACCGACGGCACCGTACCGATCAGGCGCGCTGCAGTTCCCGACTCGAACGCTCCCAGCTCGTTCGAGCTCCCGATGAAAATGGCGTTGACCGAAGCCACTCGGCCCAGCAGATGATCGGGGGTCAGGACTTGGAGCAGGGTGGAGCGCACCACGACGCTCACCGTGTCCACCATGCCGCTCAGGGCGAGCAAGGCGCTCGACAGGAAGAAGTTGCGCGAGAGACCAAAGCCGATCATCGACAGGCCAAAGAGCGCCACGCTGACCAGCAGTGTGCGGCCTGCTCGACGGAGCGGCGGACGGTGAGCCATCAGCAGGGACATGAAGACCGCTCCGACAGCCGGTGAGGCTCGGAGTATGCCCAGTCCCTCGGGACCGATGTGTAGGATCTCCGCCGCAAAGACCGGCAGGAGCGCCACCGCTCCACCGAAGAGCACCGAGAACAAATCCAGGGTGAGAGCTCCCAAGATTACCGGCTGACCCCGTACGAATCGCACCCCGGTTGCCAGGCTTTCCAGGAATGACTCTCCCGACAGCGTGCCCGGTCGGGGCGAGTGCCGCATCCGGGTCAGCGACACAACCCCAACGGCCATAAGCGCCGCGTCTACGCCGTACGCGGCTCGGGCGCTGCCGAAGCCATACACGATGCCGCCTATGGCCGGCCCGACAACCTCCGCCAGTTGCCAGGCAGAACTGCGCCAGGTGACCGCGTTCGGGTAGAGACTCCGGGGCACCACCTCCGCGCCGAGGGCCGACCGCGCGGGCTGGAGAAAGCTGCGGGCAATGCCGCTGACAAAAATCACCGCGTAGATCGGCCAGACCCGGTGCACTGCAATGATCCCGGGACGCAGGGTGAAGCCGAAGAGAGCGAGGGAGCAGGCCAGGAGCACCGCCAACGCCACCAGCGATATCCGCAGCCGATTGACCCGATCTGCTAGGTGCCCGGCGAAGAGGGCGAACCCAATGAACGGCACCGCCTCCGCCAATCCGATCAGTCCCAGCGACAGTGGATCGTGGGTCAGCTCGTAGATCTGCCAGGACACCACCACGGCTTGAATCTGGGTCGCGACCGTCATCGCCAGGAGGCTGGTGACGAACCATCGGAAATTGGGAATGCGGAGAGCGGCGTACGGATCGTGCTGGGTAGGTTGGCTCATGCGGGGCGGAAAGTAGCTGCGTTTTGCCGAGAGACAAAGACTTTTGCCGCGGTAATGAGCCGGCGCGCTCGGGGCTCGCGCCGCTAAGTGTTTGCCTGCAAAGCGTTGTGGCGCTCGGGTTTGCGCGGCCCGTTTTGTGCGTAGGAAAGCGCCGCTAACTAATCACATTTCCCGCACTCTACTCCCTGGCAGGCATGCGTCGGCTGATCCTCTGGACCAACCTCTTGGCCCTTGCCGGTTGCGCGCGCGCACTTCCGCCGGCTCCAACGGGCATAGCTGCAGTCTCCGCCATTCCGGGTGTGCGTATCCCGGGCACCCAAGCCTCGCCCAGCCCCGAGTTGACGGCGGACGCGACCCTCAACGATCTGGCGGACGTCACGCCGGACTCGCGGGTGGTACCGGCGTTCGACGCCAATGAAATCAGTTGGGACATCGATGTGCGGACCTTCGCGGACCATCCCCGGGTGCAGTACTACCTGGACTACTTCCGTAGCGTCTCCCGCACCGGGATGGCCGTATTCCTCGAGCGTGGCGCCCGCTACGAGCCCATGATCCGCCGGCGATTCGAAGCCGAAGGCCTTCCAGGAGATCTCGGGTACCTGGCGCTGATCGAGAGCGGCTACTCCAACGATGCGGTGAGCCGGTCGCACGCGGTCGGAATGTGGCAGTTCATGAAGGGGACCGCGCGCGGATACGGGATGCGGATCGACACCTGGGTCGACGAGCGACGCGATCCGGTCAAGGCGACTGACGCCGCCGCGCGCTACCTGCACCACTTGAAGGAGCGGTTCGGCTCGCTCTATCTGGCAGCGGCAGCCTATAACGCGGGCGCCGGCAAGGTGTCGCGGAGCTTGGGGCAGCTGCAATGGGATCCCGTCGCCGACACCACGGCGGCGGCCGACACCTTGATCCAAGCCGAGGAGACCGACTCCGCATCATTGGAGGAAGATTCGCCGGAGACCGCAGATTCTTCGAGCGATGAGCCGGAGAGCCTGGCATATAGTACCGACGTCACCAGCGACGCTGCCTTCTTTCGCCTGGCCGGCACCGACCTGCTCACCGCCGAGACCCAGGACTACGTCCCCAAGCTGATCGCGGCCGCGGTGGTCGCCAAGCAGCCGGAGCGGTTCGGGATCACGCCACCGGTGCCCACTCCGTTCGAGTACGACTCGCTGGTGGTCTCCGGAGTCACCGGCCTGGATGTGATCGCTCGCCTTGCTGGAGTGAGTCTGGCCGAAATCCGGGAGCTCAACCCGCAGTATCTCCGGCTGGCAACTCCACCCCGCTCTCGGTCGGTAATCCGGCTTCCCTCTGGAAGCGGCGAGAAAGTCGTCGAGGCCTATGCGGACCTCAAGCCTTCGGCGCGGGTTCATTTCCTGACCCACGTGGTGCGCCGGGGCGAACGGTTGACCCGGATCGCCGCGCGCTACCATCTGCCGCTCAGCGACATTCGCGCCGCCAACAAGGCGGTCTCCACCACTCACCTGAAGGCTGGGACCCGTCTGGTCATTCCCACGGTCGCGGTTCCTTCGGCTCTGGCCATGCAGGCGGTGAGCAGTCCGGCTTGGGGCAGACATCATCGGATCCGGGTGGCCACTCATCAGGTGCGTTCCGGTGAAACCTTGATCGGCATCGCCCGCCGGTATCGGGTCTCGCTTCGGGCCCTCCGGCGGGTAAATGCGCTTCCGGTCGAGTACACGCTCCGCCCCGGGAAGCGTCTTCGGATCCCCAGCTAACTCAACCATCACCTTCAGACTCGCGGAAACACGACCGTGCCAGCCGAGCCCAGCGCAGCCCCCGCCGCCTCAGTTGCGTCCGCCGGTTCTCCCGAATTCGGCCGGACCGCCATGGCCATCCTGGTGACCATGGTAGTGCTCATCGTTGCTCTTACCGGAATCCTCGTCGAGACCACCTGGCACCAGCCAGCGGGCTCGCTCGAGGTGCTGCCCCCCGATCCGGGGAGCTTCGCCCGGCGTTGAACCGGGTCGCGCTTTACTGCCTCGTCGCCTTGGGCGCCCCGACATCGAGTGGCGCCCGACCATCTCCCGTATCGGGGTATGCGCCGGCCCTCCTATCGGTAGTCGACGATACTCTGCGCCTCAAGCGAACCGAGCTCGAGGCCCGAGCTCGAACATCTTCTCTCAAATGGGGCGCGGTAATCCCCGGTTATCTCTCCGCCCACGGCTTGCCGCCGGTGCCGGGACAATTCGCCGTGACCGACACCGGTCTCGTCTTCCACTCAGCGGACGGCTCCGCCTCGATTTTCCCTCTGGTGGGTCCTCTTCGGACCAACGGACAACGGCAATGGCGGCCATCGACGGTCTCGCTTGCCTACGTAGATGAGGCTCGCGGCCGTCCGGTGTATCTCTTTCGGATTGATGCCGGGGTGTTTGAGACCGATGATCCGGGACCGCTGCTGGAAGTGGCGGCGCATCCGGTCTGGCTGGACAGCCTGAAGCCTACGGAATGGACCAGGGAGCGGCCGCTGGTGAGTGGTGCCGACTCCGCAGCGCTGTGGCAGACCGCCCGGACGATCGCCACCGGCGCCTTCGCCGATTCCCTGTATGCCCTGTTCGGGCAGCCCCGGGCCGCAATCGGATTGGTCGGCCGGCGGGGGCGAATTGCTGGGCGGCTGGGGGAGTATATCGCATCGCGGGATTCATTGGCGCTGGATCCAGCGCGGATGACTGGCCAGACCCAGCTCCGTCACACGCTGGCCCACGAGCTGGGACATCGCTGGCAGATGAGGTCCAGGACTCAGCTGCGGGTGCTCTGGTCCCGGGTGCCGCCGATCAGAGATCCGAAACGGTACGGGTATGGTGATCCTGCAGAGCACCAGGCTGAAGCTATCGCCTTTGCCATCAACTTCCTTCAGACGACGGCGAGCAGGTCCGAAACCTCGGAGAGCTCGCTCACCCTGCTGGACCGCTACGAGCTCCTGGTACCCGGGACCCGGACCATGGCTCGTTATCTCTCCCGCCAGCCGCTCTACCGCAACCACCCGCTGCATTCGTTGTTGAGCACCGGCCAGATCTAAGGCTGGTCCGTCATTCCCCACTCACGGGGCACCCGGTTGGAGGTAGTAGGTCGGCTCGCCGGAGAGCGCCACAACCAGCCCAATCGCCGCGGCACCCAGGCCCGCGAGCAAGAGCGTGGTTCCCGTGGGGTCGGAGCGCTGGACGGCCACCGACTCGATTTCGGTGAGAGCAATCGTCGAGGGCTGACTCCGTCTGGCCTCGGATGGGAGCTCGCCTATCAAGCTGTCGCCTACGATTCGGGGCCGCAGCAGTACCATTTGCCTGCCGTCGGTGCTGGTGATTCTCACATTGCCCGGCGCAGCGCCAATCACCTGCTGAGGCGAGACCGCTTGGGTCTGCCATTTAGTGCAGGCAAGGAGTTGACTGCCAAGCATTGCCAGCGAGGCCAGGCGCATCAACGCTGGGCGCGGGATCGGCATGTGGAGCTCCGAAACGGGAGGCCGCATGCTAGCTGGGCGCTATCAAGCGTGAGTCAAGCGAGCTGTCGGGTTGCGATAGCCCTGCGGCCTCGAGCACCCGCTGGCGCTGTCCCGGGGTGAGCATGTCTTGTGCAATTACCTGGCGTACGATCCGGGCGACAAAGGTGTATCCCCGGGGGTCATACACCAGCCAGCGGTGCCATTCGAGCTCATCCAGAGCCTTGGCTACCTCTTCCGGCGGCGAGGCCAGCACGTGGGCGAGCATGTCCAGCGAGACCCGATCTCCCAGCACTGCCGCAGCCGATAAGGCCCGCTGGGCCGGGGCGGTCAAGCGGCGGAAGTCCACTCGAATCGCTGCGAGCACAGTATCGGGCAGGTCGCCGGGAAGGGTCTGATCCAGCGTTTTGTACGGGTCGGGCCAGGCGCCGGCGTCGCCTCGCAGGTCGAGTCCCAGAGCGACCGCGCGCAACAGCTCAACCGCGAGGAGCGGAAGGCCTGCCGAGTCGGTGGCTACTCGCCGCACTACCCGCTCGATCTCGAGCTCGCTGAAACCGGGCAACATCCGTCTCGCCAGGACCCTGAGTGCGGCCCAATCGAGGGGGCGGAGGCGCACCGCCGCGCCCCGCACGTTACGGCCAAGCCGGCTGCGCAGGTCGTCGAGCTCGATCCGGGGCGGCACCGAGTCGGTAGCGAAGATCAGGATGAGTGGAGCAGACTCCAGATCACGCAGTGCGGCGAGAAGGGCCAGCATCGACGCCTGGTCCAGCCACTGGGCGTCGTCCACCGCGAGCGCCACCGGCTGCTCGTCGGCCGCGGCTCGCAGGATCTCGCTCAAGGCTCGTCCTAGTGACAGCGGGGCACCATCCCGGGGCAGACTGGGGAAACGGTCTCCCCATTCGGGACTGGCATCGGCGAACACAGCGAGTGCCCGCGCGGGAGCGGCCGCCAGTCCGCCCGCCTGGAGCAGTCCGCTCCGGGCGAGCCCGACCAGACCACTCCACTCCTCATCCTGATCCGCTTCGACCGCGCGCACTGCCGCAACTGTGACTCCATCCAAACGCAGCCGCGCCAGAAGCTCCTCGGTCAGGCGGGTCTTCCCTACCCCGCTCTCTCCCTCGATCACCAGTGCACAAGACGCCCGCTCGCGACCCGCCGCGGCCGCGGCATCCACGAGCAGGGAGAGCTCCGCCTGCCGCCCCACGAGGGAAACCCGGGACTCGCTCTCCTTTTGCTCGCCGGCCTTGGTCCGCAGCGGAGGCCGGATCGAACGCTCGTGCCGGACCCGTTCGGCCAGAGCCTGAGTCTCGGCAGTCGGCGCAGTCGCGACCTCGCGCTTGAGCCGGCTGGAGAAGGCATCGTACCGCTCCAGCGCGCTCGTCCGGTCACCCGCGAGCACGAGGCTGCGCATGGTCGCCTGGAGCGCGTGCTCGGACACCGGATCCAGCGCCAGCGCGCGCTGCGCCACCACCGCAGCCTCGGAGGCCTGCCCGGCTCTGACCAGTTCATCGTTGTGGTGAACCAGCACGTCAACCGAGCGATGTCGCACGGTCGCGCGCTCGGTCGCCAGCCAATCCTCGAACTCGGACGCGCCGGCAATGGCAAAGCCTTCAAGAAAGTCGCCGGCGACGAGCCCGGCAGCCGCTTCCCAATCCCCGGCGTCAGCCAGCTCCTCCAGCCGTTCGACATCGAGGCTTACCGCCTCGGGTGCCAGCCGCACTTGGCCGCCGGTGGTGTCGACGCTGGTGTCGCCCAGATAGCGACGCAGCACCCGGATGGCCTCGTTGAGTGAATGGCGGGCGGCAGGCTCGGGCTTCTCCGGCCACAACAACCCCACCAGATGCTCACGGGTCCGTCCCCGGGGCGAGCGCGCGAGGTAGATCAGCAGCGCCAGGTGCTTGCGCCACATCAGTTCCGGCGGCGCGGGGCCACCGTCCATGCTCAGCCCCACCGGGCCGAGGGTTTGGCAGGAGATCATCGCAGCCTCAAAGTCCTGTGGCTGGCTTTGCCAGCTGAGCTAAGATGCAGTCCAGAACCGAGGGTGAGAAGTGTGAGGCCGAAGGGATCCGGGGTGTGGCGCCGAACACCGCAGGCTGAGAGCCTGGATGGCATGCTGATGCAGTGCTGCTCAGGAGAGCCCAGGTGACGGTCACCCTACGATGTTTGAACTGTGGCTTCAGCTTTACCGTGACAGCCCTCACCACCGACCCGGCAGATGAAAACACCCGGCCGGTGGCTTGTGGTCACTGCCGCTCGACCCACTGGTCCTCCCGGGCCGCCTAGCCTGTGGGGATGGAATTCGACTTTCGAGCCGAATTGCCGTTGCTGCTCCGACTGGTTCTGGCCGGCGCGTTGGCGGCGATGCTCGGCTGGGAGCGGGAAGCCGCACATAAGCCGGCCGGTCTCCGTACTCACATGCTGGTGGGGATTGCCGCCGCCCTTTTCACCGTTCTGAGCACGCTCGCGGTGGCCGACTACTCCGGCCCTCAGGGAGGTCTCCGCTCAGATCCGGTCCGGGTGATTCAGGCGGTGGCCATCGGCATCGGGTTTCTGGGCAGCGGCGTCATCTTCGTGGACAAGGACCACGAGCGTGTGCTGGGACTCACGACGGCGGCCTCGATATGGGCGACCGCTGCCATCGGCATCGCAGCTGGACTAGGACATTTTGTGGTGGCGGTGGGGAGCGCGGTGATTCTGTTGATGGTCTTGCGGGGGATGGCGCGGTTCGAGCGGGACGATCGGTAGTGCGCTACTGACAAAGGACGGAGAGCCACTGGTCGGATTCGAACCGACGACCGCTCGATTACGAATCGAGAGCTCTACCCCTGAGCTACAGTGGCGGGACGTCGGATGCCCTGGCGCGGATTCGAACCGCGACGCCTTTCGGCACTACCCCCTCAAGATAGCGTGTCTACCAGTTTCACCACCAGGGCGCAACAAGGCGGAGCAAGATAGCGCTCCCGGGCGGGGGGGTCAACCCTGCGTCATACCCGATAACTGATTGTGCCACGCCAACTAACGAGTTTCAGAACAGGCTGATAAAGGTGCTGTAGGGACTGCCCTGAATCGCCCCGCCATTGAGCGTGATCTCGACACTGAAGGCACCGATTCCGACCCGGGAATAGAGCCCAGTATAGGTCCCGTCTGCGTTATCTACGATCGATTCGGGCGGCAGCGGAATACGATTGCTCCCCTGCACAAAAGTGATCGTCACTGCGGCGCCGCCCTGGTTCAGCTGGTTTCCCTGAGCATCACGGCTCACCACATCGATCCGGCCAATCTCGAACACCCTGGTGCTGCCGGGCACGATGGCAGTCGTGGTGGTCGGATCTGCCGGACCGGGTGAGACTGTGCTGCTGAAGGGACTCCCCGGGGGCGTCCCCCCTGCGACTAGAATCGCGATCTGGTCATTGCCACTGTGGATCGGGACGTATGACGTCGAGTAGGCTCCGCCTCCCACCTCGGTGACCGGCAGGGCTGGAGTGGGATTAACGCCTCCCACCGAGACGGAGATGCCGGCCGCCGCGCCCGCCACCGGGTTACCAAACTGGTCGGCGACGTGAATTTCGATTGTCGTGGTTGCGCCGGCGACGCCATTCGGCACTACGGCCGTGCTGCCGCCGGCGGCGGGTGGTCCAGCGGTAACAGTTATCGGACTCGACGTGACCGAGGTGAATCCGTCGGCGGCAAAGATGAGGGTCCTGGTCCCGACTGGCCCACGAAGCGCCAAATCGGAGAAGCGAACCAGACCATTTGCGTCGCTGGTGGCCGTGGTCCTGCCGCCCAGTGAGCCGTCGCTGCCCGCTATCTGGACGGTAACGTTCACATCGGCCCGATGGAGCGGAGCGCCGAGCGGGTCCTGCAGCTGGAGCTCCGGCTGCCGCTCGAGCGGAATGCCGGCAGCCCCCATGGCCGAGGGCGGCGTCACGAGGCTGAGTTGGGGACCGACAGCGGTGACGGTAAACGACAGGGGTGAGCCCTGGAGCCCTTCGACCCGGGCGGCCGGCCGGTAGGCGCCGGGCCGGTCTGCCAGCGTCAGTTGGGTGGCGGCACGCCCGTCGGCCCCGGTGGTCACTGACGCGGGCCTGACCGATCCGCCCCCGCCTGCCTGCCAAGTCACCTCGACACCGGCGACGCCGTTGCCAAAGTGGTCGACCGCGCGAACCGCGAGCGACTCGGCCAGGGCCGCAGACACCGGCCCGCTCTGTCCGTCTCCGCCGGCAGTGACGAGCTCTTCGGCGGCGCCCGGCTGTGCGATGGCTTTGAAGGTGGCGCGCGAGGAGGTTGTCGGAACGATGGCGGCAGCCCGGGCTTCGATCAGCTGCTCACCGGCGGCGGTGCTCAGAGTATACCGGACCGCCGCCTCACCGTTCGGTCCGGTACGAACGGTGGCGGCGGGCGCCACTTCCGCCCCGGCTGGAGGAACGAAGACCACCTCCACATCGGCCACCGGGCGGTCGGTGGGATCGGTGACCTTAACGACCAGTGAATCGGATAGCGGCTGACCAACCGTGGCCTGCTGGCTGTCGCCTCGGAAGGCTGCGATGTGGGCGGGCTCGCCGTCTTTGGGAAGGAGCAGGTCGCCACCGCCGCACGCGGCGAGAACCGCGAGGCCCAGGGGCAGGACGATTCGGCGCTTAGTCGTCGCCGCCGCCCCCGCCCCCGCGCTTGGAGTTGACGTCGAAGCGATCGCTGTCGGCTGCTTGGAGTCCGTCGGCAGTGGCATGAAGGCGATACGTCCCCCGGCGGCCTACGCTCAAATCAGAGAAGGTCGCGACCCCTGAGCTGGTGCGCTCGGTCCGGTTGCCACCGAGGCGCCCGTCATGATCGCCGGTCAACTCAAGCTTAACCTCGATCTCGCTTGCGGTGAACCGGTTGCCCTGGGCATCCAGGACCATCACCACGACTGGGGGCGAGATCCTATTGTCTTCCCGGGTATCCGACGGTTGCGACAGGAATGCCAGCCGCGCAGCCTGGGAACCGCCTCCGCCTCCGCCCCCTCCCTCGCTCCGGGCTGTCGCCGTGAAGCCCACCACACCGACACCGGATACCACGGCGTTCAAGGTATTGGTGCCGGACGACGAGCCCAGGGTCCAGCGCGCCTCCGCCTGACCGTCTGCGTCGGTGTTGCTGGTGTTCGAGGCGACGCTGCCGCCGCCCGCACCCACGACCCAGGTTACTGCTCGCCCGGACACGCCATTGCCGTCCCGATCGACCAGCCGAACCACCAACGGCTCTGCCAACTCGGCCCCAGGGTTCCCCGACTGATTATTCCCGGAGACCTGGACCAGACGGTCGGCGCTGCCCGCCACCGCGGTGGCACCAAACCTCACCGGGGATCCGTCCAAGCTGCCGCTGGACGCTGTGGCGGTATAGGATCCGGTAGACGAACCCAGGGTCCACGTAGTCGAGGCCTGCCCGTCGGCGCCGGTTTGGGACGTAGCCGGATGGACGCTGCCGTCTCCTCCATCCCATTTGACCGAGACGTTCGCGACCGGGTTGCCGAATTGGTCGCTGACCCGCACGACGAGCGGATTTCCCAATGCGGCGCCGGCCGATCCGCGCTGCCCGTCACCACTGACCGACTCCATCCGGACCGGGTCACCCGCGGCGATCGAAGCCTCGAACCGAACCTGGAGCGTACCGCTGCCTACTACGCTCGCCACGACTGCTTGGGGGCCGCTGCCGGCGCCGAGCACCCAACGAGCGCGCGCCATCCCATCGGATCCGGTTCTGGCCTGG
Organism: Gemmatimonadales bacterium; assembly: GCA_035997125.1. GTDB lineage: Bacteria > Gemmatimonadota > Gemmatimonadetes > Gemmatimonadales > GWC2-71-9 > CAVVWJ01. The sequence continues at coordinate 20,510 of DASYIX010000114.1, forward strand.
GCTGGACTGACCTGGGCTCCGGACGCCTCGCCGTCCAGGCTGAACGCCACCTTGAGTCCGGCCAGCGGGCCGCCCTGCCCGTCCGTCACCTTGACCGCCAACGACTCAGCCAGAGCCGATCCGGGCACTCCCTGCTGATTGTCGCCAGTGATCTTGATGATCCCGGCCGCACCCGCGTCGTCCGGGAGGGTCAGACCACCGCCACCACAGTGGGTCAGTGTGAGCAGGAGACCCAGAGCGGCGCCGAAGCTTCCGAGACAACGCGAGAGCCGATCCACGAGAGCCGGAGCCTTTGAGTTAAAGCCGCCCGAAAGCCTAGGTTAGTGTCCGGTTGCCAGGGCCGATATGGCCTGGATCACAGGGGCTCATTTGATGCTGATGCGAAAAGTCTGCGAACGACTGGAATCGGCTCCGCCGTTGGCGGTGCCGCCGCTGTCCCGGAGTACGATGGTGATGTCAGCGGAGCCCTTCTGATCCCCGGCCGGGGTAAAGCTCAGGGTAGCCGTGTCACCCTGACCATCTCGAGTGATGGCCGGACCCGACGCGAAGAGCCCTGGGTTGGAGTTGCCGATCACCTCGAAGGTGAGGACTTGATCGCTCTCGTTGTCGGCGCCGGGGGTGAGGTTCACGGCAAAGCGACTGACCGTATGTGGCGTTTGGCCCTGTCCGACTTTCACGTCGTGTACCCTGATGCTGAAACGGGGCGAGTCGTTGACCGGCAGCACGTGAATGGTCACCGTGGCCGTGCTGGAGCTTCCTGATGGGTCGTTGGCTCGGTAGGTGAAACGATCGTCGCCGAAGAAGCTGGAGACAGGCGTGTAGTTGAACGATCCGTCCCGATTGAGCGAGACCCTACCATTCGGTGGGTCGGTCGCGTCCGACGCGGTCAGGTTACCGCCTTCCGGGTCGCGATCGTTCTGCAGCACGCCGGCCGCCGCGCCGACGGTGAGCGTGTGGTCGCCGCCTTCGAGGGTGGTGTACTCATCGCTCACGGCGGTGGGAGGCTGATTACCCCCGCCGGGCTGCTGCACATCGATTGGATCCGAAACTACGGAAGTGAATCCGGCGGCGGCAAAGATCAGCACGTGCGCTCCGGTAGCGCCATCAATCCGAAGATCGGTGAACTGAGCCTGCCCCTTCGAGTCGGTGAGCTGCGTCGTGGTACCCGCCAGCGTTCCGGCGCCGGAGGCAACCGCGGAAGTCACGGGAACGCCGGCTTGGTTCAAGTTCTGCCCATCAGAGTCGCGGAGCTGCACCACCGGCTGTCGGCCGAACTGCACTCCCATGTCAGCTGAGCTGGACGGCTGGGTGCGGATCTGGAGAGTGGAGGGCGAGGGTGCACCGGGCTGAGCCGTGGCGGAGAAACGAACCTGGAGCTGATCGCCACCGACGACTTGGGCGACAACTTCCTGGGTGGCGCTCACCGATCCCAGGACCCAGGTCGCACCGGCCAGGCCCGCGGCGTTGGTGCTCACAGTCTGCGGGGTGACCTGCGCCCCCGCGGTCATCGGGGTAAAGGCGACCGACTGGCCGGCGACCGGGTTGCCCTGACTGTCGACGACCTTCACCACGATCTGAGCCGGCAACGGCGCGCCGGGCGCCGCGCTCTGGTGATCACCCGCAACAATCGAGATCGCAGCCGGGGTGCCGGAACCATTGGGGGAGGACGGACCGGGGAGTACCAGATCGCTCCCGCCGCACGCAAACGCAGCGAGGAGCAGAAGGGAATCCAAAGAACTTCTTACCGCGGTGCGGGGTAGGTACATCTCAGCCGGAGCTCCCGATTAAAGCCATTTGCCGAGCCAAGTTAGGCCCGGCAGGCCCCGGTAGATATGCCCTAGATCACAACTGTGCTGGTCACTGTCTTAAAGAAGACGAGCGCTAAGGAACCACAACGTCCTGGGAGGTAGAGTTCGTCGCTCCCTGGTTATCGGTCACGGTCAGGGTGACGTGATACGTGGTGCCTCCGCCGAGAGTGAAACTATGGGTCGGGTTGGGTAGCGACGATGAGTTATTCGCTGAAGCCACGTCACCGAAATCCCAGCTCCAGCCCGCAATAGAACCGTTGTCCGTACTTGCATCCCTGAACTGGCACTCCACGCCTGCAGTGCAGGGATCATGCGTGAATGCGGCCGCCGGCGGAGGATTCGGCGCCGGGACGACCTG
>DASYIX010000115.1:0-64266 GCA_035997125.1 Gemmatimonadales bacterium
GCCATCACCGAGACCCCCGAGCAGGCCCTGGCGAGCTTCTAGGCCGGCACCCGGATGACTTCGCCGCTCCGCTTCTGCGTCCGCCGGACCTTGGCCTCGGAGGCGCGCGGTGCGGCAACGCTGGTGACTCTTCGGTTGCCCAGCGATGTAAACTGCATCGAAGAGGCCGTGGAGCTGGTCACCTTCCATTGTCTCGCCGGCCACGAAGCCACTCAGACCATCCGGTTCCGCCTGCGAGTGATACTGTCGGAGGCGCTCAGCAATGCCATCGTGCGGGGAAACTGCGAAGACCGGACCAAGTGGGTCGATGTGCGCGTCGAGCTTGTGCCCGATTCGATCAGTGTCAACGTGACCGATGAGGGACCCGGTTTCGACCCCACCACCGTGCCCGAGCCGATCCGGCCGGAGCAGCTCGACGAAGCCCGCGGGCGGGGCCTCTTTCTGATTCGTAAGCTCGTCGACGCCGTGCAATTCAACCAGCAAGGAAACTCCATCTGCATGATACTGCGCCGTCCGTAGGACGGCTCGATCACGTCCTCCACGGGCTCGGCTCGCTCCTCGGCGGGCGACTGCGCCTGTGGCGCTCCGACGACCAGAATCTCCATCTGGCCGGCGGCACCGATGCGGCCTGGTCCCTGCCGCTGCCCGGCGGGCCTGGACTTGTGGCCACACCGAGCGGGCCGGCCTGGTTGGAGCCGATGCCTGGCGCCAACGGGTTCTGGCTCGAGATAGCCAGTGAACGACCGGAGGAGTTGGGCCAGGCCGTGCCCCGGGTGCTACCCATTGTGGCGGCACTGTTGGAAGCCGAGCGGCAGCGCGCCTTAGTGGCGGAGGAACTGGCCGGCCGCTACGAGGAGATCGACCTCCTCTATGCCATCAGCGAGATCCTGGGTCGCACCGTGCGGCTCGAAGAGGCAGCCCAGATCATTGTCCGCGAGGTGAGCGCCGTGGTCGGAGCCCGCCGGGCGTCGATCATGGTGTACGACGAGACCAGCCGCACGCTCCGCACCGTCGCCGCCCGGGGCTTCGCTCCCGAGGGATTGGTGCCGGTGAACGTGGATGACCCGAACTCGGTCGCCGCCCGGGTCTTTCGGGAACAGCGGATTCTGACTTTCGATCCGACGGCCGCCGGCGCAGTCCAATCCAGCGGCGACGAACGGGGCTACCGGGGCAGCTCCTTTATCAGCGTGCCCATTTGCTATGCGGCGCCGGGTACCGAGCTCCGCTGCGTCGGCGTGATCAATCTGACTGACCGAATCGGCGGCGATCGCTTTACCCTCGACGATCGGAAGCTGGTGAGCGCGGTCGCCAATCAGATCGGCGGGGCTATAGAAAACGCCCGCCTGGTCGAACGCGATCTCCAGCAGCAGCGGCTGCAACGAGAGCTGGAGCTGGCCCACGATCTCCAGCTCAAGCTGTTGCCTTCGCCCACCGTGCTCCAGGGTGATGCCGAAGTGGCTGCCCGATGCTTGCCCGCCGACTCCGTCGGAGGCGACTTCTACACCTTTAGCCGCCTGGGGCGGGGACGAGTCGGTGTCATGCTGGGTGACGTCGCGTCGCACGGTTTCTCGGCGGCGCTGGTCATGGCGCTGGTCATGGCCGCCGCCGGTATCCACGCCGGCGCTTCTGCTACGCCGGACGAAGCTCTCACCGCGCTGCTCGACAGCCTCTCGAGCGAGCTGGCCAAGACCGAGATGCATTTCAGCGTCTTTTACGGGGTGCTCGATCCCATCGCCGGCCGGCTTTCGTACGCCAGCGCCGGACATCCTCACGCCTTCCGGGTGCCTCGCATTGGTCCGCCTCAACGGCTCGAAGCCACCGCACCTCCGCTGGGTCTCGCGGCCATGGGCAGCATCCAGCGGCGTCAGGTTCCCTGGGCCACCGGCACCGACCTGCTGGTCCTGTGGACCGACGGTCTGGTGGACGCGAAGAACGACGCGGGTGAGCCTTACGGCGAACAGCGGCTGCTCGAGGAGGTCAGCGCCCACCGGGGAGAGCCCCCCGAGGCAGTGGTGAAGGCGGTGCTGCAGAACGCCGAGGATTTCGGGTCCCGTCCGATCGACGATCGCACGCTGCTGGTGCTTCGGATTTAGCAGTGCCCCATGCCAAGCGCCGGCTGGGGCAGCACTTTCTTACCGATCCCAGAATCCTGGCGCGGATTGCCGACGCGCTCGAGGCTGGACCGGACGACACCGTCCTGGAGATCGGACCCGGCCACGGCGGCCTCACCGGCGCGCTGGTGGAGAGGGCAGGTCGGGTAGTTGCGATCGAGAAGGACCGCGAGCTGGTTCCCTCGCTTCGGACCCGATTCCCCGGCGTCGATGTGGTCGAAGGCGACGCCCTCGATCTCGATTGGCACGGCTTGGTTCCCGGCCCGTTTCTCCTCGCCGGCAACATTCCCTACAACATCACCTCACCGCTGTTGGACAAGGCGCTGCTTCCGCCGCTTCCTCGCCGGATCGTGTTCCTGGTACAGAAGGAGGTGGCTGACCGGGTCACCGCGAGGCCGGGAACCTCGGAATACGGGGCGTTGAGCGTTGGACTTCAGTCGGTGGCCAGCGCCGAGCGGCTCTTTACCGTGGCGGCTGGAGCGTTCCAGCCGCGGCCCAAGGTCGACTCGGCCGTTCTCCGGCTGACGCCGCTGACGCATCCGCTGGTGAGCGATGCCGAGCGGGAGAGCTTTCGGGCGGCGGTCGTGGGTCTCTTCAGCTATCGGCGGAAGCAGCTGCTTCGGGGCGTTCGCGAGCTGACTGGATGGGAGGCTGCGCAAGCGAGCGAGCTGCTCGAGCGGGCCGCGGTCTCGCCAACCGTGCGGCCCGAGGTGCTCAGCCCTGCGGAGTTCGTGCAGTTCCATCGTGCACTCGTTGACGGAGGATGGCGGCCACGGTAGCTTTGTGAAACATTTCACATAAATCAGGAAGCATGCGCAAAGTCGCCGAGTCCACCGTCCGTCGTCTATCTCTTTACCTGCGATTTCTGGAGGAGTTCGAGGGGCAGGGAATCGAGACCGTGAGCTCCGGTGCTCTCGCCTCCCGCGGCGGCACCACCTCGGCCCAGGTGCGGAAGGACCTCTCGTTCTTCGGGTCGTTCGGAAAGCGGGGCTTGGGCTATCCGGTGCCGGAGCTGGCCGACCGTCTCCGGGAAATCCTCGGCCTCAAGCGGCGGTACCGGGTGGGGATGATCGGGGCCGGCAAGATCGGCAGCGCGCTGGTGCAGTATCGGGGGTTCAAGCAGCGGGGCTTCGACATCGTGGCCATCTTCGACAGCGATCCGGGGAAGATCGGCCGGCAGTGGAATGGGCTCACGGTGCTCGACATCAGCACGCTGGAGAAGGAACTGGGCCACCGTCCGGTCGACATGGCAGTGCTAGTAGTGCCGGCAGAGGTCGCCCAGTCGGTTACCGACCGACTCATCACCCTCCGGGTCAAGGCCATCCTCAACTTCGCTCCGGTGCAGCTCGCGGTTCCGGATGATGTGGTGGTGAAGACGGTGAACCTGGCGCTGGAGCTGGAGACCCTGAGCTACGCGCTCGCGAGTCGATAGACCGGCCTACCACCCTCGCATTGAATCGGGTCCGATTGCTCCATGAGTTCGAACCCGCGTCCACTCCGGTATTCACACTTGAACTCTGAGCTCATAGAGCACTTTCCAGAGCTATTCGGCGGTTACGCCGAGCTTCGAGCTATGTGGGATGGAGACGAACCGGGTCCTCACATTCTATATGGGGATCTTCTGACCCCCTATCTAGTAACACTTCTTAATGCCGCGGGTTCTGAGATGCCCCTTCTGCGAGCCTTTGATTTTCTGGAGCAGATGGCGAGGAGCGAAGATCAGGCGATTCGAGATGTCCGGGGGGCCTCCGTTCTTGAAGGCATGGGCCCCGAATTGTTAGAGCGGGCAGAGGACTATATGGGCATCCGTACGAAGGAACTCGCAAGAGGCATCAAAGGAGCATGAAGTCAATGGCGCGAGATCTCAGAATTCCGATGTCCGGCGCGAACGGGGTGGGTTCTGCTCCGTCACAAAAGAACGCAGTGCCTTCGCAGAACCCACCCCGTTCGCGGACGAAGCTCCGTAAACCAAAGAGATGGGCCCATCGAGTTCTTTACCCGCTGGTTCTGACCTGGGCTCCGGTCATACTTCAAGCACAGGGGCAGCAGTACGATCTCATCATCCGCAACGGCCACATCATCGACGGCACCGGCTCGCCCTGGTATTCCGGCGACGTCGCGATTCGCGATGGTCGAATAGCGGCGGTAGGCGCGCTGAACGATGCTAAAGCGGCGAAAACGATCGACGCCGCCGGGATGGTGGTGGCCCCAGGCTTCATCGACATGCTGGGTCAATCGGATCTGAGCATTCTGGTGAATCCCCACTTGCCGTCGAAGATCTTCCAAGGGGTCACGACCGAGATCACCGGTGAGGGCAGCAGCGCCGCCCCACTAAACGACAGCATCATCGCGGCCGATCGCGTGGCATACGATCATTACAAGATCACACCGGACTGGCGGACCCTGGGGGAGTACTTTGGCCGGCTGGAGCGACAGGGCATCGGGATCAACGTCGCGGACTACGTGGGGGCGACGCAGGTGCGCCGCATGGTGCTGGGCGACGTCGACCGGGCCCCGATCCCGGCCGAGCTGGACAAGATGCGCGAGCTGGTGCGCCAGGCGATGCGGGATGGGGCAGTCGGGGTCTCCACCTCGCTGCAATATCCTCCAGCGCCCTACGCCAAGACCGAAGAGCTCATTGCTCTCGCGAAGGAGGCCTCGCGCTACGGTGGGGTGTACGCCACCCACATGCGGTCGGAGTCGGACGACATCATCCCCGCGCTCGACGAGGCCATCCGGATCGGCCGGGAGGCGAAGATCCCGGTCGAGATCTGGCACTTGAAGGTCGCCGGCAAGCGCAACTGGGGTCGTATGCCGGAGATCGTGGCCAAGATCGAGTCGGCCCGCCGGAGTGGGGTCGACATCGCCGCGGATACCTACGCGTACACCGCCTGGTTCAACTCGCTCTCGGCCATGGTGCCCGACTGGGCCCACGACGGCGGCACCGCCAAACTACTCGAACGGCTTCGGGATCCCGCCGCCCGCCGACGCATCCGCAAGGACATGGAGACGCCCGGCTCGTGGGTGAACAACTCCTGGCAGGAGATCTCCGGACCGGAGGCAATTCTGATCGGTGCGGTCCAGAACCCGGCTCTGCTCGGGCTTCAGGGGAAGACGCTGGCCCAAGTGGCCAAGGAGAAGAAGGCCGATCCCATCGATGCCCTGCTGGACCTGCTGATCGAGGATCAGGGATACACCTCGGTGGCGGTGTTCGGTATGGCCGAGAAGGACGTGGTGCTGGCGCTCAAGCAGCCGTGGGTCTCGATCAACAATGACTCGCAGGGCACCGCCCCCGACGGTATCCTGGGCCAGGAGCACCCCCATCCTCGGGCGTACGGGACTTTTCCGCGAATCCTGCGGAAGTATGTGCGAGAGGAGAAGGCGCTGACGTTGGAGGACGCTATCCGGAAGTTCACCTCGCTGCCGGCCCAGCGCATGCGACTGGGCGATCGGGGGGTGCTCAAGGCGGGCGCCTGGGCCGACGTGGTGGTCTTCGATCCGGCCCAGGTTCGGGATCTGGCGACATTCGCCAAGCCGAACCAGCTGAGCGAGGGGATGCGCTGGGTGCTGGTGAACGGGGTGGCCGTCGTCGCGGACGGAAAGGCGACCGGGTCGCTACCCGGCAAGGTCCTCCGGGGTCCCGGGACGTCTCTCCCGTAACCCACCTTCACTGGCTTTTGCGGAGCTTCGTCCCCCTCGCACTGGGCACCGGAGCCGGGCTACCCGAACTCCGGTGTTCCTGCGGCAGCGAGGGAGCCCGCAGTCGTTCGGCGAGGCCCCCTCGCCGCCCGCAACGAAGCTCCGCCAGGTGGCTGGACTGGCCTAGCTCTTACTCTATGATCCCGAATAGTTTGTTGTATGTCCGTTCACGTCACATCTGAGATCGGGGCACTCCAGTCCGTGCTCGTCCACACCCCGGGCCGCGAGCTCGAGGCGGTGACGCCGGGCAACCGGGAGGACTATCTCTACGACGACATCATCGACCTCGAGATCGCCCAGCGGGAGCATCGCCAGTTCGTCTCGGTGTTGAAGCGCTTTGCGCGGGTGCACCAGGTTCGAGACCTGCTCACCGAGATTCTGCAGCAACCGGACGCGCGCGACTACCTCATTACCAAGGCCATGGACGTGGTGCGCCAGGACGCACTGGCCCAGCGGCTCGACACGCTTCCGGCCGAACAGATCGTCACCATGCTCATCGAGGGAACGGAAGAGGAGAGCGGCCCGATCTCCCGCTCGCTCAACGAGGTGGGATTCGCCTTTCCGCCGCTGCCCAATCTGTTCTTCCCCCGGGATATCGGCATGGTCATCGGGGAGCACGCTGTGGTCGGCTCGATGCGCTACGGCGTGCGCTGGACCGAAGAGCTGCTGATCAAGGCTCTGTTCCATTTCCATCCCGAGCTGGCCAACGCCGGATTCCTCTACGATGGCTCGGAGGAACGGCGCGACACCTACACCCTGGAAGGTGGCGACGTTCACTACCTGCGGCCGGACCTGCTGGTCGTCGGGTTCAGCGAGCGCACCTCGCCCGCCGCGCTGGATCAACTCTGCGAGACCGTGTTCGAGCGAGGCCAGGTCACCGACGTGCTGGTGGTTGTCATGCCCAAGGCGCCGACCGCCATCCATCTGGACATGATCTTCAGCCATATCGACCAGGACCTCGGTGTCGTCTACCCTCCATTCTTCGTGGGCCCCGAGCGTTTGCCGGTATTGCACCGGCGGAAGGGGACCGAATCGGTGCAGGAGATGCCCAACTTTTTCGCCGCTCTCCGTGCGGTCGGCCTGCCGCTGGAGCCCATCTTTGCCGGCGGCGAACGCCGCATCACCCAGGAGCGGGAGCAGTGGAGCTCGGCCTGCAATTTCCTGGCGGTGCGGCCCGGCACCCTGGTCAGCTATCGCCGGAACGATGAGACCCTGTGTGAGCTGATGCGGGTGGGATTTCGAGTCGTACCGGCGGTGAACTTCCTTGCCTTCGACGACTGGAGCGAGGCCAAGCATCGCACCGTCATCACCATCGAGGGGAGCGAATTGGCTCGGGGCGGCGGCGGGCCCCGCTGTATGTCGCTCCCGCTCCGCCGGGCGGCATTGTGATGATCGGCACTGCGGCCTATCCGGAGAGCACGCTCCTCGACCGGGTGTTGGGCCGGCTGCGTCTGGGGCCGCACACGCCCTCGAACCTCTGCCATGAAATCCTGGGACTCTTGGGTGCCCCCGCCGCGATCTGCGACCGGGTGGCCTACGCACTCCTCGGCGCCGATCCCCGGGTACGCCTGCTGGAGGACGGACGCTGGTCGCTGGTCCCCGAGGCCCAAGGCTCACCTCTGCTGGACGACTGCGCCTTTGCTGTGGTGGACGTCGAGACCACCGGGATGCGGGCCGGATTCGGCGACCGGATCACCGAGATCGCGGTGGCGGTGGTGCACGGCGGCCGGTGCGAAGTCGTGTTCGATTCGCTGGTGAATCCCGAGCGCCACATCCCGCGGGCGATCTGCACCATCACCAACATCACCGACGAGATGGTACGTCATGCTCCCCGGTTCTGCGAGCTGGCGGAGCGTATCCTCGCTGCGCTCGCGGGCCGGGTATTCGTGGCGCACAACGCCCGCTTCGATTGGAATTTCGTGAGCGCGGAATTGCAGCGCTCTCGGGCGCTCACCCTGGGAGGAACCCGGCTGTGCACCGTGCGGCTGGCCCGCCGGCTGGTGCGAGGCGTGCGCTCCTGCGGACTGGACAGCCTGTGCCGATTCTTCGGTTTTCAAAACCGGGCCCGGCACCGGGCCGCAGGCGATGCCCTGGTCACCGCTGAGCTGTTGTGCCGCCTCCTGGGACTGGCGCGGGAAGAAGGAGCCCGGACCCTCCAGGATCTGACCACGATCGAGTCCCGCCGCCGAGCTCGATCGCGCCGGCGGAAACGGCAGGCCATGCCGACCGACCCCCGGGCGGACTCCTGCCCTGAGGAGCTGATGTGACCCTACAGCACACGTTTCAGGTCGGCGGCCTCCGCTGCCACACCCTCGAGGGAGGCCGGCAGCGACTCGACGGCGGGGCCATGTTCGGGGTGGTGCCCAAGACCCTGTGGAAGACGCGGATCGAGCCGGATGACAGGAACCGGATCCCGTTGGCCATGCGCTGCGTCTTGATCGAGCATTCCGACGGATTGGTGCTGATCGATACCGCCTTAGGCAATAAGGAGGATGCCAAGTTCCTGGACATCTACGGAGTGGAGAACCAGGGTCTGGAGGGCGCCACCCAGCTGGAAGATGCGCTGGCCTCGACCGGGTACCTCCCCCGCGATGTGAAGTGGGTGATCAATACCCACCTCCACTTCGATCACGCCGGCGGCAACACGACCATGGACCCCGACCTGGAAAACGATCCCCGGCGGCACATCCGGCCGACGTTTCCCAACGCCACCTACGTCGTGCAGCGGGGCGATCTGGAGTTCGCCCGGCACACCAACGAGCGCACCCGGGCCAGCTATCTGCCGCACAATTTCGAGCCCGTCGCCGCCGCCGACCGCTGGCGGCTGCTGGATGGAGACCAAGAGGTACTCCCCGGCATTTCGGTGCGGGTGACCCCGGGGCATGTTCCCTTTCATCAAGTCGTGATTCTCCGGGATCGGGGCGAGACGGCGGTGTTCGTGGGCGATCTCTTTCCCACCACCGCGCATCTGCCACTTCCCTGGATCATGGGCTACGATCTGGAGCCACTTCGCACCCTGGAGAGCAAGCGGGCGCTGCTGGCGGAGGCGGCGGCTGGCGGGTGGCGCCTGATCTTCGAGCATGATCCGAGGGTGGTGATGGGAACGCCGGTCCAGGCGGGGAGAAGTGTGCTGCTCGAGGACGTGACTCCGACTCCCGAGCCGGCGGCGCACTTTTCTGGTTGACTCTCGTCGGGCCGGTGACTAGCTTCCCGGCCTTGTGAAAGCGGGGAATTCACCTCCCCCACCCTGAGCCTGTCGGCCCGATGCCGCAGCGCAGCCGGGTCCTGGCTTCGAAGCTGTCGGTGGCAATCTGCCGCCGTGCTTCGGTCGTGGGCACCCGGTCATTGCCGGGTGCCTTGTTTTCTTTTAGCGCGTTGGAGGCACGAACTGTCCACGAACGATCGTGAAAAGCGAATCCGCGTCAACCGCATGATCCGGATCAGCCCCGTGCGGGTCATCACCGCCGCCGGCGAGCAACTCGGGGTCCTGCCGATCGAGGAGGCCCTGGCGGCCGCAGTGGAACGCGGATTGGATCTCGTGGAAGTAGCGCCGACCGCTCGGCCCCCCGTAGTCAAGATCATGGACTACGGGAAGTACAAATTCGAAGAGGCCAAGGCTGCGCGGGCAGCCAAGAAAAAGCAGCACGTCATTCAGCTCAAGGAAGTGAAGTATCGCCCGGGCATCGATGACCATGACTTCGATTTCAAGACCCGCCACGCCCGCGAGTTTCTGGGCGACGGCAACAAGGTCAAGGTCACCATGATGTTCCGCGGCCGGCAAATGGCCCACCTCGAGCTGGGCAAGGCCGTGCTCGATCGGGTGGCGGCCAGCCTGGCGGACGTCGGCAAGATCGAGTCCGAGGCCAAGCTCGAAGGCCGCAATATGACGATGGTGATCGCGCCGAAATAGGCGGTAGATGAAGCGGCGGTAAATAGTGCGGCGGTAGATAAAGCGGCGGAAGCTACCGCCCCTACCGCCCGAGGCGAGCGCCGCGAGGCGAGGATACCGCCCCGAGTCGCGCAGCGACGAGGAAATACAGATGCCAAAGCAGAAAACCAAACGCGCCGCCATGAAGCGCTTCAAGATCACCGGCAGCGGGAAGCTCAAGCGCTGGCACGCGAACCACAGTCACATCCTGACCAAGAAGACGCGGAAGCGGAAGAACCGGCTCAAGAAGGGCGACCTCGTCAGCTCGGCCGATTTTCCACGCGTCCGCCGTCTCCTTCAGGCGTAAGGACAGCCCATGCCCCGTGTTAAGAACGGCGTCGCCCACCACGCCCGGAAGAAGAAGATCATGCAGGCCGCTAAGGGCGCTCGAGGCGGCCGCAGCAAGCTGTACAAGGCGGCCAAGGAGACTGCCGAGCGCGCCATGCGCTACGCCTACCGCGATCGGCGGAAGAAGAAGGGCGAGTTCCGTTCGCTCTGGATCACCCGGATCAATGCCGCGGCGCGCACCCAGGGCATGAGCTACAGCCGCTTCATGGCGGGGCTTCGCAAGGCGGGTGTGGACATCAACCGGAAGATCCTGGCCGACCTCGCGGTGCACGATCTGGACGCCTTCGCCCGCATCGCCGAGATGGCAAAGGACGCCGATAGCAAATAATGGCGGCCCCCCGGCGCCGCACCGCGGTGCCGCCCAATTCTGTAGCCCGCATGGGGCCGTTCGCACTGGGCGGGCGGCCCCATCAACGTAGTAACTGACTGGTACTCGAGCCCCATGCCTGATTCGACCGGCTACCCTGACTTGGACGCCATGCTCCCCCGGCTCACCGCCGTTGCCCGGCTGGGCTCCGACGCGCTTGCCGCTGAGATCATCGCCGTCCTGGGCCGGAAGAACGGCGCGATCACCCTCGCGCTCAAGTCGGTGCCCTCGCGCCCTCCGGAGGAGCGCAAGGCGTACGGTGCCGCGGTCAACCAGCTCAAAGCCCGCTTTGAAGAGGCGTTTGCGCTCCGGGGAGAGACCCTCGAAGCCGAGCGGCGGGCCAGCGAGCAGGCCGGCGTGGACCTCACCATGCCGGCGCGGCACCGGTGGATCGGCGCGGAACATCCGGTCACCCGAGTGGTCGACGAGATCGTCGAGATCTTCCGGGGGCTGGGCTTCTCGGTGGCGGTCGGCCCCGAAGTGGAAACCGACTGGTACAACTTCACCGCGCTCAACTTTCCGGCGGACCACCCCGCCATGGACATGCACGACACGCTCTACCTCGATGCGCCACCGATCGCGGGGGAACAAGGCGGTCGCCTGCTGCTCCGAACCCACACCTCACCGGTACAGATCCGGACTCTGCTGGAGTCGCCGCCTCCGGTGCGGGTCGTGATTCCTGGAATGGTGTACCGCAACGATCCGTTCGATCCGTCGCACGCTCCCGCTTTCTCCCAGATCGAGGGATTGGCCGTTGACGAAGGAATCTCGTTCGTGGATCTAAAAGCCACGCTGGTCCACTTTGCCCACCGGTTCTTCACGCCCACCACCAAGGTCCGGTTCCGGCCCTCGTTCTTTCCGTTCACCGAGCCGTCGGCCGAGATGGATGTCGAGTGCCAGCTCTGCCATGGCACCGGTTGTCCCGCCTGCAAGGGGACGGGGTGGATGGAGATCCTCGGCTGTGGGATGGTACACCCCGCCGTCTTCGAGCATACCGGCGTGGATGCCGAGCGGTACACCGGCTGGGCGTTCGGGATGGGCCCGCATCGGATCACGATGCTGCGGTACGGCATTCCCGACATCCGGCTGTTGTATGACGGCGATATGAGGTTTCTGGAGCAGTTTGTAGCGGGGCGGAACGCATGAACGTCTCCCGCCGTTGGCTGGAAGACTTTCTCCGTCGGCCACTGGAGCCGCGGGACCTCGCCGAGCGACTCACCATGCTCGGGGCTCCGGTCGACTCGGTTCAGCCGCTTCATGCCGACCTGAGCGACGTGCTGGTCGGCCTGGTCGAGGAGGTCCGTCCCCATCCCAACGCCGACCGGCTGCGGCTCTGCGTGGTCAACCAGGGAGCCTCGGAGCGGCGGAACGTGGTCTGTGGGGCCAGCAACGTCACCGCGGGACACAAGTATCCCTTCGCGCCGGTGGGCGCCACGCTACCGGGTGGTCTCCAGATCGAAGAGCGGAAGCTCAGGGGCGAGACCTCTCAGGGAATGCTCTGTTCCGCGCGGGAGCTGGGGCTGGGGCAGGATGGGGAAGGGATCTGGGAGCTCCAGACCGATGCTGCGCCGGGCACCCGCCTGCTCGACGCCTTGCCGATTGCCGATCATCGCCTGGTCATCGACGTGGGGCCCAACCGTCCCGACCTGCTGGGGCACAAGGGCATTGCCAGAGAGCTCTCGGCTTCCTACGGAGCGCCGTTCCGGCTGCCGGCCATTCCCAGTCCCGTGCTGACCGATGTGCCGCCGGCGCGGCGGGTGGGCAATACCACCGAGGTCGGCGGCGTGCGCGCGGGCATCGAAGATCCGGAAGGTTGTCCCCGTCTTTTGGGTGCAGTCTTGCGGGGGGTCAAGGTCGGACCGTCGCCCGCCTGGTTGACCTATCGGCTCGAGGCAGTGGGCGTCCGCTCCATCAACAACGTGGTTGACGCCACCAACTACGTCATGCTCGAGCTGAACCAGCCGATGCACGCGTACGACATCGCCAAGCTCCAGGGATCCAGCGTGATCGCTCGCCGGGCGCGTGCGGGTGAGCTGGTGATGACGCTGGATGGTATCGTGCGCAAGGTTACGCCGGAGATGACCGTTATCGCGGACGCCGAGGGCCCGATCGGCATCGCGGGCGTTATGGGGAGCGCCGGCAGCGAGGTCGGCGCCGACACGGTGGATGTCTTTCTCGAATGCGCCTACTTCAATCCCACACTGGTCCGCCGCACCCGGCGGGCGCTGGGGCTGTCCACCGAGGCCAGCTATCGCTTCGAGCGGGGAATCGACCGCTGGGGCGGAGCCGAGGCCCTGCGCCGCTGCATCGAGATCATCAGTGCGACCGCAGGAGGTGAGTTGGTGGCCGCGCCGGTAGATCTCGGCCCCGGCCCGGCAAACCCGCCCCGGATCTTTCTCCGTCCAGCCCGGGTCAATCACGTGCTTGGCATCGAGCTGCCCTGGCATGCGGTGGAGAGCTATCTCGTGGCAGTCGGCGCCACCCTGGTGCCGAAGCCCGACGACGGAAGGATCGCGGTCGAAGCTCCCAGCTGGCGTCCCGACCTGACCCGGGAGATCGACCTGGTGGAAGAAGTCGCTCGGCTCCACGGGTATCAGAACTTTCCGGCGGAGCTGCGTCCCTTTCGGTCCAGCGTGCTTCCCGATGCCGCCATCGAGCGCATTACCAGCGAGGTGCGCCAGGGTCTCACCCGGCAAGGACTGATCGAGGTACTGCCCCTGCCCATGGCTCCCGCCGACGGCAAGGAGAGCGTGCCGCTGGCAAACCCGCTCTCCAGCACCGAAGGGTATCTCCGGCGGCGGCTGCTGCCCGGGCTGGTGCGGCTGGTCGAAGGCAACTGGGCCAAGCATGTGGCTGACGTCCGCCTGTTCGAGATCGGCACGATATTCATAGCTGGCCCATCGGGCGAGCGCCCGCGGGAAGAGCGGCACGTGGCCGCCGTTCTCACCGGCCGGAGAGAACCGCCGCACTGGACCGGTTCCGGCGAGGCACGCATCGATCTCTGGGATCTCAAGGGGCAATTCGAGGCCGCGGTCGGTCTGGCGGTTCCGGGAGGCGTGGTGCAGGTTGAAGGGTCGGGTTGGATCGCCCAGGATTCTCGAGGGCGAACTGTTGGCCAGGCCGGTCCGATCGAGGCCGATGCGCTCCCGTGGGCGGCACCCCTCTTCGGCTTCGAGCTGGTGGTCGACCCCGCTCCGCGTCTCCCAGCTCGATTCGCCCCCCTCCCCTCGACGCCTTCGTCCGAGCGGGTGCTAGCGCTGTTGCTGGTGGAAGGGACCTCGGTCCGGCAAGTGGAGGAGCTGCTTCGGCGGGTGGGCGGTTCCTTGCTCGAGTCTGTGGTTATTGAAAGCGACTATCGCGCGCCCGAGCTTCCCGCCGGGACTCGGAGCGTAGCCTTCCGGCTTTCGTTCCGGGCGCCTGACCGCACGCTGCGTGACGCGGAAGTCGATGCCGTCGAAGCTCGCATGCTCGCCGCCCTCAGCGGAGAGCTCGGGATCCAGCGCCGCGATGGCGGCGGCCCAGCAGGTGGAGAGTAACCGTGTCCTACCAATACGATCGTCCCGATGAGAAAGCACTTACCGAGCTGGAGCATGTGGTGCACAGCCTGGCGGAGGAGCTGGCCGGGTGGCGGCGGCGCACCTTGAAGGCCGAGGGTGAGTTGCAGGAGGCGCGGGCCAATGGCGGCATCGTCGCCGGCCCGGAGCTGACCCAGGCTCGGCAGCGGGTGGTCGAGCTCGAGACCGAAAATCAGACGCTGCGGCAGCGGATCGACGCGGCCAAGGATCGGCTGCGCGTCCTGTCCGGCCGGCTCTCGTTTCTCGAACAGCATGGCGGAGGGAACGCGGCGTGAATACCACCAAGAACGCAGTCCGGGTTTTCATCGGTGGCGAGGAATACACCGTCCGGTCCGAGGTACCGCCCGAGTACACCCGGGAAGTCGCCGCATACCTCGACGCCGCGCTCAAGCGGGTGCGGGATACTCTGCCCATGGTTGAGTCGCACAAGGCCGCGATTCTGGCCGGTCTCTCCATCACCGACGAGCTCTTTCAGGCGCGCCGGGGCGACCGCGACATCGCCGACCGGCTCTCCGCCATGGCGGACGATCTGGCCCGGCTGCTTCCGCCCGCCAAACGTGGTCGTCGCGTAGCGTCCTGAGGAGCGCCCGTAAATGCTGCAATCCCTCGTCCTGCCGATGCTCTCCGGGGTGGCGGCCGGGCTGGCCGCCGCGCTGGTGTTCATCCTGCTCTACACTCGCAATCAACGGCGAAGTGCCACCAGCGTCCTCGGGGTGGCCCGCGCGGAGGCGGAGCGGCTCCGTGCCGAGAGCCAGCGGGAGGCCGAGTCCGCCAAATCGGACCTGCTTCTGACGGCGAAGATGGAGACGCTCAAGCTGCGGGAGGAGCTCGATCGCGAGATCCAGCGGCGGCGGGAGGAATGGGACCGGCTGGAGCGCAGAGTGGATGAGCGGGGCCGCGTCCAGGAACGAAAGCTGGAAGAGATTGAAGCCCGCGAGCGGGGCGCCGTCCACCGGGAGGAGGCCCTGACTCAGCGGGAGGGGACACTGCGCAGCCGCGAGGGAGAGGCCGACCGTCTGGCCCAGGAACAGCGGCTCAAACTGGAGCGGATCGCGGGATTGACGGCGGAGGATGCCCGGCGCGAGATCCTCCAGCGGGTGGAGGACGAGGCTCGGGGACAAGCCGCCGCGCTGATCCGCGACATCAAAGAGCAGGCCCGCCGCACCGCCGACCGCGACGCCCGCCGCATCATCTCGATGGCGATTCAGCGCCTGGGCGCGGAGCATACCGCGGAAAGTACGGTGGCGGCGGTGGCTTTGCCGAACGACGAGATGAAGGGCCGCATCATCGGACGTGAGGGGCGAAACATTCGGGCCTTCGAGACCGCCACTGGGGTGGACGTCATCATCGATGACACCCCCGACACCGTCATCATCTCCTGCTTCGACCCCATCCGGCGCGAGGTGGCCCGCCGCTCGCTCGAGGCCTTGATCACCGACGGCCGGATCCACCCGGGCCGGATCGAGGAGATCGTGCAGAGGATCCAGCAGGAGCTGGAATCTCAGCTGGTGGAGCTGGGCGAGCAGGCCGCGTACGACACCGGGGTGCACGGGCTCCACGCAGAGGTCATCAAGCTCATCGGGCGGATGCGCTACCGCACTTCCTACGGCCAGAACATTCTGGACCACTCGAAGGAAGTGGCCTGGCTGGCCGGCATGATGGCGGCCGAGCTCCATCTGGATGTGGCTCTGGCCAAGCGCGGCGGCCTGCTGCACGACGTCGGCAAGGTGCTCACCCACAACAGTGAAGGCACCCATGTAGAGCTCGGCGTCGAGGTGGCCCGGAAGTACGGGGAGAGCGCCCCGGTGATCAACTGCATTCAGGCCCACCACGATGACGTCCCCCATGAGTCGGCCGAATCGGTACTGGTGCAGGCGGCCGACGCGATCAGCGGGTCGCGTCCGGGCGCCCGCCGCGAGGCGTTCGAGAGCTACGTCAAGCGGCTCACCCGGCTGGAGGAGATCGCCAATGGCTTTGCCGGGGTGGAGAAGAGCAACGTGATTCAGGCCGGACGGGAGATCCGGGTGGTGGTCACCCCCGATCGGATCGATGACGGCGCCGCCGCGGTGCTCTCCGACTCCATCGCCCGGCGAATCGAGAGCGAGCTGCAGTACCCTGGCCAGATCAAGGTGGTGGTGATCCGGGAGACCCGCGCAGTGGATTTTGCCCGATGAGCGCCCGGATTCTCGATGGTACGGTCATCGGCAAGGCTATTCGGGATGAGGTCGCCGCCGAGGTCGCCCGGATGAATGGCAGCGGGCGGCGGCCCGGGCTGGCCGCCGTGCTGGTGGGAGAGGACCCAGCCAGCGCGGTCTATGTCCGCTCCAAGGGGAAGGCTTGCGAAGAGGCGGGAATGCATTCGGTCACCGTCCGCCTGCCGCCGGACACGCCTGAAGCCGAGCTGCTCGCCACAGTGGACCGGCTCAACGCCGATCCCGAAATCCACGGCATCCTGGTGCAGCTTCCTCTACCCAAGCACATCAACAGTGAGAAGGTGCTGCGGCGGATCGACCCCGCAAAAGACGTGGACGGCTTTCACCCGCTGAACGTCGGCAAGCTGGTCACCGGAGATAAGACGGCATTTCGGCCGGCGACGCCCTACGGTGTCCAGCAGATGCTGATCCGTTCGGGGATCGAGACCAAGGGTGCCCACGCCGTGATCGTGGGGCGCTCCAACATCGTGGGCCGGCCCATGGCCAATCTGCTGATCCAGCAGGGGCCGGGTGGCGACGCGACGGTCACGGTCTGCCATTCCCGAACCCGGGATCTGCCGGCGGTCACCCGCAGCGCGGATATCCTCATCGCGGCCATCGGGAAGGCCGAGTTCGTGACCGCGGACATGGTGCGCCCCGGCGCCGTGGTGATCGATGTCGGGATCAACCGGGTGGACGACGCGTCCCGGCCGAAAGGCTACCGCCTGGTGGGCGACGTGGCCTACGAGCCCGTGGCTCAGATTGCATCCGCCATCACCCCGGTCCCCGGTGGCGTCGGCCCGATGACGATTGCGATGCTGCTTCAGAATACCTTACAGGCAATGCAGCAGGCCCAGCTTGACTGATTGCAATCACGGCAACACGGAAAGCTTTTGCCGAAACTTCGCTTGCTATGACCCTCCCGCTCACGTTCAGCACTCCATCTCCTACTGATCACGTCTGGTCCGTCGGCCAGCTCAGCGCATCGGTCAGGCGGCTCATCGAGAGCCATCCGATGCCGCTCTGGGTGCGCGGTGAAGTGGTGCAGGTGAAGGTATGGTCGAGCGGGCATTGGTACTTCACCCTGCGGGATAAGAAGAGCCAGGTGAAGTGCTGCATGTGGAAGATGTATGCCGAGCGGGGCGGAAGGCCGCCCGCGGACGGCACCGAAGTCTTCGTGCTTGCCAAGCCCGCTCTCTACGAGGAAAAGGGCGAGTTCCAGCTCTCCGTCACCCGGATCATCCCCACGTCGGCCATGGGCCGGCAGCAGCAGGAGCTGGAACGGGTGAAAAGCGTCCTGCAAAAGGATGGTCTTTTCGATCTCTCGCGCAAACGCCAGGTTCCGAGCTACGCCAGCACCGTCGCGCTGGTCACCAGCCCCGATGGCGCCGCGATCCACGACGTCGTGACGGTGACCCGGAAGCGCTGGCCCTGCGCCCGCATCCTGGTAGCGGGAGCCCGGGTGCAGGGAGAGGGTGCCGTCAGTGAGCTGGTCCGGGCGCTCTCCCTGGTGAACCGCATCCCAGGCCTTGATGTCTGTATCGTGGGCCGCGGCGGTGGTGGACGGGAAGATCTCGCTGCGTTCAACACTGAGGCGGTCTGTCGGGCCCTGGCCGCGGTCCGGGTGCCCACGATATCGGCCGTGGGACACGAGATCGATATCTCGCTGACCGACCTCGTCGCCGACGTTCGGGCCGCCACTCCGTCGGCGGCGGCGGAGTTGGCTGTCTCTGACCGGCGTGACGTGCTCCGGCTGGTGGACGACCTCTCGGTGCGGCTCGCCGCCGGACTCTCGGGCCGCACTCGACTCGGCCGATCCCGGCTGGCGCGCACTGCCGACCGGCTCCACGCCGGGGTCGAGGCGGTGCTCGATTCCCGACGCAACCTGACCGATCGTCTGGCCGCGCAACTCGACGCCCTGAGCCCGCTCAGAGTTCTGGGCCGGGGCTACGCCGTCCCGATGAGCGAGGCCGGGCGGGTGTTGAAGCGCCGGGCCGACTTCGTCCCCAGTGAGAGCTTCCGTCTGCGGGTGGCCGATGGCGATGTACGGGCCCGCGTGGAGTGAGGTAATGGCTAAGACCGGTACCGGACCATCATTGACCCCTCCCATCGGCGACGAGCTAGCCCGGTTGGAGGAGATTGTCCGCAAGCTCGAGGCGGACGATGTGGAGCTCGACGCGGCGCTCGCGCTCTTCGAGGAAGGAGTTGCCCGGCTGCGCGCTGCTCGAGAGCGCCTGGTGGCCGCCGAGCTCAAAGTGCAGGTTGTCCTGGAAGAGGCCGACGGAGATATCAGGCTGACCGATCTCGATGCCTGAGGCCGCCTCCGGAGTGGGGGTTGCCACCGACCTGTTGATCGAGGCCCGAGAGGCTCTCGATATTCTTCTCGGGGATTGGGCCGAGCGGCTCCAGCGGGAGATCGGTGGGCGGCAAGGACAGGCGCTGGCCTACGCCCTCCGTACACCAGGGAAGAGAGTTCGTGCCGCGTTATTGTTGGCGGCGTACCGATCGCTGGGCGGACACTCTCCGGGTATTGCCGGGGTCGCGGCCGCGGTCGAGACGGTCCACGCCTATTCGTTGGTGCACGACGATCTGCCGTGCATGGACAACGACGACCTCCGCCGGGGTCGCCCGACTACCCACTGCGCTTTCGATGTCCCCACCGCCACGCGGGTCGGTTTTCTTCTGGTGCCGGTGGCGGCCCGCCTTCTGGCCGTCGCCACCCGCGAGCTAGCTCTGCCCTCCTCGGTCCTGGGACGGATGGCGAGCGAGCTCTTTCAGGCTGGGGGAATCGAGGGGATGGTCGGAGGCCAGTGGCTGGACCTGGAGGCCGAGGGTCAGGCGCTCAAGTTGCCCGACCTGATCGAGGTGCACCGGGGCAAGACCGGGGCACTGATTCGGGCAGCCTGTACTCTCGGGGGCCTGGCCGCCGAGGCCGGAGCGGCGGAGTTGGCAGCGCTTACCGCCTACGGGGAGGACATCGGCCTCGCCTTCCAGATCGCGGACGACGTCCTGGATGCCACCGGGACCAGCGACGAGTTGGGGAAAACCGCTGGCCGGGATGTCCAACTGGAAAAGTCCACCTACGTGGTCCTGCTGGGGATCGAGGGTGCCCGGGCGGAGGCGCAGCAACTGGCTCGGAGCGCTGTGGCTCACCTCGACCGCGCGGGCGTTCCATCGGGCACGCTGGGTGGTTTGGCCGGATATATTGTCAGCAGGACATCATGACGACACTCCTTTCGACCATCCACGGACCCGAGGATCTCAAACGCCTCCGCAGGGATCAGCTTCCCGAGCTGGCCCAGGAGATCCGCGACCGGCTCATCGAGTGCTGCTCGATCACCGGCGGTCACATCGGCGCCAGTCTGGGTGTGGTCGAGCTGAGCATCGCCCTCCTCTATGAGTTTGACTCACCTGGGGACAAGATCGTTTGGGACGTCGGCCACCAGGCATACGCCTGGAAGCTGCTCACCGGCCGGAACGACCAGTTCCCCACCTTGCGGCAGGAGGGCGGAATCTCCGGATTCCTCAAACGAAGCGAGAGTCACCACGATCAGTTCGGGGCCGGCCACGCCGGCACCGCCATGTCGGCCGCGCTCGGGATGGCCACTGCGCGGGACCTCAAGGGTGAGCAGCACAAGGTCGTGGCGGTCGTCGGCGACGGCGCTCTGACCTGTGGGCTGTCCTACGAAGGCATGAACAACGCGGGCCACTCCGAGCGGGACATCGTCCTGATCGTGAACGACAACGGCATGTCGATCTCACCCAACGTCGGGGCGATCAGCAAGACGCTGGGCCGGATCGTTGCCGATCCGCGAACTAACCGGCTGCGGGAGCGGATCAAGGGGATGACCTTTGCGTTGCGCGGAGTCTTCGGGGAGGGCGTGGTCGACTTTGCCAAGAACGTGGAGGAGAGTGTCAAGAACCTCTTCTCCCCCGGCATGCTCTTCGAGGAGCTGGGCTTCCGCTATTTCGGGCCGATCGACGGCCACGATCTTCAGAAGCTCTGTGACACCTTGCGATTCGTTCGCGGGATGACTGGCCCCCGGGTACTTCACGTGATGACCCAGAAGGGGAAGGGATTCTCCTTCGCCGAGTCCAACCAGGAGAAGTGGCACGGTCTGGCCGCCTATGACCCGGTCACCGGTGAAGCGCGCAAGAAATCCAGCGGCCCACCGACCTGGACCCAGGTGTTCGGCGCCGCGCTGACCGGCCTGGCGGCGGAGCATCCCGAGCTGGTGGCGATCACCGCCGCCATGCCGTCGGGCACCGGGACCAGCGTCTTTCAGGAGAAGTATCCCGAGCGCTTCTTCGATGTCGGGATCGCCGAAGGCCATGCGGTGACGTTCGCCGGGGGTCTGGCCACCCAGGGCATCCGGCCGGTGTGCGCCATCTACAGCACCTTCCTCCAGCGGGCATACGACAACGTCATCCACGACGTCGCAGTGCAACATCTTCCGGTGGTGTTCTCGATGGACCGGGCGGGTCTGGTCGGGGAGGACGGGCAGACCCACATGGGACTCTACGACATCGCGTATATGTTGGCCGTGCCGGGAATGACGGTGACCGCGCCCAAAGACGGCAATGAGCTGGTTGGGCTGCTGCGCACCGCCCTGACTCACGATGGGCCGTTCAGCACCCGGTATCCCCGAGACAAGGCACCCGCGGAGCTGAGCCCGGTGGCGGAAATCGCTCCCGTCCCCTACGGCACCTGGGAGCAGCTCCGGCGAGGGAAAGACGTGGCCATTCTCGCGGTGGGCACCATGGTGTTGCCGGCGGTGGCGGCGGCCGAGCTGGTGGCCGCCGATGGGATCGACTGCGCCGTGATAAACTGCCGCTTCCTCAAGCCGATGGATCTGGCGATGCTGGAATCGCTCACCCAGCGGCACCGGATTCTGGTGACGGTGGAAGAGGGCACCATCGTGAATGGGTTTGGCGCTTATCTGGCCGAGACCCTCCAGACCACCCACCCGGAGGTCCGGGTCGTAGCTCTGGGCGTCCCCGACCGCCTCATCGAACAGGCTCCCCGGGCTGAGCAACTGGAGAGCTTCGGGCTCACCGCCGCCGGAATCGCCCGGCGCATCGGGGCGCTGCAGCACGAGGAGACTCTCGAGGCCCGATGAAGGTCGGCGTCGTCGGCAACCCGCGGTACGCGGATCTCAAGGGCGTCCTGGAGCATGTGGCCATCGCGGCGCCGGAGCGGGGCATCTCCCTCTACAGCGAGCCGCGCCTCGAGCCGTTCTGGAATCGGAAGGTTCCCCCCTTCGAGTCGGTCCACCTCGACGCACTCATTACCTTCGGTGGCGACGGGACCCTACTGCGGGGAGCCCGGCTTCTGGGCGCCCAGGAAATTCCCATTCTGGGCGTCAATCTGGGCCGGGTGGGCTTCCTCACTACCGCCACTCTGGACACGGTGGATCCGGCGCTCGATGCCCTGGTGGCCGGACGGTACCAGATCGAGCGGCGCCAGGCGCTCCGGGCCGGTATTCGCGATGCCGAAGGCGAGACCCGCTCCACCCAGATGGCGGTGAATGACGTCGCTGTTCACAAGGGCGGCGTCGCCCGCGTCATCCGGGTCAACGTGTACATCCAGGGTGAGAACGTCGGGCCGTATAGCGCCGACGGCCTCATTGTCGCCACCCCTACGGGCTCCACGGCGTACAGCCTCAGCGCCGGCGGTCCCATCGTCGTGCCCGGAGTCGAAGCCATGGTGGTGACCCCCATCGCGGCTCACACGCTCGCAGTGCGGCCGCTCGTAGTCCCGGCCACCTATCGCATCGTGATCGAGCCGATCGCCGGGTGGTCCGACGATCTCCTGGTGTCCTTTGACGGCCAGACGGGGACCACGCTCGCTCCGGGCGAGTCGGTGGAGGTCTGCCGGGCCGAGCACCGCGTCTGCCTCATCCGTCTGGGGGACGAAGGGTTCTTCGGCCGCATGCGACAGAAGCTCCACTGGGGCGATCTCTCGGGAAGAGAGTTGAAGGAATGATCGCCGAGCTGCGGGTCCGCGACCTCGCCACCATCGCCGACGTCACCCTCCAGCTGGGTTCCGGGCTCAATGTGCTGACCGGGGAAACCGGGGCAGGGAAGTCGATGCTGGTGGACGCGCTTGCCCTCCTCCTGGGAGAGCGGGCCGCGAGTGGCAGCGTGCGACCCGGCGCTTTGAAGTCGGTGGTCGAGGGGGCCTTCGAGGGAATTGACCCCGCCACCCGCGGGCGGATCGAGGAGCTCGGCCTCGACGTCGAAGAGGGCAGGGTAGTGATCCGGCGGGAAGTCTCGGTGGAGGGACGCTCCCGCGCCTGGGTCAACGGCAGCCCGACGACGGCCGCGGTGCTGGCGGAGCTCGGCGCCCTCCTGGTGGATCTCCACGGACAGCACGAAACCCAGTCGCTACTGCACGCGGAGGCTCAGCGCGACATCCTCGACGCCTTTGCCCACGCTGAGCCTGACCGCGGTGCGGTGGCTGAAGCTTACGCTGCGGTGTCAGCGCTACGAGCAGAGGAGTCGTCCCTGGCGGCCCGGCGGGACGAGGTGCGCCGGCGGGCGGACTACTTGCGCCACGTGGTGGACGAGATCGACGCCGCGAAGGTCAAGCTGGGCGAAGAGGAGGCCTTGCAGGTGGAGGCCCGGCGACTGAGCCAGGCCGGCGCGCTGGTCGAACAGGCCCAGCGCATGATTGACGCCCTCGAAGGCGACGCGGGAAACGCCCTCGGCGCGCTCGGCGTTGCCAACCGCGCACTCGCCACGCTCGAGAAGGGCGACCCCGCTACCGGAGAATGGCGGGAGATGCTCGACTCGGCCTACGCTAATCTCTCCGAGCTGACGCGTCTGGCCACCGAGTATGCGGCAGCGGTGCAGGAAGACCCCGGCCGGCTGGCGGAAGTGGAGCGCCGGCGCGATCTGCTCTTCCGTCTGAGCGGTAAATACGGCGCCTCCCTGGAAGCGGTGCTGGCCACGCGGGACGAGGCGGCGGCCGAGCTCGACCTGCTGGACACTGCGGACACCGACCTGCGCGGCCTGGCTGCCCGACGCTCGGCGGCCGAGGCTGGCCTCGCGGCCGCCGCCGCTGCACTCGGAGCCAAGCGGCGCGAGGCCGCAGATCGGCTCGCCCGCGGAGTCAACCGGTTGCTGCCCCGGCTCGGTCTGCCCGGCGGGAAACTGTCAGCGGTGCTGTTGCCTCTCGCCGAGCCGGGCGCCCACGGACAGGAAAGTGCGCAGCTCAACGTGCAGCTCAACCAGGGCCTCGAGGCCAAGCCTCTGGCCAAGGTGGCTTCCGGCGGTGAGCTCTCCCGGCTGATGCTGGCGCTGAAGGTCGTTCTGGTCAAGCACGACGCCATCGCTACCCTGGTGTTCGATGAAGTAGACCAGGGAATCGGAGGAGAGGTGGGCGTGCAGGTCGGCTCGGCGCTGGCTGAGGTGGCGGAACGGCATCAGGTCCTGGTGATCACCCACCTGCCGCAGATCGCCGCGCGGGCGGACAGTCATCTGGTGGTGTCGAAGGAAGCCAAGCGGGGGATCGCTACCAGCGACGTGCAGGTGCTCCATGGGGAGGACCGGATCAACGAGATCGCGCGGATGCTGGGTGACAGCGAGGGAGACGCGGCGAGGCGGCACGCGCAGGCGATGTTACGGACCGCCGCGCCGGTGAAGCAGCGGTGAGCTCACTGGTTTGAGACGAGGTTACCACACCCCGAAGTAGACCCGGAGCTGCCCCGACACTCGATGAGTGTCAGGCACCCGGCCCCCTCCCGCCCGCAAGATTCGGTCGTAGCTCCAGCGCGCGTCCACCGGCCAGCCGGTTCCTCCGGGTGTGCGTGCGCCGGGGTTCGAGTAGGTGATGCCGACCGAGAGCATGGTCGCGTTCGCCTCCGATTCTTCCGCCATGATGTTCGGATCGATGTTCAGCAGGGAATCGGCGGGTGAGGGATACGAGTAGTGATCGGTGCTGCGTACCCAGTGCTCCACCCCGGCCTGCAGTGCGATGGTACGAGCCAGTCGGTAGAACGGGTGGACACCAATGGACACGATGTCGCCCGGGTCCCACCGGACCAGCGTGAGGCGGTCGGGCCCCACGAACGGTTGGCTCGGACGGGTCACCCGGGCGAGGATGTTGCCGGGCAATTGCCGGACGTAGGTGCCGCTCAAGCGAGCGCCGAGGCGGCCCCCTCCGATATCGACGACCCCGTCAAACTGAAGATCGGTCTGCCCGTCTCCCGTGCCAATGGCGAGCGGTCGGTCGGGGCTGGCACGCTGACCGGTTGGGAAGCGAACCAGACCGGACACTGCGGCCCGAAACCCGCCGCGCTGGCGGCCCCGATCCCACGTGTCGATGAGAGTCAGCGCGGCACCCGCCTCCGCATCCCCCCTGAACGTGATCTTGGCCTCGTCCAGACGGAGGGCGATAGGACCGCCCGGTGCGGTCAGATACTGATCCAGCTCGGCCTCGGTCAGTGGCGCCGATGGCAGTGCCGGCGTGAGGGTGAAGCCGGGTACGTTGAGACTGGAAAAGGTGGTTTGCAGCGCGGCGATTCGTGTGTCCACCGCCGTCCCCGCGGGGCTGGAGGCGGTGGGAACGACGTCGGAAGCGGTGGTCGGGTCGGCGAGGAGGCCAAAGAGATCGGTCCTGACCGCGGTGGCATCGGCGAGAGTGGCCTGGGCCAGGGCCTTCTGGCTGGGATTGCTGTCGTAGTCGCCGGCAGCCAACTTGTTGCTCAGCGTCGTGAGGGCTGCGTCAAACTGACCGAAGAATGCGTTCTGACTGATTCCGCCGGGGTTGGGGCCGCCATCGGCCGCGGCAGAAGACAAGCGCCTGACGGATTGCACCCGGGTGCGCACCAGCGGAATCCGGCCGAAGACCGTGATCGGTCCGGTCAGTCCTAGACTAAGGCCCAGAAAACCGGTGCCGACGTCGGCGAAGGCATCGGTGGTCAGCGCCCCTAGATTGATGTGGTAGCCAGTATTGCCGATGATCCGGCCGACCCGGGCGTCGACGTCGGCCAGGAGCGGGATTCGATCGCTGCCCAGCGCGGGGCTGGAAAGATCGGCGCCGTAGCCCTCGCGGTGTCCTTCCCGGAATCGCTGGTCGAACGTCTCCAGCGCGCCGTCGAGCTCCACGCGAAGCACTCCGCCAGGCACACCGACGGGAGGGAGTTGCGCCCGGACCTGCAATGGAACAACCAGACAGGCAATTATTACGAGGCGCCGCACGCAATGCCCCAAAGTCCCTCCCGAGAGATGCCATCCCGCGTCAACCCTCTGTCCGCAGCAAGGCTGGCAAGTTCGCTGTTTAGGGCGAGCTTTGCCACCCGTCCCACAGTGGCCGCATCGGCGCCGGGGCGGGTCAATTTGATCGGGGAGCATACCGATTACAACGGCGGCCCGGTGTTACCGGTGGCCATTGAGCGGCGCACGGCGGCAGTAGCGAGACTGGCCGATGGATGGGCGCTGGTTTCGGATACCCAGCCTGGGGTTCGCCAGCTAGAAGTTGAAGCGCCGATGCGGCGGGAGTGGAGCGATTACATCGTGGGAGTGGTGCGCGAGCTGCGTGCGCTCAAGGCGGCGCCACCCGGGGCCGAGATCGCAATAGCCACAACGCTGCCGATCGGAGCGGGCCTGTCGTCATCGGCTGCGCTCACCGTGAGTACTGCCAAAGCGCTGAGCCTGCTTGCAGGAAAACGGCTCTCCCCCGGTCAGTTGGCCGAGGTGGCGTTTCGCGCCGAATATCACCAGGTAGGCGTGCGCTGCGGCCGGATGGATCAGACCATCGCGGCGCATGGCCAACGGGGCTCGGCGCTCCTGTTCGAGACCGCCACCGGCAGCTTGCTGCGGGTGCCCTTCCCGAGCCGGCTCTGGATAGTGGAGACCGGATTGTCCCACCGGCTTACTGGCGGCTCCCTCAATCAGCGGCGCCGCGAGTGCGAGGAAGCGTTGGCATTCTGCCGGGACTGGCGCCCCGGCCTCAGCTATCTGGCCCAGCTCACGCTGGGAGATCTGCCCGAGGTGGAACGTCGCCTTCCGCCTCCGCTGGTGCCGCGGGCTCGCCACGTCATCACTGAGACGGCCCGCACCCGGGATGCCGCCGCGGCACTCGCTGCCGGCGACCTGGAACGGCTGGGCCGACTGCTGGTGGAAGGCCATGAGTCGCTCCGCCGCGACTATGAATCCACCGTCGCCGAAGCGGACCTGATCGTCGAGTCGGCAGTGAAGCATGGGGCCTACGGTGCGAGGCTCACCGGCGCGGGCTGGGGTGGGGCGGTCGTGGTGCTGGCACCGGCCAAGCGGGAGGCCCGCGTCGTGGCGGAGATCGCGGGCGACTTCGAGCGAGGTTTCGGTCGTTCACCGGCAACGTGGAGCACCCGGGCTTCGGCCGGCGCGCGGCGGGAGGCGATCACGCCGTGAGACGGTATATTTCGTCACCCTGGCCCGGGTGGCGGAATCGGTAGACGCAAGGG
Organism: Gemmatimonadales bacterium; assembly: GCA_035997125.1. Taxonomy (GTDB): domain Bacteria; phylum Gemmatimonadota; class Gemmatimonadetes; order Gemmatimonadales; family GWC2-71-9; genus CAVVWJ01. Next base: position 26,669 of record DASYIX010000115.1, read on the forward strand.
ACTTAAAATCCCTTGAGGGTAACCTCGTGCGAGTTCGAGTCTCGCCCCGGGCATTGACCTGCGACCTCAGCTCCGCCACGCAGCTACTGCGGCGGCACCGACCAGCTAATCTCGTCTCCCTGTTTTACCGGAAACTGCTCGCTCACCGCAGGCTCGCCGGACCCTAGCGCAGGTCGGGCCTCGAACTGGATCCCGGCGCTGCCGGCGGTCAGCCCAGCGGGGAGCGCGAAGGTGGCGCTCTGATTGGCCGGCACGAAGCCCAGCCGGCTGACCCGCCCGTCGGTCCGGCGCACATAGATATCCATGTCCACCGAATTCTGATTCTCGATGCGGGCCCGGGTCTGGTCGGCGGGCACCGTGTCGCCCGGGGCCCCGGTGTGGCAGGCGGTTGCGAGAAGCAAGAAAAGGGCGGAGATTCGAAGCGAGGTCGACATAGCCATTCACCCCCAGCGCTGAAGGTAGGGCCTCATTTGCGACACCTGCCAGGCGCAGCGTGTCGCATTATCGCTTTATCGGGGCTCATTTGCGTCACTTTTGTCGTCCTGTGCCGGGTGAGGTCCAAGCGTGCGTCCGCGATATCTCACGGCAAGCCTGCTGCTTCTCGGTTGCGGTGCGGGGTCCACCGCCCGGTTGCCCGCCGATCTCGAGGCTCGAGTGGAAAGAGAAGGCGTGCTGCGGCGGGCGGCCGACCTGACCTTTCGCTACACCGAGGCGCCCGGACGCCGGAGCACGCGCTGGGAAGCCCGGCGCGCCTCCATCGTGGTCACCCCACTGACTATTCTGATACACAAGAATTCGAAAGTGGGACTGGAGGTCACACCTCGCACCCGTCGCGACGTGACCATCGAGCGGGATGGAAGACGAGTGCGAGTGCGGGTAGGGAAGGGTCGGGCCGAAGTACTCTGGTCGTTCGAGCCACCCGACGGAGACGCCGAGGGCTGGACCCGGGATCTCCGAGCCGCAGTACAACAGATACCTCAAGAGCACGTGCCGTGACATGGCCTCCACGCTGACCGCTATCGTTCTCACCGCTGTGCTCACCAGTGAGACTGATACCCTCATGGCCCAACGAGCGTCGGTCCCGCCCACGGTGCGGATCCTCGACACCACCGTCGTACACCGGGTGAAGGCGCGCTATCAGATCTACCTACCGCCGGGATACCCGTCGGGCAAGCGGTGGCCACTGGTGTTGTTTCTCCACGGTGCAGGGGAGCGGGGAAGCGATTTTGCTGCCCTGTCCCACACTGGCCTAACTCAGCTTGCCGCAGGCCGGGCCTTTCCCTTTATCCTGGTGGCTCCCCAGGTACCGGCAGAGGAGATCTGGTCTATCCCGGCGCTGGCGGCCCTGCTCGATCGGGTGACAACCGATTTTCGGGTGGATCCGGATCGGGTGTATCTCACCGGGCTGAGTATGGGGGCATTCGGCGGCTGGGACCTGGCCACCTCCTATCCCGATCGCTTCGCCGCCGTGGTGCTCATCAGCGGAGGAGGAAATCCAGTCTCCGCCTGCCGGCTGCGAGACGTGCCGGTCTGGCTGGTGCACGGCCGGAAAGATGATGTCATCCCGGTCGAGGAGAGCGAGCTGCTGGCTCGAGCGCTCCAGGGCTGCGGCGGATCGGTCCGGTTGACCGTGTATCCTGAGGCGGGGCACGATGCCTGGTCGCAGACGTACGAGGACCCTGAGTTTTTGAACTGGCTCCTGGCCCAGCAGCGAAAACCGCCCAGACGGTGAGCGCTCCCCACAGGAGCGGGCACGTAGGCGGTCGAGATCATCCGGACAAATCCGCCGGACCAATGCTGGTTGCCGTGCAACAGGCTCTGTCAGACAAACGTGGCGGTGGGGTGAGGGGAATGGTTAATTGCAGTGACGCAACCACAATCGCCTTCATGGTGCAGTCCGACTCCTATCACCTGGGGCAAGTGGCCTTCCCTCGGCGCCAACTGGGGACGCCTCCGATGTCTTACACGCGCTCGGATGCAGCGAGCGCGTCAGCCGCGCCGCTTGAATGACCCGATTGACTGTTGAAACAGGAGTGAACATATGACATGCGTTAGCAGCCTTACCATTCTTGTCGCACTCGCGCTCGGCTGCCGTAGCGGCACCTCACCGGATGCAACTCAGCACCCTGGCGGCGGAGTCGTGAGCTCAACTGGCCTGGAGGGGGTTACGCTCCGCGGTCCCACCCGGCCAGTTTGCCAGGTCGATCAGGCTTGCACCGCGCCCCTGGTAGCCGGCTTCGAGGTCCTTCAGGGGGGAAAGGTCGTCGCCCGTTTTCAGAGCGACTCCAAGGGACACTTCCTGGTCCATCTCCCGCCTGGAGCCTACACCGTGTCTCCCGATGAATCGGCGCCGCTGCTGACCCGCGCCGACGCTCACGACGTGACCGTGGGCGCTTCGGGACTCACCCACGTCGAGCTCCAGTTCGACACCGGGATCCGCTGAAGCTACGGGGCCGCCGTCTGGAGTTCGGTCGAGCAGTGAATCAGATCCGGTGCGAGTAACCCGGGCCGACCGACAGGTCACCATCAGGGATCGAGCCGCAGCCCATTGGTTTCTCGGCCTTTTCCTGCTGGCCGGCGGCCTACTCTGTCTCGCGGCGCCCCTCGGCCTGGCCCACGACTCCGATCGTCTCCACTTCTGGCAGCGCGCAGCGAGCATAACGGTTGGGTTGGGAGTCAGTCTCGGCGCGCTGTGGTGGTTAGGGCGGTCACCCGCTACCCGTGTCGTGCTCGATCCAGGGCGGCGTCGAATACACGTCGTCCGTCTGGGGTTGACCGGACGCAAGGTGCAGGAATTCCGCTTCGAGGACGTGGCCGAGGTGACCGTCGAGCAGGGCGAGGACAGCGATGGGGGTGTCGTTATTCGTCCGGTCGCCCGCCTCAGGAGCGGACCGACCATCCTGCTGTCGCAGCTGTGGAGTCACGACTCTGAGGGTGTGTTCGCGGCCGCAAGAGAATTCGCTCGCACCTGCGGCTTGACGTTGCCCCGGAACCTTGAAGGATCCAAGAACAAGTCATGAAGCGAGTGTGGCTCAGCGGCATGGCCTGGCTTTCCCTGCTCGGCCCAGCTCGGGGGCAGACTCCGACCCCGCTCGACTCCGTGAACCGCTACATAACCGCTGAGATGGAGCGCCAGCGCATCCCCGGCCTCTCGGTGGCGATCCTACGGGGAGACCAGATGCTTCTCTCCCGCGGCTACGGTTTTGCCAACCTCGAGCTCAGGGTTCCGGCCAGCGACAGCACCATCTACCAGTCGGGATCCCTGGGGAAACAGTTCACCGCCGCGGCCGTCGCGATGCTGGCCGAGAGAGGGCAACTGTCGCTGGACGACGGTATCGTCAAATGGCTGCCCGAGGGCGCCGGAGTGTGGAACGGGATCCGAGTGCGGCATTTGCTGACCCACACGTCCGGCATCGCGGAGTACACCGACTCGACCTTCGATTACCGGAAGGACTATACCGAAGACCAGCTGGTCCGATTCGCGGCATCCCGGCCACTGGATTTTCCCCCTGGAGAACGCTGGAGCTACAGCAACACCGGCTATGCGGTTCTCGGCGTCCTCGTCCATCGGGCCACCGGGCATTTCTATGGCGAGATCCTGCGCGACCTGATTTTCGCACCGGCGGGAATGCGCAGTACCCGGATCATCTCCGAGGCCGACATCGTTCCCAACCGATCGGCAGGGTACCAGTTGCTGGACGGTGGGATCAAGAATCAGGACTGGGTCGCGCCTACGCTGAACACCACTGCGGATGGCTCCCTATACCTGAGCGTGAACGACCTGGCCCGCTGGGCGGTGGCCTTGAATCACCGGCAAACCCCGAGCGCCGCCGTGCTCGCTCGCGCCTGGACGCCGGTCCGGCTCAACAACGGCGGCGAGTATGCGTACGGCCTCGGGTGGGACCTGACCGAGCAGCGCGGGCATCCCCGTATCGGGCACACCGGCTCCTGGCAGGGCTTCAAGACCGCTTTATACCGATACCCGGAACCCGGGCTTACCGTGATTGTCCTTGCCAATCTGGCGCAGGCAGAGCCGGGCGCCATAGCAGAGGGCATCGCGGGCATCCTCGCACCGCCCCTTCAGCCTCCTCAGCTCCTCCCCGCTGCGCTGGCCGGCCCCCGTCCACCGACTCCGATTCCCGATCTACTGGCGCGAATCGCCGGCGGGACGGACTCCGGCGTGGTGACTCCTGGCCTGCGCAGCTTCCTGTCGGCCGCGGGCCGAAAGGAGTTGCGCGACCTCCTCTCGAACACCGGATCGTGGACCGACCTCGGATGCGACCGGGTGGGCGGCCGGAAAATCACCCGTCTGCGTGCGGGCATCGAGCGCATCTGCTACGCGCGCGGAGTCCGCGAGAAGTCGGGAGTCGTGGCGTCGGTCTATTACACGAGGGACTGGCGGGCCGCGAACTTCGACACGGGCTGGTTCTGACACAAGGGCCGTCGCATTTGACCCGGTTGCACAACCGGAACGAGTGTCCCACATTCGCTCTGTTTCCGAGGGATTGGGCTGCGCAGTATCGGAGGTACCGTGGAACCCGAGCGGTCATGCACCGCGTCGAGGGCGAGATCGCCGAGTACCAGGCGCAGGGGACGGCCCGGCTCGGGGAGTTCGGAAGGAGGACTATGCCCGGCGGGATTATTTCGATCTGTGGCTCCCCGATCTTGCCCCCACTGCGCCACTGGTGTCGTAGGCTCTCTCCCAGCCATTCACCGACCAGCGCTGGAAGAGCTACGCGCGCCGCTACCGGGCCGAGATGCGCAAGCCGGCGGCACGGCGGCTGATTTCGTTGTTGGCCACTTTGTCCGCTGTCACCGATTTTTCAGTCGGCTGCTACTGCGCCGATGAGTCCCGCCGTCATCGGTCCTTGCTGCGGGAGCTATTGGTCGAGGCGGGGGCGACGTTGGCGTGAGCGAGCGCCGGTGGCGCGCGGCTCTCACTGTGATCCTCGCGATCTATGGATGGGTCTGCCTTCGCTTTCCCGGCGACTACCGCTGGCTGGACAGTCTGGACCTGGCGATTCACGAGACCGGCCATCTGGTGTTCGCATTTGGCGGGGAGACGCTCACCTTGCTTGGTGGCACGCTGATGCAGCTCATCGTGCCGGCCGCGTTCGTCATCGCTCTGTGGCGCGCCGGCGACCGGCACGGAGCGACGGTGCCCCTCTGGTGGTTAGGGCAGAACTGTTGGAACATCTCCGTGTACGTCAGGGACGCCCGCACTCAGGCGCTACCTCTGGTCGGCGGTGGAGAGCACGACTGGGCAGTGCTGTTGGATCAATGGGGATGGCTGGAGCGGGATCAGGCTCTCGGTGGGGCCATATATCTCCTGGGTGTGCTGCTGTACCTGGCGGCAATCATCGGCGGCTGGCTGCTGCTGGTCACGCCTCGGCCGTCGTCTGAGTGACCCGGGGTTTGTTGCGTCCGTGAAGCATCCGAAGAGTGGCGCGGGCCAGGTATCCTTTCGGTATAATGCCAGATCAATCACTATCCCGGGGAGATGTGGGAGGTCATGTGACCTTCAGCACCCAATGCAAGGAGCCTCGAAATGATTCGGAAACTGGCTTCCGGTGGGTATCGGCTTTATTCCAGAAAAAAGGACCCCAAGACCGGGAAGCGCCGCAACCTGGGCACCTTCAAGACCAGGGCCGCTGCTGAGAAGCACGAGCGGGCCGTGCAGTACTTCAAGCGCGGCGGTTGAGCATGCGCGCCCTTTTCCTGCTGGTTGTCATCGCCGCCGGCTTGGTCGGAGCTTCGTATGCCGGCGCGCGTTTTACCGCCGGCCGCCTGATGGGACCGGACGCGAACCAGATGGCATCGCCAACGGCTCGTTTCGCCTTCGCCGGAATCCAGACCCTCCGCGCCAAGCCGCGTGGGTGGATCCTGTCATACCCATCTGCCACGGAATTCGGACCGCATGGCGCCGAGATTTACGTCAGCCCCGTCGGCCGCCTCCTCGGCACTCGGCCGGCCGACCTCGCCCGTCGAGTAGAGGCACGCCAGGCTGCCGAACCCTGATTTGATATGGAGGACTCAATGGCTCGCTGCGAGATCTGCGGAAACGACTACTACCTGTCATTTCAGGTCGTCGCCGCCGGGCAAACCCATACCTTCGACAGCTTCGAATGTGCCATTCACAAGCTGGCGCCGGCATGCGATCACTGCGGCTGCAAGATTATAGGTCATGGCATAGAGGCGAAGGGCACGTTCTTCTGCTGTGCCCATTGTGCTCGGGAGCGGGGAGTGAAGGCCGCGGTGGATCACGTCTGAGACGGCAGGATGAAAGCCTGAGGGCCCGGTGGGATCACCGGGCCCTCCGTGCACTATGGGCGATGGCCTACTGTCGGCAGGATGTCTTGGCGTGAGCCTTGGCTTTGTTCGACAGGTCGGTCATGGCGCTCTTGATGTCAGCCCGAGCGTAGTAGGTCTTCCCATACTGGTAGGTCCACAGGAAGAAGCCACAGCCATAGGTGTTGTTCAGCAAGGCGTTTCCATAGGTGCGGAGTTCGGTCGCGCTCATGGCAGAGAGTCCGCTCGTGTACCCCCGGATCCCGCTGGATCCGTTCCCACCGTCGAGGACGTTCATGCTCACGACCACCCCGAGTCCCTTACTCCTGGCTGACGCGACCTCGGAGGCGAGCCACTTTGCGGCGTCGCCCTTGCGGGAGGTGTACTGCGTCCACCCAGCATCGAGATAGGTGTAGGTGACCGGACTTGCCGCCAGCCAACTCGGCACTACCCGCACAACGGTAGGTACGGTCGGCCATAGCTGCTTACTGTACTTGGCCATTGCCTCCAGCGTCGCTTGGGAGATGATCTTCCCGCCCCACTTGGAAGCCCGATTGGGCTCATCGATCAGGATGTGGGCGAGGACGGTCCCGTCGGCGATGTAGGAACCAAAATCAATCGCTTTGAAGCGGGCGACCATCGATTGCCACTTAGTCAGACTGAAGGTTCCATCCCCGTTTTTTACCCAGGAGTCGGAGCCTCCAACAAGCTTGACTACCAGGCGGGCACCGCGCGCGCGCGCCGTGGAGAGCTCGATGAGCAGCATGTTAGGGCTGGGGACGCGTAACGCGCCGGTATGCAAAGGACCCAGCAGGGAAATGTCCAAGTCGTACGAACCAAAGACTATCCCGGGGGCTGCGGAGCCGGACAACGCAATACCTGCGGCGCCCATCGTGTCTCCCGAAGGAACGGGAACCAAGGTGGAATCCACTGGAATGGCGGAGTCAGGAGCAACCGTCGAGTCCGTCGGAACTGGCGCGGCGGCGGTAGGAGACTCGGTCGTCGGACCAACCCCATCGCTGCCGCTGCACGCCGCCAGAAACGCCATCAGTCCGATCGTGCTCGCCTGAAACCAGGCCCTGCCATACAAGCGATTCTTATGGTAGATCATGAACGCACACACTTTCTCTCCCTCTGATGGGGAGGGCATGACCGCACACCGTTCGCTCCGGAGCGCGCTGCGGTCAGGGCAAGGCCGAGACGGTAGCAGGCCGACCAATTGGTCGCTGGGGCGAGAGCGTTTCCGGCCTTCGAATCAGCCGGAGGTCTGTTGATTTAAGTGGTGTTCGCCGAGCCGCTTACGGCTACAGTTCGCGACGAATGGACGCCTGCGTGGCGCCATCTCTTCTTTCCCCCGAGAGGGTGGGCTCGCGACGGGGACATTATACCCCCATGGGGTAGTCTTGTCAACCCACCAAATCAAGGGCTTCCGCGCTGCAAGCCGTCCGTTATCTCGTTGTCCTGATCACCGGGTTCATTGCGGGAAGCCGGTCGGTTGATGCGATCCGATCCTGGCGGGAATGGCATGCCTGGGCTATCCGCAACCCCTCGGGGGCCGACGCCTACCGCACCTTCTTTATGGGGAATGCAGCCGTTGCTCTGGTGAGCCTTCTCATTGCGGGTCTGGTGTGGTGGCTGCTGCGACCCGGGCGTTCCCTCCATCGGTAAGAAAGCGGACTCGGCCGGCAGGACTCCGGATCCAGACCGTGAGATACTTGCCATAGTCCGGGTCGCCGTCTTTGGGCGCGATGATCGCCTCGCCAATCGTCCAGCCCAGGTCGCCGCTCTTACCGGCGCCTGCCGCCACCGGATGCCAGCGCCACACCGCCGGGCCGGCCACCGCGCTTCCGATCGCTGCCGCTCCCCGGGTCATCAGCCCGCCGCCGCCAAGGGTGAAGGACTCGGGCGCGGCCCAATGCCGAAAGGCCACTTCGGCGCCGCGCTTGCCGGCCAGTCGAGCAAAAGCAAGATCGGCGGCCACAAATGGCGCCACTGCGCCGGAAGCACGGGCCGGCTCCTTCGTGAGGGGCAATCCTGGTGGCAGAGCACCGGGCGGTATGGGTGCTACCCCGGTTACGAGGAGCGCGGCAATGGTCCAGCGTCCTTCGTCCCGGCGCCAGGTGGTGGTGTAGCGCCCAATTCGGGGCGGCGAATCGCCCCCGCGAGTGCTGGCGACGGCGATGCCCCAGGTCACTCCGAGCGTCGAGTCTCGGGCCAGCTTCAGTCCGAGGGGTTGCCAGGTGAGACGGAGCGAGTCGCGGTGGGGCAGGGCATCGAGCACCTTCCGCAGCTCTTCGGTGCCGGCTCCGACCGGAGCGCCGGGCCAGAGCAGCACCGCCTCGCGATGCGCGTTTCCCAGTAGCGCCACAGCGAACCCCGAATCACTGCTCAGCTGCGACGCCGCGCGATCGGCCGCAACGAGTGCTGTTCGCTGGTCTTGAGCAAAGAGAGGGACGGAGAGGGTCAGCAGCAGGGCCGCCAGGGTAGCTGGCAATGGAGGTCGCATCAGGAGTGTCATTCCCCCCGTACGTTGGACGAGCCCTTCCGAGATTCAGCCGACTTAGGAGAGCTCCTCAGGAGTGGCCGGCCGGAACAGGAGATCGAAAGCCAGAAACAGGGTCTTGGAGAACGGGTAGAGGAGGAACGGCGCCAGCACCATGAGCGCGATGCCCCCATACTGAAGCAACGTCCAAGGGGGATCGGGCCAGGAGATGACTAGGACTAGGACAAAAAGAATCGCAAAGATCAACTCCGATGCAATGATGTTGAACATGTAGGAACCGACCTGGTAGCCGGACTCATGTCGCTCGAGAGGAATTCCGCAGACCGGGCAGTACTCCCGCATCCGGAACCAGGAGCGGAAAATCGGTCGCCCTCCGCAATTGGGGCAGCGCAGGCGCAGGGCTCGCCCAAAGAGGCGGAGGGCATATCCTACCATACGCTTCATGAGTCAAACCTACACGCTGTGTCCTGAGAGGCGATGGCATGCGGCGGCCAGTCATCGGAGTCATGGGGGCGGGTGAGCCGAGCCCGGGCTGCAGGACGGCAGCGCGTGAGCTCGGCCGTCTGCTGGCGGAACGGGGCTGGATCGTGCTCACCGGCGGTCGCCCGGAGGGAGTCATGGCCGCGGCGTCCGCCGGGGCCAAGCAAGTTCCCGGCAGTCTGACGCTGGGCATCCTCCCGGGAGTCTCCGGCGCCGGTCCCGATGTGGATGTGGCCGTGTTCACCGGTATGGGCGAAGCCCGCAACGCGATCAATGTGCTCACCAGTGATGTGATCGTGGCCTGCGGGGTGGAAGGTCCGGGAACGCTCTCTGAAGTTGCCCTGGCGCTCAGGGCGGATAAGATCGTCATCCTACTGCAGGCGTCGGAGCCGGCCCGCTCGTTATTCAGGAGCCTCCCAACCGGTGGCAGGCTACTCGAAGCGGCCGCGCCGGTGGACGCGGTGCGCATTCTCGAGGAGAAGCTCGCGATTCCTCGCGGAGCGCCGTGGCTCGGCTAGTTTCGGTTCGGATGTAGTCCTCCCGAGATGAAGATACGGAGTGCACCATGCTCATCTGCCAGTGGCATCTCGACATTGTCTACGGGAAACAGGCAGAAGCCCTGCGGGTCATGCGGGCTTGGGGGGCGGAGAAGTTCGCCAGCTCCGAATTTCGGAGGGCCCGCAACGCCCGCCTACTCGCGGGGCTGGTGGGGGCTTCTGCATCGCACCTGATTGACGAGTACACGTTCGAGTCGCTCGCCGACTTCGAGGCCGCGCTTGCCGGGATGGCCGGGCCCCAATTCAAAGCCCACTCTGACTCGCTGGCTCCGTTCATCGTTCCCGGATCCCAACATTGGGTGGTCTACCGGGTGCTGGAACAACCCTAAGCAGCGGATCTCCATCGACTAGCGGCGGGTGGTGCCGCTGACGCTCTTTGTGCTGGGCTGGATCTTCCAGTTTGTAGGTCACGCGATTGAGGGAAAGCCTCCCGAATACCTCCACGACTGGCGCTTTCTGTTCGTGGGAGTCCGCTGGTGGGCGGCGAAGATTCGGGGACGAGCCTGACCGACCGCCCTCCTACCCCGTCCCCGAAGACTCGACGACATAGGCTTCCATCGCGAAGTACTCGGCCAGTCCCAGACGGTCGAGCTCCGCGGCCGTTCCCTTGTTGCGGGCCTCGACCCGCTGCCAGAACTCTCGTTCATCCGGTCCCGGGAAGGGCGCGGTGTCCTTCTGGGACTGGTGTTTGAAGATCGCCTGGATCTTGAGCCGCAGCTCCTCCTGCGACAGCGGCACCAGCCAGGTGGCTTCGGTGACCGGCCACTCCTGCCACGCGCCCCGGTAGAGCCAGACCTCCGGCCGTGGGTTCCCCGTACAGACGTAGTGCTCCAGCGCCTGCTCGACCGCCTCTTTGCAAACCCGGTGAGTTCCATGGGGGTCCGACAGGTCGCCGGCCACGAATACGAGATCGGGCCGGACCTCGTCGAGCAGGCTGCGCACGATGGCGATATCGTCCGCCCCGATGGGATCCTTCCGGACCTTGCCGGTGCGATAGAACGGAAGATTGAGAAACCGTGCGGCGCGGTCGTCGAGTCCGAGGGTGCGGATGCCGGCCACTGCCTCCGACTCCCGAATGATCCGCTTGGCGTCCTGCACCTCGGCAATGTCGACATCGCCGGGCCGTTTGCCGGCGAGGAAGTCAGTGACCCGGCGCCCCAGATCGGCAGCCGCGGCCTCGGGCAGGTGACGTTCCGCCGCCAGGCGGTGAATGAAATCGAGATGCCGGCGGACGTCGTGATCGAAGACCGCCAGATTGCCGCTCGTCATGTAGGCGACGGTGATCTCATTGGCATTCGCGGCCAGCTTGTGCAGGATCCCCCCCATCGAGATGACGTCGTCGTCCGGATGCGGCGAGAAACAAATCACCCGCTTGCCTCGGGGCAGCTTGGAGCGGCCCCGGATCTTGGCCCCGAGGGCGTTGAACACCTCTCCGTTCAGCGCGCCGGGGGAGCCGTATCGGGCGACCAGCGCGGAGAGCCGGTGTTCGGCATAATCCCGCTGAGTGAGCTTCAGGACGGCCTTGCCGGTCTGGTGAGACAGCCAGGTGACCGCGCGCACTACCAGGCTGCTGGTCCATTCGACCGATCCGAGCAGCCACGGCGTGGCTATCCGGGTGAGCGCCGCCGCGGCGGGGCGATCGAGATAAAACGTGGTGTTTGGGTGACGCTGCAAGAAAGTTGCGGCCACTTCATGATCCACCTCTCCTTCGACCGCCCGGCGCACGATGTCGGCTTTGTGCTCTCCGGTGGCCAGGATGAGAATCTCCCGTGCCTCGAAGATGGTCTCGACCCCCATGGTGATAGCTTCGCGGGGAACATTCTCCTCGCCGAAGAAGTCGGCTGCCGTATCCTTCCGCGTCACCAGGTCGAGCGTGATTACTCGAGTGCGACTTTCCGCGCCGGAGCCGGGCTCGTTGAATCCGATGTGCCCGGTCCGCCCAATCCCCAACAGCTGGAGATCGATTCCCCCCGCCGCCTGGATGGCGTGCTCATACCGCCGGCACTCTTCCTCCACCTGGTCCCGGCGAACGTCACCGCGAGGGAGATGGATGTTTGCTGGAACGATATCGAGCTGATCGAACAAGTTCTCCCGCATGAACCGGTGGTACGAGTGGATGCTCGCCGGATCCATCGGGTAGTACTCATCCAGGTTAAAGGTGACCACGTCGGCAAAGCTGAATCCGTCTTCCTGGTGCATCCGGATGAGCTCGCGATAGACTCCGATGGGCGTAGACCCGGTGGCCAGGCCGAGCACGGCGCGTTGTCCGCCGGCTCGCTTGGCCCGGATGACGTCGGCGATGCGCTGGGCCACCAGCCGGCCAAGATGGTCGTGATCGTCCACGATCACCGTGCGAATGCGCTCGAGACCGGGGGATCCACTGGCAGGAGAGGCTGGAGTGCTCACGACTCCACGACCACGCAATCCATGGGCCATGCAGGGCCCCGATCATGTCCCCGGAGACCAGGGGTAGGCCGGGTGGGTCTCCCAGGCGCAGCCGTTGGTAGCTGAGTCTCTCAAATCGCCCCCCATCGTGTCATTCTTCGGGCCAGGCCCAGCGTGCTCGCGTTGCCGCCCGGCCGTCTGCCCGTTCCCGAAGTGGCGGAACTGGCGTAGAATGAAGCGGGCTTGATGAGCGAGGCTGAGTGTACCGAGAACCGACCCTACCGACCGCAGAGGACGCTTCCCCGCGAGAGCTGTGGCGGGCTAGCTGGAAGCTGCTTCTCATGCTGGCGGCCCTGTGCCTGCTGGTTGTGCCACTGGTTCGCGAGCTGCCCCTGGGGCAGAGTAGCCGAACCGGCATCGTGGCCTGGGTGCTGGTCGGCCTGGCCTTGTACTGGCTCTATGCCGGCATGGGATATCGTCCGCTCCTGCTGCTCCAGCTTTTGCTCTTTTCGGCGGCGGCAGCGCTCCTGAGCGCCAAGCTGCTGCTGGTCGCGGTGGACGTCAAAGAGCTCACCGTGCTCCGCTATTTCGCGCGGGGGATGATCCTGGTTGGAGCCGGTCTGGCAGGGGCAAATCTCGGCGCCATGCTGCTCACGCTCTGGCGACGATCGCGGGGCAACGCCCCGGTGAGGGAGAATCGTCCTTGATCTGCCGGATCTGGCATGGCTGGACCACGCCAGAGAATGCCGATGCATATGACTCCCTCCTCCGCAAGGAAATCTTCCAGGGCAATTCCGCGCGCAAGATCGCTGGCTACCTCGGCATTGATCTGCTCCGGCGGGATCTCGACGGCTCCCATGAGTCTTCACCGGCAAAGGCGCGCACGGCGTCGAGCGACTCGAGCCACATGACGGTGATAAACTTCTCCGTGGGGCCTAGCTCTCTCGTCCATACGGAGCGCCGTCCATGATGCTCCGTTGGCTGCTCGCCTCGTTCCATCTGCTGGCACTCGGCCTGGGGCTGGGCGCCGTCTGGGTGCGCGGCCGCGCGCTCCGGGGCCCGCTCGACCCTGCGGGATTTCGGCGGGTCTTCCTTGCCGACGCGGTGTGGGGATTGGCCGCTCTGCTCTGGATCGGCACCGGTCTCTGGCGCCTGCTCGGCGGAACCGAGAAGCCAACCGACTATTACCTGCACAGCCACGTGTTCATGACGAAGATGGCTCTGCTTCTCCTGATTCTGGTCCTGGAGCTCCGGCCGATGATCACGCTCATCCGCTGGCGCACGCTCGTGGGGCGGGGAGAGCTGCCCGACACCCGGGTGGCGCCGCTCCTGGCCCGCATCAGCTTTATCCAGGCGGGGATCGTCGTCCTTATGGTGTTCGCTGCCACCGCAACGGCCCGAGGACTCCATGGCTAGACTCTCGATCCGGTTTGCTCTCGTCCCGCTCCTGTTGGCGCGGGTCGCTCCTGGCTATGCACAGTCCACCGACTCTCCCGACGGGGGAACGCTCCTGGTGGCGATCTTGATTCCGTCGGTCAAGTAGGGGCTCATGTGGACCAGGTTGTGGCGCTGGATGCCAGACCAAGTGGCGCAGTAGTGGTCTACTACGACAAGGCCGCCAAATAGCGACCGCCTTCTAAAGTAAGTTGTTCACCGCAGGCCGTATCGATTTATGCCAGCAATAGATAGACACTTGTCATCCAGTCATCGTTGAGGTATTTACCCGGAGCGCATTATGCCGGCGTACGTGGTTTTGAACGTGACGGTGCGGGAGCGGGAAGCCTACGACCGGTACAAGCCGTTGGCTGCTCAGTCCGTGGCTCTGTACGGCGGCCGCTACCTCGCGCGCGGCGGAGCTACCGAAACGCTGGAAGGGGAATGGCACCCCAGCCGATTCGTTATCCTTGAGTTTCCCACGGTAGAACGGGGCCGCGCGTGGTGGACGTCGCCGGAGTACGGTCCGGCCAAGGCGCTGCGGCAGAGCTGCGCCGACGCCGAGATGGTGCTGGTCGAGGGTGTGCCCGGCTGACTCACCCTTGCCCCTATCCAAGCGCAGGGATTTTTTTCTCGCACGTGTGGAGGAGGGATGGGGGAGCCGAATTTTGCGAATCTCATCGCCACTCTGAACTCGACGCTTCAGAACGTGGAAGCACGACTGGCCGGGAACCACGAGCCGGTCGAAGGGCTGGAAGACTTCAAGAGTGCGCTGGACGACATGCGGCTCCGGCTCTGGGGACTTCTTAGCGCCGCAGGTGCGGACGACTTCAAGGGTTTTCAGGAGCGGTTCCGCATCCGCCGGGCCACCGAGATGTGTCACGGCTTGAGCGGCGATCTGGGGACGGGGTCGCTCGGCCGGCGACACGCCGAGCTCACTGGCCTACGCGAGGCCGCGCTGGAGCTGAGTCGCAGCGTGGAGCGAGCCCAGCAGCATTGAACCGCAACTGGAGGAGTGATGTCCAAACGTGACGATGCCCGGATTGCGGCGCTGGCCAAGAAGAACGCCGAAAAGGCAGTGCGGCCGAAACGCGACCGCGCGGCCCAGTTCGATCCTACGTTGCGCCAGCGCCCTGCCGAAGAAGAACCCGAGACCGAGCGCCTTTTCAAGGAAATGAAACGCCGGGAATTCTGAAGGGCGCCATGACTCACTCGCCCCCTCGCCGGCCCGTCACCGCTGTTTTTGTCGCCCTCCTGCTCTTGGCCGGGGCCTTCCTCCTCATCACTGTCGCCCTTCGCCACCTCGCGCCCCGCGCTCGCGACCTGTTCCCGGGCCGAGGCGAGACCACGGTCAGCCACGGCGTGGTGGTGGAGCAGATGCAGGCGGTGGCCAAGCTGGTCAGCAGCGAGACGACGCTGCGGGACGTGGTGGTCTACCAGAATCGGCGCCTTGGGTCCACCAAGCGATCGCTCGTGGTGGTGACGGGAAAGGTCCTCGCCGGCCTCGATCTCGATGCCGGTACCGAGGTGAACATCGACCATCAAGCCCGGCGCATCGCCATCATGCTTCCGCGAGCCAAGGTGCTGGGTGTGGAAGTGACCAAGCTCCAGACCTATGATGAGCGCAATGGCCTGTGGAATGTCTTCCGGCCGGAGGATCGCGACACGATTTATCAGCTCGCGCGGGACCAGCTGGTTGCGGCCGCCGGCGAACTGGCGGTGACCGCGCACGCGGAGGAGAGTGCCCGCCGGCTGCTGGGAGCGCTCATCCACGCGGAGGGGTATAGCGTGGACGTCACCTTCGCCGGTCCCAAAGAGCTCCGAGCCAGCGACAGCACCTGAGCCTCGAGCCCGCCGGCCGAACTGAACGCCAACGCACCGGCCATCCTGGGGTGTACATGAAGAAGAAGACTTTGGATCGGGTGACGCTGGACTATCGGGGTAAGCAGATCACCGCCGCCTTGAATCCGGGCGAGCCTCCGATGTGGTACGTCACCATCGGGGCCACCGCCCTCACCCGTTTTCCGGCGACACCGTCGGACGGCGAGGCCTCGGTGCGCGGCCGGGTGCTCGCCTGGCTGAAGGACCATCCCGATATGCTCGATCGGGATCAAATCGTACTCGGAGGCGGCTGAGCGGTTAGATTTCCCCCGCGCGGCTTTCACCCGCGCCCGGTGGCGAGCTTTTGCGCGCGGGGCCCCCGGATCTCGCGCGCCCGTTCACTCCAACGAGTCTTCCGTGAGCACCCATAAAGTCGAGCAACGTCGTTTACACCACCGCGGCCGCGAGTTTCACTTCGTATCCTACGATGCGCAGGTAGCCAACGAGCGCCGGGGCGAAGCCGCCATCCCGCCCATGTGGTATCTCATGAATGAGGGCAAGCGCCGCCCGGTCCTGCCGCACACCCCGGGTCAGGAGCTGATGGAGCTCGATGGCGCGCTCCTCCGTTGGGTTGACGAGCAGGTCTTCGGCGCCAGCGTCCTGCCCCTGGCCCGCCAGCGCCGGAAGTGATCCCGGCGGAGCCATGACCCCGTCCTTCGACCCGCTCGATCCCGACACTCAGGTCTTCTGGCTCCGGCTGGGCACCGCAATTCTTTGCGGCGGGATCATCGGGCTCGAGCGGCAGCTCCGGGGCAAGGCCGCCGGTATCCGCACCAGCATCCTCATCTGTCTCGGCACCCAGCTGTTTGTCTCCCTCGGCTCCTCGTTCGGGGGGGAGCGGGTCGATCCCACCCGGGTGTTAGGACAGGTGGTGACCGGTATCGGGTTCCTGGGCGGCGGAGTGATCCTGGCGCGGGAAGGCGCGGTTATCGGGGTGACGTCGGCGGCCGTGATCTGGGTGCTCGCCGCGCTGGGATCGCTGATCGGCCTGGGCCATCTGGTGGCCGCCATGGTCCTCAGCCTCGTAACCGTCGGCCTGCTTACCGGGGTGGAGCTGCTGGAATCGGTTTTTCGCCGGCTCCGTGAGGGGGCCACGGACCGCGAGCTGGAACAAATCGACCTCCAGGAGTGAAGCGGGAGCGTCCATGTCTCGCGTGCTGCTGATGCTCTTGAGCGTCCTTACGGCCTGCGGCGACCGGCCAGCACCAGATTCCCTGGCCCGCAACTCCGCCGACAGCGCCTTCGGCCTGGTCCAATCTCGGGGACACGTGGCGATGGGCGTGGACCAGTACACGTCCTCCCATCGCTTCGAGCCGCTCCCCGATGGCGGGCGGATCACGCTCGAGCGCAACGGAAACGACTCCGTCGGCACCGCGCAGATTCGAAGCCACATGCGCACGATTGCTCTGGCCTTCGAGCGGGGGGATTTCGCCCTGCCGGGCTTCGTGCACGACCGCGAGGTGCCCGGCACCGCGGTCATGAGGCAGCGGCGATCGCACATCTCCTACACCACCGATAGCCTTCCTCGGGGCGCCCAGCTCCGAATTCATTCCGACGACCCAGCCGCGGTCAACGCGATCCACCAGTTCCTCGCCTTCCAGCGCCAGGATCATCGGGTGGGGGTAGGCGGAGCCGCGCACTAGTGGCGCAGTCCGGTGTAGTGCCGGCCGGCATTGCCGCCATTCTCGATCGTGACCTGCGGGCCCTCCGGCGCGAGGTCGAGGCCTATCCAGACGACCGCTCGCTCTGGCAGGGAGTGCCCGGAATCATCAACACCGGCGGCACCCTGGTGCTTCATCTCACCGGCAATCTTCAGCACTACCTGGGGGCCCTGTTCGCCGGGACCGGCTACGTTCGCGATCGGCCTGCGGAATTCGCCCGTCGCGACGTCCCTCGAGCAGAGTTGCTGCGTGAGATCGACGCCGCCCGTTCCGCGGTCAGGGCTGGCTTGGGGCGTCTTTCGGAGGCGCAGCTTGCAGCCGATTTCCCGGAGGCCATCGCCGGAGCCCGAGTCGCCACCAGCGACTATCTCGTCCACCTGACCACGCACTTCGCCTATCACCTCGGTCAGCTGGACTACCACCGCCGAGTCGTCACCCGCAACGAGAGCGGGGTCGGTGCCGTGCGGCCGGCGGAGCTGAGCTCGGCCCGTCCGCTGGAGGCAGGGGCATGAAGCCGGTGGCGCGCGAAGCGTTGCTGCTGGTGGGACTGGTTCTGTTGGTGGATGCTGTCTTCGTGGCCGCTTACTTCCTGGGTCATCTCCGAACCGTCTCGGATCCAGCAAAAGTGGCATTTACCGGGGTCTGGACGCTGGTGACGCTCGCGGTGGTGATCCGGGGACTCTTGCGAGTCAGGAAGGCGCGCTGAAGAACCCACCTGCAGCGGCACCGCTCGGCGCCTTCTGGGACGGTCAGGGCACCAGCTTTGCCATTTACTCCGAGCATGGCACGAGGGTAGAGCTCTGCCTCTATGCCCAGCCAGGCGATGCCACCGATTCGAAGCGGATCGAGTTACCCCAGCGCCCCGACGGGGTCTGGCAGACTCATGTCTCGGATGTCCGGCCGGGGCAGGCGTACGGGTATCGAGTGCATGGACCCTACGCGCCGGACCAGGGTCACCGCTTTAATCCAGCCAAGCTGCTCCTCGATCCCTATGCGAGGGCGATCAGCGGATCGATCGCGTGGAACGAGGCGCTCTCGGGATCACCACCTCAGCTGCCGCAGATCGAACGTGACCTGATCGCCGATCCCGTCGACAGTGCCGCGGCCATGGCCAAGGCTCTGGTCATCGATCCGGCTTTCGCCTGGAACGGTGACCAGCCCCTGCGCACTCCGTGGGATCAGACCGTGATTTACGAGTGCCACGTCAAGGCAATGACCATGCTGCACCCCGGTGTGCCGGACGAGCTCCGGGGTACCTACCTGGGCCTTGCCAGTGATCCCATCATCGATCACCTGAAGCGTCTCGGTGTGACGGCGGTGGAGCTCCTGCCGGTGCACCACATGGTCACCGAGCGCCGCCTTGCCGCGTTGGAACTGACCAACTACTGGGGCTACAGCTCGATCGGATTCTTTGCTCCCGATACCCGTTTTGCCAGCCGCGCAGGGCCGGCCGGCCGCCAGGTGAAGGAGTTCAAGGCGATGGTCCAGCGGTTTCATGCGGCTGGTCTGGAGGTCATTCTGGATGTGGTGTACAACCACACGGCCGAAGGGAACCAGCTGGGGCCGACCCTGTCGTTTCGCGGGATCGACAACGCCCGGTACTATCGGCCTCATCCGGACGGACCTCGCTTCTATGCCGACTTCACCGGCTGTGGAAACACGGTGGATCTGCAGCATTCGCGGGTGCGGCAAATGGTCACGGACAGCCTCCGCTACTGGATCACGGAGATGCACGTCGATGGCTTCCGTTTCGATATTGCGCCGGTACTCGCCCGGGAGGGCGGCGGCGTCAACATGGCCGGCGAGTTCATGAACGAAGTCCGGCGCGACCCGATCGTTGGTCAGGCAAAGCTCATCGCCGAACCGTGGGATTTGGGTCCCGACGGTTACCAGACCGGACGGTTCCCCGTGGGCTGGAGCGAGTGGAACGACAAGTATCGCAACAGCGTGCGGCAATTCTGGCGGGGCGACCCGGGCCAGGTAGGCAATGTCGCCTCGCGCCTGTCCGGAAGCAGCGACCTGTACGAGGCGAGCGGGCGCCCGCCTCAGGCCAGCGTGAACTTCGTGACCTGCCACGACGGCTTCACCCTACAGGACCTGGTCAGCTATGAGACCAAACACAACCTGGCCAACGGGGAGGACAACCGGGACGGGACCGATTACAACCTGAGCCGAAACTGGGGTATCGAGGGTCCCGCCGAGTCGCCCCGCGTCCTCCACGTCCGCGAGCGGATGAAGCGGAACTTTCTCGCGACCCTGGCCTTCTCCCAGGGAGTGCCGATGGTCTCCCATGGGGATGAGGTAGGCCGCACGCAGTCCGGCAACAACAACGCCTATTGCCACGATGGTCCGCTGACCTGGGTGGACTGGCGGCTGACGCGGGAGCAGCAAGATCTGCTCGAGTTCACCCAAAACATCTTTGCCATCCGGGCGGCCACGCCGCTGCTGCGCCGAAGCAGCTTCTTCCGCCGCGCGCCCGAGGGTCCGGATCAGCTCAAGGATCTCACCTGGCTTCGATCCGACGGGAAGGAAATGACGGTCGCGGAATGGACCGATCCCGCCAACCACGTCCTCGGCATGTTGATTCACAGCGATCGTGCGGAGACTGAAGACTTATTGCTGCTGCTGAACTCGGGCGGTCGCTCCAAGCCCTTCACCTTGCCGCCGCCGAGTCATCCAGGGATCTGGACCGAAGTGGTGAACACCTCCAATGCCCCTCATCGTCGAGTATCCGAAGGGCTAGTGAACCTGGGGCCTCGCACGCTGATCCTGTTGAAATACGAGCGGGAATGACTCGCCCGCTACCCGTCCAACCGCTTGCCTTGCAACGCAAGCTGAACCTGCTCCGGAAAGCCGCGGACGTCGATCGGCTTGGTGATGTACCCGTCGAAGCCGGCCTGCAGCGCGCGCTCGCGATCGCCGGTCATGGCATGGGCCGTCAGCGCAACCACGCGCACTGTTCCATACGGGGAGCTCCGGATCTCCCGGAGTAGTGCGAAGCCGTCCTTGCCCGGCAGCTGGATGTCCATCAGAACCAGATCGGGGGTTCCGCCCTCGATGGCGTCGAGGAGTCCCTCGCCGCCGGCGAGGCCGGTCACCGCATGACCCTTGAGGGTCAGCAGTGTCCGGAACAGCTTCATGTTGTCCGGGCTGTCTTCCACGATCAGAATCTTGGCCACGCGCGCGGTTTCCGTTGAGAATGGGGTCACATATCAGTACAATCTTGGCTGTCCTCCGGCAACAACGACACAGTCGCACCCGCTTCCCCCGGCCATCGGATGCGTTTCTTAGACTCTCGCCCTAGCGGCACGTGCGCCCGTCTTCGCTGGCAGTGATCGGCCTGGGAGCGATCGGGGGATCGCTCGCCTGGCAGTCGCGCCTGGCCGGGGTGGCCCGAGTCGTCGGATACTCGCCGGAGCCGGCCGAAGGCGTGCGGGCGCTCAAGGCCGCGGCGATTACCGAGCTGGCCGATACCCCTGCCCGCGCAGTACGGGGGGCTGAGCTGGTGGTGCTGGCGGTGCCGCCACGTCCCACCCTGGAGTTGATCGCGGGACTGGCCGCCGCCCTAGAGGCCAAGGCGCTCCTCACCGACGTATGCAGCGTGAAGCTGCCCGTCGTCAAGCAGGCTGTAGCCTCCGGCCTTGGCGACCGGTTTGCCGGTGGCCACCCTCTCGCCGGCACCCACGAGACCGGCTTCGGTTCCGCCCGTCCCGATCGATTCCGCGGCTGTGTGGTATACATCTGTGAGAGCGGAACCTCGGCGGGACATCGAGCGGCTGATGCCGTCGCCAGCTTTTGGGAGCGCACCCTGGAAGCGGCGCCGGTCCGGATAGACGCCGAGGCGCATGACCGGCAGCTTGCCTGGACCAGTCATCTGCCCCAAGCCATCGCCTCTGCGCTGGCCAAGAGTCTGGCCGACCGGGGACTCAGCGCGGTCTCGTTCGGCAGCGGGGCCAAGGACACCACCCGGCTCGCTGCCAGCAATCCGGAGATGTGGGTCGACATCCTGCTCCACAATCAGACCGCGGTGAGCGAGGCTCTGGAACAAACCGAGGGGGAGATCGCGGAGCTGCGGCGACTGCTGGCCGGCCGGGACGGGGCCGGACTCCGCCGGTTTCTCGAAGCGGCAAAGGCTTTCCGCGAAGGGATCGAACGGTGAGGGTCGCAGGTACCGTCAGGGTTCCAGGAGACAAGAGCATTACCCATCGGGTGCTGCTGTTGGCGGCTCTGGCGCGGGGAACCAGCCGGATCGGCGGTGCACTCACATCGCTGGATGCGCGTAGCACCGCGCGGGTCTTGCGGCAGCTCGGCGCCGGACTTTCACCGCTCCGGACGGGGGCGACCACGACGGTGCAGGGGAGGGGGCGCTTTCGCCGTCCCATCGAGTCGCTGAATTGTGGAAACTCGGGCACCACCACCCGGCTCCTGCTGGGTCTCCTCTCCGCTCACCAGTTCTCCGCCACGCTCACCGGCGACAGCTCGCTTCGCCGCCGGCCGATTCGCCGGGTCACCGGTCCTCTCTCGGAGATGGGAGCGCGGTTCATCGAACGGAATGGAGACGGACTGCCACTCACCGTCGAAGGTGCCCGGCTCAAGGCGTTGATCTACGACATGCCGGTCTCCAGTGCGCAGATCAAGAGCGCGCTCCTGTTGGCCGGAGTGGCGGGGGAGGCCGAAGTGACGCTGCGTGAGCCACACGGTCGCTCCCGCGATCACACCGAGCGGCTGCTGCGCGCCTTCGGGTACGGGATCCGGGAAAGCGAGGGCTGGATTCACTTCTCGCCGAGCGGCCAAGTCGAGCCGTTTGAGATCGAAGTACCGGGCGACCCGTCCTCGGCCGCCTTTCTCGTCGGCGCGGCAACCCTGGCCGAAGGTGGTGAGCTGCGCATCGCCGGAGTCGGCGTCAATCCCACCCGGATCGGCTTCCTCGAGGTTTTGCGCCGGATGGGAGGACAGGTTCGGATCGAGAGCCAGGCGACCCAGTTCGGCGAGCCGGTGGGAGACCTGGTGGTCAAACCGGGCGCGTTGCGCGGGACTGAGGTACACGCGCGCGAGATCCCTGGCCTGATTGATGAGATCCCCATTCTGGCCGTCCTCGCCTCCCGGGCGGAGGGCAGCACCACCTTTAGAGAAGTGGGAGAGCTTCGGGTCAAGGAAAGCGACCGGCTCGCGCTCATGGCCGAGAATCTGCGCGCCGTCGGAGCACGCGCCGAGGTGATTGGGGAGGATCTGGTGGTCGAGGGAAGCGATACTGTGCCTGAGGGCAGAGTCCGAACTGCGGCAGATCATCGCCTCGCCATGGCCTTTGCCGTCCTGGGCACCTTGCCCAAAGCCCGGGTCCGAATCGACAACCTGGCGTCCGCCGCTGTCAGTTTTCCAAACTTTCCCAAGACGCTCCGGAAAATCGGGAAGCGAGCTCGGAAATGAACGGCGGCGTGATCGCGATCGACGGGCCATCCGCCTCGGGCAAGTCCAGCACCGCGCGGGCGGTAGCGGAGGCCCTCGGCTTAGCCCATCTCGACTCGGGCTCCCTGTACCGCGGAGTCACCCTGGTGGCGCTGCGCGAGTGGGCCCGACGAGGTCGTCAGGGCGATGATCCGGTCAGAGACCTGGCACCGGAGATCATCCTGCGGGCGGCCGAGGACCGCGGTCTCATGTTACAGTCTGATGGAGCCGGGTTTGTCGCTTACCTGGAGGGCGAGCCCGTCGAGGACGCCCTCCGGAGCGTCGAGGTGACGGCGCATGTGTCGGCCATCGCGGCCATCCCGGTGGTCCGCGAGTGGGTCAACACCCGGCTCCGCGCGATGGTCCGCGCCGGCCAGAATGTAGTGGTGGATGGAAGGGACATCGGCACCGTGGTGTTTCCCGATGCCGAGCTGAAGATCTTTCTCACTGCTTCCCCCGAGGCCCGGGCCGGTCGCCGGATCAGCCAACGGGGGGCGGCCATCGAGCAGGATCACCTCGATGCCGAGACTGCGGCGCTGGCCGCCCGCGACCACGCCGATTCCACCCGCGCCATAGCCCCGCTGCGCCCGGCCGCCGATGCCGTCCACCTCGATACCACGGCGATGGGCTTCGCCGAGCAGGTGCGGTTCATCGTGGACCGAGCTCTGCCGATCTTCTCCCGCCGCTGACCTGACCGCTTTTCTCAACAGGCAACCGATTGATGGGCCTTGCGTTGTGGGGCGTCGCGCCTTATCCTCATTGGCTCTCGACCTTGGCGCTTCCGCCGGGGGCGCGGCTCTACTCTTACCCGTGGCCTCAGGGGCACGGCTTTCTAAAGGACGGCACAGCTTCGCATGCTCGATCAACTCCATCCTACCAGCGACCAATTCATCTCTCCCACCGGCCTCCGCGTTCGCCAGGATTTATACGACGAGGACTATAGCGACGAAGACTACGAGCAGATGCTCTCGATGTACGAGGGCACCATGTCGCAGATCGTCGAAGGCGAGATCGTCAAGTCCAAAGTCCTTCGGGTCACCGACAACGCGGTCATCCTCGATGTCGGCTTCAAATCCGAGGGCTCGGTTCCGCTGGATGAGTTCAAGGATCCCCATTCCCTCAAAGAGGGCGATGAGGTCGAAGTCTTTCTTGAGCATCTGGAAGACCAGGAAGGCGCCGTCGTTTTATCGAAGAAGAAGGCCGACTTCATGCGGGTCTGGGAGAAGATCCGCGTGGCCCACGAGAGTGATCAGCCGGTCGAGGGCACCCTGGTCAAGAAGATCAAGGGCGGCGTGGTGGTGAACCTGATGGGAGTGGACGCCTTCCTCCCCGGCAGCCAGATCGCCCTCCGGCGGGTGCCCAACATCGACGAGCTGCTGGGCCAGACCTACGAGTTCAAGATCATCAAGCTCAACAAGCGGCGGCGGAACATCGTGGTCAGCCGCCGGGTAATTCTGGAGAACGAGCGGGCCCACAAGCGCGAGCACCTGATGAAGGAGCTGGCGGTTGGCCAGGTGCGGAAGGGCGTGGTCAAGAACATCACCGACTTCGGCGCGTTCATCGATCTGGGCGGTGTGGACGGCCTGCTGCACATCACCGACATGTCGTACGGCAGGGTCTCCCACCCCACGGAAATGGTGGCGATCGGCAAGGAAGTCGAAGTCAAGATCCTCGACATCGACTGGCAGCGCGAACGCATCAGTCTCGGCATGAAGCAGCTGCAGTCCTATCCCTGGCAGAACGTAGCCGCTAAGTACCCGGTCGGCACCCGGGTGCAAGGCAAGGTGGTTTCGATCACGAATTACGGCGCCTTCGTCGAGATCGAGCCCGGCATCGAAGGGCTGGTTCACATCTCGGAGATGAGCTGGACCCGCAACGTCCGTCATCCCTCCAAGATCGTGAGCATTGGCGAGAGCATCGAGGCGGTCGTGCTCAAGGTGGACGAGGCCGAGGAGAAGATCTCGCTGGGCATGAAGCAGACGGAGCAGGATCCCTGGATGGTCCTTCCGCTCAAGTACCCGGTGGGCACCCGGATCAATGGCAAGGTGCGGAACCTGACCAGCTTCGGCGCCTTCGTCGAGATCGAGCCCGGGATCGACGGCCTGATCCACATCTCCGATATGTCCTGGACCAAGCGGGTCCAACACCCGTCGGAAGTGGTCAAGAAGGGCGACGCGGTGGACGTGGTGATCCTCAACATCGACGCCGAGAACAAGCGGATCTCGCTGGGCCTCAAACAGGCCGAGGAAGATCCCTGGCTCAAGATCGGCGAGACCTATCCCATCGGCATGGAGCTCAGGGGCCGGTCGGTGCGGTTGATGGACAAGGGTGTGGTGGTGGATCTGGGCAATGACATCGAAGGCTTCGTACCGATGTCGCAGTTGGGCGTGCCCAACATCGAGAACCCGGGGGAGGCGGTGAAGGAAGGCCAGGCTTTGGACCTCAAGGTCCTGGAGGTCGATCCCATTCATCACCGGATCGTGTTGGCCGTCATCGGCTATCCCGATGAGCCGATCATTCCGCCAGTGAAGCCGGCATTCGAGGAGACCACGGCGACAGAGTGAGGCTGCCCCGAGCGTAACGAGGCGTCGGAGAGGGCGGATGGATCGGAAGATCTGCCGCCCTTTTTCATTTCCAGCGGTTCCATCCTGCGGAGGTTGAGGTGGTTTTCACCTTCCTTGCACTGGTGCTTGCAGGGCTTCTGTTCCTCAGCATGCTCGTCCTGATGGAGGCAGGCCGTGTGGTCGGCTCCCGGCAGCGTGCGCGTGATGCCGAGGGCTCCCACGCCGGAGTTGGGGTGGTCGAAGGGTCCGTCTTCGGCCTGCTGGGCTTGTTGATGGCGTTTACCTTTTCGGGGGCAGCCGCGCGCTTCAGTGAACGGAAGCACCTGATCGTGGAAGAGGTCAACGCAATCGGCACGGCCTGGAAGCGAATCGACCTGCTGCCACCGGACGCCCAACCCGGGATCCGTGACGGATTCCGGCGTTACCTCGATGCCAGAATTGCGGCCTACGGGAAGCTGTCTGATCTGAAGGCGGCGGCTGAGGAATTCACCAAGGCGGAGCTTGCTGGAAAGGAGACTTGGGCGAAGGCGGCGGCGGCGACCCGGCCGGAGACCGTTACACCCGCGCGGGCGCTGATCCTGCCTGCCATGAACCAGATGTTCGACATCGCGGAGACTCGAAGGCTCGCCACCTGGATGCATCCACCGCTCATTATCTATGTCATGCTGGCCGTCCTTGCGCTGTCCGGCGCCTTACTCGCAGGGTACGGGATGGCCGGCGGTCGGAGCCGCAACTGGATCCACATGGTTGCCTTTTCGCTGACCATCGCCTTCGCGGCGTATGTCATCATCGATCTCGAGTACCCCCGGTTGGGGGTGATCCGGGTGGACTATTTCGACCGTGCCCTGGTTGAGCTTCGGGCCACAATGCAATGACAGACGCCCTCCGGCTCCGAACCAAGATCTCCAGCGTCGCCAATCGCTCGCCGAAGAGACGAGGGCGACGGAGTAAGATAGGAGGCCGAAGAGGACTGGCTCAGCCCCCTTGCGGCCAGCCCTAATCTGCTCTGGGAGGTTCCGTTCAAGCTGAACCTTTGGCTAGGTTGCGCCGCCGCGCTGGCGGGGCCAAGTTGTGGCCCAAAGGAACTCCCCACCATGAGACCGATCGTGCGACGTCCCCGGTTGCTCACACAGCTCAGGCTAGTCCTGCTCTGGCTCGGCGGTGTGTGCCACGTCTTGGGCGGCGCGGCGTTCGCCGGTGCGCAGGACACGGCCAAGGCCAAGGCCGCCCCTCCCGCTGTGGCCCAGGATTCGGCGAAGAAGGCCCAGGGCAGTGGCCTGCAGCAGGGTTCGGCCCAGAAGACCGTGGCCACCGCCAGCGCGGACTCGTCGAAGCCGCGCTCGCCCGATCAGCTGGATGCGCTGGTGGCGCCGATCGCGCTCTACCCCGATGACCTGCTGGCCCAGAGCCTCGTGGCCTCCACCTATCCCCTCGAGATCGTCCAACTCCAGCAGTGGCTCGCCAAGAACCCGAAGCTCAAGGACAAGGCACTGGCCGATTCGGTTGCGAAGCAGCCCTGGGACCCCAGTATCCAGTCGATGGCCGCCATACCCGAGGTCGTGAAGCGGCTCGCCGACGACATCCAGTGGACCACCGAGCTCGGCAACGCCTTCCTCGCGCAACAGAGCGAGGTGATGGCTGCCGTCCAGCGGATGCGCAAGAAGGCCAAGGACAAGGGTGCGCTGGAGACCAACGAGCAGCAGAAAGTCGAGACCAAGGTCGTCGAGAAGCAGACGGTGATCGTGGTCGAGTCCCAGAATCCCGAAGTCGTCTACGTCCCGTCCTACAGCCCGACCGTGGTTTACGGTCCTCCGGTCTACGCCTACCCGCCGATCTATTATCCGTACTATCCTCCCGGTGCAGCGTTCGTTTCGTTCGGTGTCGGGATGATGTGGGGGGCCGCGATGTGGGGTGGTGCCTGCTGTCATGCCGGTTGGGGCGGCGGCAACGTCTACATCAACAACAGCAACCACTTCAATAGCGTTGGCGGTGTCGGTGGCGTTGGCGGCGCAGGCGGTGTCGGTGGTGTCGGCGGCGCAGGTGGCGTTGGCGGCGCAGGCGGTGTTGGCGGCGCAGGCGGTGCTGGCAGGCCGGGTGGTGCCCAGCCCAAGGGGGCTGGCGGCGCGTGGTCTCACAACCCTTCGCATCGAGGCGGTGCCCCCTACGCCGACCAGCGGACCGCCGACAAGTTCGGTGGGCAGCGAGGGGCCGGAGTCAGCGACAGGGCCGCCGGCGGCCGGCAGGGGCAAGGCGGCGCCGGCGCGAGCAACCGGGCTTCCGCCGGCGGTCAGGGACAGCGCGGGGGTGCCGGCGGGAGCGACCGGGTACCCAATGCAAGTGGTGGCCGGTCAGGAGGTGGGGATCAGATTGGCAACCGCAGCATCCCTTCAGACGGGGGGTCGAGGGGGAGCAGCGGATTCAGCGGCGGGTCGGGCGGGTACGATGGTGGAAGCGCACGGGCGAGCAGCTCGCGCGGTACGTCGAGCATGGGCTCGCGGGGCGGGGGCGGGATGTCCCGGGGCGGGGGCGGCCGCCGCAGGTGAGTACGTCGATCTGCGAGCGAGCCGCACGGCTCGGACGCGTCGCGGTCCTGCTGCTCGCGCTGGGTGCGTGCACTAAAGAGGTACAGCCGCGTCGGTTCAGCTCGCCCGAGGAGGCCGGGGCCGCCCTCACTCAAGCCGCTGAGCGCTTTGATCAGCGGGCGCTGGTGGAGATCCTGGGGAAGGAGGGCAAGTCCCTGGTCTCGTCCAAAGACTCGGTGCAGGACCGGCAGCGCGCTCTCGCGTTCGCCTCGGAGGCGCGGAAGGGGCACAGGATAGAGCTGGATTCATCGGGCACCGTCGCCACCCTTTCGGTTGGCCCCAGCGACTGGCCCCTCCCTATCCCCATCGTCAAGGACAGTAACGCCTGGCACTTCGACGCGGAGGCTGGAGCGAATGAGATTCTGATCCGCCGCATCGGCGAGAACGAGCTCGATGCCATCCAGGTGTGTCGCGGGTTCGTGGAGGCTCAGCGTCAATACGCCACCTCCCTGCACGACAGTTCCCCGGTAAATCAGTACGCCCAGCGCATCGTCAGCACACCCGGCAAGCAGGATGGCCTCGCGTGGAGAGCCCCGGATGGCAGCTGGAAGGGGCCCATCGGGGAGGGGATCGCCCGGGTCATCGCGGAGGGCTACAGCGATCGCATTGAGCCGTACCACGGTTACCACTTCAAGATCCTGAAAGGGCAGGGCCCCGCCGCGCCGCTGGGAACGATGGATTTCCTGGTGAAGGGCGCGATGATCGGCGGTTTCGCCCTGGTTGCCGCCCCAGCCGAATACCTGGTGACCGGCGTGAAGACCTTCATCGTCAGCCACGACGGCATCGTCTACGAGCACGACTTCGGGCCCGAGACGCTCGAGCGTTTCCGCACGATGGAGCGTTACAACCCGGACTCGACCTGGACTCCCGTCGCCACCAACTAACGAACAACCGCGGTAGCCGCTCAGCCGGCGTCACGGGTCTCGGGTCCAACCCGGGCGGGTAGCCGGTGGGCTCGAGCGGCGTTGTGACCCCGGTCGCGCCGGCGCTATCTTCATCCCCCATGCCCGAACCCAGAGAGCTCCTGGAGCAGCTCCATCACCGCCAGTCGCTCGCCGAGCAGGGCGGGGGTTCCGATCGAATCGCCCAGCAGCACAAGAAGGGCAAGCTCACCGCGCGGGAGCGTCTCGACCTCCTGTTGGATGAGGGGAGCTTCATCGAGCTCGACCGCTTTGTCACCCACCGCTCCACCGATTTCGGTCTCGAGAACCAGATCTTCCTTGGCGACGGGGTCGTTACCGGCTCGGGCCGGATCGACGGCCGTTTGGTCTATGTGTTCTCTCAGGACTTCACCGTCTTCGGCGGGTCCCTATCCGAGGCCCACGCGGAGAAGATCTGCAAGATCATGGATCTGGCGCTCAAGACCGGGGCGCCGGTCATCGGGCTCAACGACTCGGGCGGCGCCCGGATTCAGGAAGGCGTCGCCTCGCTCGGCGGCTACGCCGACATCTTTCTCCGGAATACCCTCGCCTCCGGGGTAATTCCTCAGATCTCCGCCATCCTCGGACCCTGCGCCGGCGGGGCGGTGTACAGCCCTGCCATCACCGATTTCATCTTCATGGTGCGCGGGGTGAGCTACATGTTCGTGACCGGCCCCAGCGTGGTGAAGACCGTCACTCACGAGGAGGTCAGCTTCGACGACCTGGGTGGGGCTGACACCCATGGCGAGACGTCGGGAGTCGCCCACTTCGTTCACGACTCGGAGCCCGAGTGCATCCAGGCGGTGCGCGAGCTGATCGGATTCCTTCCGCTCAACAACCTGGACGAGCCACCTCACCGTCCCACCGGAGATCCGGTCGAACGGCGGGACGAGGCGCTGCTGGAGCTGATCCCGGATAGCGCCAACAAGCCCTACGACATGCACGGCGTCATCGGCCGGGTGGTGGACGACGGGGTGTTCCTGGAAGTGCAGCCGGGTCATGCAGACAATATCGTGGTCGGCTTTGGCCGATTGGGCGGCGCCCCGGTGGGCATCGTGGCCAATCAGCCCGCGGTGCTGGCCGGCGTGCTCGACATCAATGGGTCGATCAAAGCGGCCCGGTTCATCCGCTTCTGCGACTGCTTCAATCTGCCGATCGTGACCTTCGTGGATGTGCCGGGATTCCTACCCGGTGTAGCGCAGGAGCACGGTGGGATCATCAAACACGGGGCCAAGCTCCTCTATGCCTACTGCGAGGCCACCGTCCCCAAACTCACCTTGATCACCCGGAAGGCGTACGGCGGCGCCTACGACGTGATGAGCTCGAAGCACATCCGGGGAGACGTGAACCTGGCCTGGCCGTCTGCCGAGATCGCCGTGATGGGGCCGAAGGGCGCCGTCGAGATCCTGTTCAAGGACGAGATCGCCAAGGCGAAAGACCCGGCAGGCGCGACCGAGCGCCTGATCGAGGAGTACACCGAGAAGTTTGCCCATCCCTACGCGGCCGCCGCCCGAGGTTATATCGACGACGTGATCGACCCCCGGGACACCCGTCCCCGTCTGATCGAGGCGCTGCGGATGCTGAAGGGCAAGCGGGACCGGAACCCGCCCAAGAAGCACGGCAATATTCCGCTGTGAGCCGGGTGGTGTCCCCCCCAATAGAGCCCGGCGTCTCCTACTAGCCAAGTCGTGGCTCTCTCGCCATTTTTGTCACACATGTGTCACGGCAGTCCGGACCCAATTCGAGCCCGATCCCACCTGGCGCAGCGGCTTTTGCGCCGGGGATTCCTCGTGCTGGCCACGGCTTCGGTGGTCGGCACCGGGGGATTGCACGCCCAGGCGGCCATCGACCCCAACGTGGCGCCGCGGGCCGCCGCACTGGAGCGGTCGGGCGAGCGGCAGATGGCGATCGACATGCTCGGCCGTTACCTCGCTATGGCTCCGGACGACGGTCGCGCGTGGTTCCAGCTCGGCCGCTTCTACCTTCTCGACGCGCGTGACTGGCACCTCCAAGGCCATCGGGGCGATCCTGATGGCCTTCTCTATTTGGATTTCGCCGCCACCGCGTTCGATCAGGCCGTGCGGCTGTCAGTGGATTCCGGGGTGGTGTACCGCGGCCTCGCCGAGTTGGAGCGGTCGGTCGTGTTCGTGGAAGACTCCGGGTGGAGTATCGGGGGTCCCGCCCGCACGCGTCCCAACACACCGGAGATGCCCGGATTCATTCTGGAGCTCGGCGCCAACCTGCTGAGCTCCTGCCCGGCCGGTGGCGTGCTCTTGCTGGGGAGCGATCTCGAGGCGCTCTCGGTCTGGTATGACAACCTCGATCTCCGGACCCGGGAGATCCTCCCCATTCGGCCCGATCGCTATGCCACCGATTCCGTCTACCGCCGCCGGATGGCGGAAGCCATGGGCATCGATCCGACGCTCCCGGTGCGCAGTGCTTTGGAAGACGTCGCCGGCCGGCGTCCGCTCTGCCTCACTCCGACCGCCGACAGCGCCGCCGCCCCCGCGCTTACTTGGAGCCCGTTCCGGCTCACCCGGGTAAGCCGGTCGGTCGAGGCCGGTCCCGAGGCTCTCTCGGTGACCGAGCTGCTTCAGGCGTCCCGCCAGGGAGGGTCGGTCTGGATCCGCGATGTCCGCGGCATCTACGACAGCGCTGCCCGAATCAATTCGCTTCTGTGTAGCAGCTTCCTCCCGGCCTTCGGAGACTCCCCGCCGCCGGCATGCCGGCCGTAAAACGCGTCCTCATCGCCAACCGCGGCGAAATTGCTCTCCGAATCATCCGTGCGTGTCATGAAGAGGGTATCGAAGCGATCGCGGTGTACTCTGCCGCCGACCGGGGAGCTGCTCATGTCCGAGCAGCCGATCGGGCCGTGGCCATCGGGCCCGCTGTTCCATCGCAGAGCTACCTCTCGATCGATCGGCTGATCTCGGCTGCCGGGGAATCGGGAGCCGATGCCGTCCATCCGGGATACGGGTTTCTGGCGGAACGGGCGGCGTTTGCGGAAGCCGTGGAGCGCGCGGGACTCATCTTTATCGGCCCTCCAGCCACGGCTATCCGTGCGATGGGGGACAAGACCGAAGCCAGACGCCGGATGCAGGCTGCCGGCGTGCCGGTGGTCCCAGGCGGCGGCCCCATCGAGAATCTCGAGGCCGCGCTCTCTGCCGCGGAGCGACTCGGCTATCCCATCATGGTCAAGGCGGCGGCTGGTGGGGGCGGCAAGGGAATGCGCCTGGTGCGGGAGCCGGCCGCGCTCTCGGCGGCCCTCGACACCGCTCGCTCGGAGGCGCTCAAATCCTTCGGTGATGCCAGCGTCTACTTGGAGAAGTTCATCGAGCGACCCCGCCACATCGAGATCCAGGTATTGGCCGACGCAGAACGCACCATCCATTTAGGTGAGCGGGAGTGCTCCATCCAGCGGCGGCATCAGAAGCTGGTCGAAGAGGCACCCTCGACTGCGGTATCCCCGGAATTGCGGGCGCGCATGGGAGACGCCGCGGTCTCCGCCGCCCGGGCCGTCGGCTATCGCAGCGCGGGGACCTGCGAGTTTCTGCTGACGGCGGACAGCTCCTTCTACTTCCTGGAGATGAACACCCGCATTCAGGTCGAGCACCCGGTCACGGAGTTGGTCTACGGGATCGATCTGGTCAGGCAGCAGCTCCGAATTGCCGGCGGGCTGTCAATGCAGGTCCCTCCCGGCCCCCTTCAACCCCGCGGCTGGGCCATCGAATGCCGCATCACCAGCGAGGACCCTGGTAACGGCTTTCTCCCATCCACCGGTCGCATCCAGTACCTCCGTGCTCCGGCCGGGCCCGGCATTCGGTGGGACAGCGGGATCGAGACCGGCGATGAGGTCACCCTGTACTACGACTCGCTGCTCGCCAAACTGATTGCGTGGGCGCCGGACCGGGCCCAGGCGCTAGGACGGATGAAGCAGGGGCTGGACGAGCTGGTGATCGTCGGAGTGGCCACCAACCAGGCCTTTCACCGGCGGTTGATGTCGGACCCGTCCTTCCGGGAAGGAGCCATCGACATCCAGTTTCTGGAGCGGCGAACCGACCTCCTGAGCCCGGGTACCAGCCCGGAGCGGATCCGCGACATGGCGGTCGCCGCCGCGCTCGCGGAGGACGAGGCTCGACAAAGCCGGCGTCCGGCCAGCATTACCGATGGGGCAGCTGGGGGTGAATGGGCCAGGCAAGCGCGGAGCGAAGGCCTCAGATGACGCCGGTCCGCATCCTGCGCCTCGCAGCGGGCGGGGATGGCGTGGGTAAGCTGCCCGACGGAAGAACCGTATTTGTCCCCCGAACCGCTCCCGGTGATCTGGTCGAGGTAACCGGGCTCCGCGAACACAAACGCTATGCCCGGGCTCGGCTCGCCCGCGTGGTCGAGCCCTCGTCTCACCGGGTGGAACCCCGCTGTCCCCATTACGTGCATGACGAGTGCGGGGGCTGCCAGCTGCAACACGTAGACAACGAGACTCAGCTGGCCAGCCGGCGCTCGTTTGTGGGGGACGCGCTCCGCCGGATCGCCAAGCGCGATGTGCCCGACCCGTCCATCGTTCCGGCCGAGAAGACCTATGACTACCGGACCAAGCTCACGCTCCACGTCCGGGAGGACGGCCGCCGAATCGGCCTGTACCGGTATGATCGGGCCGATCAGATCTTCGATCTGAAGTGGTGCCACATCACCGTACCCGAGCTGATGCAGCTATGGCAGTCGGTCCGGAAGCTTCGGACGCTGCTGCCGCCCCAGCTGGCGCAGGTCGTTCTCCGGCTGGATCGCCGCGGTGGGCGGCATCTGTTGGTTCGTGTTGGGCCAGGGGAGGTCTGGTCTGGGGCGGACCGCCTCTATCGTGAGCTGGGGCGCAACGGCACCCCAGCCACCATATGGTGGCAGCCCGAAGGCGGGGCTCCCCGCGCCATGGCCGGCTCGGGCGAGGCGTTTCCCGCCACCGTGTTCGAGCAAGTGAACCCTGAGATGGGCGACCGCGTGCGGCAGTTCGCGGTAGAACAGCTGGGTGACGTGTCCGGCCGGAAAGTGTGGGATCTCTATGCCGGAATAGGCGAGACCACGGCTTTGCTCGCGGCCCGGGGAGCGGTCGTCGAAAGCGTGGAGCTCGATCGGCGCGCCGTGGCGGAGGCCGAGGCCAGAGGTCCGGAAGCTCGCCGGCTCGCGGGGCGAGCGGAGGATCTGATGCGCAAGCTGGGACCGCCCGAGTTGGTAATCGTGAATCCGCCGCGAACCGGCATGGATGAGCGGGTGACAGCCGAGCTGGAACGAGTCCGGCCCGAGCGGCTGGTCTACATCTCCTGTGATCCTGCGACTCTCGCCCGAGATCTCCTGAGACTGGAGCACTTCCAGCTGGTCCGGGTGCAAGCGTTCGACCTGTTTCCCCAGACGACCCACGTAGAGACGGTCGCCGTGGCTGAGCCGGCGTGAAGTACGTCGTGCTGATCGATGGCCAGGCAATCGAGGTCGAGGTGGACGGCGAGCGCGTCACCATTGCCGGCGAGACCCATAACGCGACCTTGAACGCCATTCCTGGCACACCCCTTCGCCAAATGCTGCTGGATGGCCGGCCCTTGACCCTGTCGGTCGAGCAGCTCGGCCGCGGCCGCTGGGCGATTGCTCCGGGAGGCGAGCGCATAGAGGTGGAAGTGCTGGACGAGCGCACCCGGCACATCCGAAGCTTGACCGGCGGCGGCGATCAGCGCCGCGCCGCCGCGGTGCTCAAGGCTCCCATGCCTGGGCTGGTGGTGCGAGTGCAGGCCAAGCCGGGCGATACGGTGACTGCCGGTGCCGGGCTCATTGTATTGGAGGCCATGAAAATGGAGAACGAGCTCAAGGCGGCGGCCCCTGGTGTGGTGAAGTCAGTGCGGGTGGCGCCCGGAGAAGCGGTAGAGAAGGGACAGGTGCTGGTAGAATTTGCCGAGCCGCACACTTGACCCAAACGTCGGCCACCCGCTATCTTGTGAGTCTGTTTCATTTTGGCCCGTTCACCGCCCAAGGCAGCGGAGTAGATGAAGACATTCACCGCCACACCGGCGGACATCAGCCACGACTGGCATTTGGTCGATGCGGAAGATGTTCCCCTCGGACGGCTCGCCAGCCGGGTGGCTCAGCTCATTCGCGGCAAGCACAAGCCGACCTACACGCCCCACATGGACGGGGGCGATTTCGTGGTGGTCATCAACGCCTCCAAGGTGAAGCTGACCGGCCGGAAAGAGACCAATAAGGTCTACTTCCGGCATACCGGGTACATGGGCCACGAGCGCTTCACCGCGGCTCGCGACCTGCTCGCCAAACATCCCGACCGGGTCATCGAGAAGGCCGTGTTCGGCATGTTGCCGAAGACCTCGCTCGCCAAGCAGAAGCTACGGGGCAAGCTCAAGGTGTACGCCGGTGCCGAGCACCCCCATGTAGCCCAGCAGCCTAAACCGTTCTCCGTTGCCAAACCGAAGGCAAGCGCATGACAGCAACACCCCAGTTCCGGTGGCAGGCGGTCGGCCGGCGCAAGACCAGCGTGGCCCGAGTGTATCTCACGCCGGGCACCGGCAAGTGGGACATCAACGGGCGCACGCTCGGTGACTACTTCCCCCGGCCCTCGTTGGTACAGCATATCCAGCAGTCCTTTACCGCGACGGATACGCTGGGCGCGTTCGATGTGAAGGCCCACGTGAACGGTGGCGGGCAGGCCGGTCAGGCCGGCGCGCTGCGGCACGCCATCGCCCGGGCACTGGTGGAAGCCGACAGCCAGCACCGGACCAAGCTCCGGGCCGCGGGTCTCATGACTCGAGACCCCCGGGCGGTCGAGCGGAAGAAGCCGGGCCGCCCTGGTGCCCGGAAGCGGTTCCAGTTCAGCAAGCGGTAGCAGTTCACCTCGCACACCGCTGGATCTGTCTGTGGGTGCCCCTGCGGGGGTCGCAGCCGGAGATGAACGCGGTGGACGCCTAACCCTAAATAGACGGGAAGTCAGTCACCGCATGGCACAGCCCCAACTGCAGGACCTGCTCGAAGCCGGTGTGCATTTCGGCCACCAGACCCGCCGGTGGAATCCGAAAATGCGGCGCTTCATTTTCGCCGAGCGCTCGGGCATCTACATCATCGATCTGCAGAAGACCCTCCGCCAGATCAACAAAGCCCAGGAGCTCTTGAAGAGCGTGGTGCTCAAGGGTGAGGGGGTCCTCTTCGTCTGCACCAAGAAGCAGCTCAAAGCCATCGTCCAGGCCGAGGCGCAGACTTGCAACGCGTTCTACGTGACCGAGCGCTGGCTCGGCGGCATGCTGACCAACTTCCAGACCCTGAAGAAGCAGATCCGTCGGCTGAGAGAGCTGGAGCAGGGCGCCGCTGAGGGCGATTTCGAGAACTACACCAAGAAGGAAAAGCTGCTGTTCGAGCGGGAGCAGGTGAAGCTGAGCCGGAACCTGGAAGGCATCAAGGGCATGGGCCGACTGCCCGGCGCCCTTTTTGTGGTCGATGCCAAGAAGGAAAAGATCGCAGTCGCCGAAGCCAACAAGCTGGGCATCCCGGTGGTGGCCATCGTCGACACCAACGCCGATCCCGATGTGATCACCGTGCCGGTGCCGGGCAACGACGACGCCATCCGGTCGGTCTCCCTGATCACGGCCGCGCTGTCCGATGTGATCAAGGAGGCCCGCGCTCAGATGCCGATGCGCGAGGTGACCGAGGATCTGGAGGCGGAGACCTACAGCACCGACGCCGGCAGTGAGGGCGATGCGGATGCAGACCGGAAGCGGCGCCGGCCCCGGCGCAAGCGGCGGCCCAAGCCCGAAGCCATCGCCGCGCGCCTCAAGACCGACGCCGACGCCGAGGCAGTTCCCGAGGCGGCGGCCCCGAGCGCGGCGAGCGACACCGGCGCGTAACCCGCCGCTGCCCGCTGGCGTTCTCCGCCGCTCCAGGCCTGTGCGTGCCGGGAGCGGCGGCTTTACTATTCACCCCTGAGTCGACCTGGTTTGGAGATTATGGCAAGCACGACGGTATCGCCCAAGAATGTGAGTGATCTGAGAGCCCGCACCGGCGCGGGGATGATGGACTGCAAACGCGCCCTGGAGGAGTCGGGCGGTGACATGGATAGGGCCTCGGAAATCCTCCGAAAGAAGGGGATCGCCAAGGCGGAAAAGCGCACGGGGAAGGTGGCCTCGCAGGGGGTGGTGGTGAGCTACCTTCATCACAACAACCAGGTGGGAGCACTGGTGGAGCTCAATTGCGAGACCGACTTTGTGGCCCGCACGGACGACTTTCAACAGCTGGCCCGGGACATCGCGCTCCATGTGGCCTCCGCCGATCCGATCGCGGTGAACCCGGAGGACGTGCCCGCCGAGCTGCTGGAGCGGGAGCGCCGGATCGCGGAGGATCAGGTGGCGCAGGAGGGCAAGCCGGAGAACATCCGGGGCAAGATCGTGGACGGGAAGCTCAAGAAGTTTGTGGCTGAGCGCACCCTGACCGAGCAGCCCTTCGTGCGCGACGACAAGAAGACCGTCGGTCAGCTCATCAAGGAGGCGTCAGGCAAGCTGGGGGAAGCGATCTCGGTGCGCCGCTTCGCCCGGTTTAAAATCGGGGAAGCTTGATGGCTCTCGCCTACACCCGCGCCCTGCTCAAGATTTCGGGCGAGGCGCTGGGGGGCGATAAGGGCTTTGGCCTCGACTTCCATACCGTCGAGGCTTTTGCCCAAGAAGTAAAGGCAGTTCACGCACTGGGCGTGCACCTTGCCCTCGTCGTGGGAGGCGGCAACATCATCCGCGGCACCGCCGCCAGCCGGGAAGGCCTCGACCGGGTCTCCGCTGATTACATGGGAATGCTGGCCACGGTCATCAACGCCCTGGCGTTGCAGGATGTGTTGGAGAAAATCGGAGTCAATACCCGGGTGATGACCGCCAT
>DASYIX010000116.1:0-25389 GCA_035997125.1 Gemmatimonadales bacterium
GAGTCCCACTGCGGTCACCACCGGCACGGCAAAGAGGAACATCATGGTCATGCCGTGCATGGTGAAGAACTGATTGTACGCATCGGGACCCAGCACCGAGTTTTCCGGGCGGGCGAGCTGGGCCCGTATGACCGCGGCCTCGAGGCCACCCAGCACGAAGAACACCATCGCGGTCACGATGTACCGCTTGGCGATGGACTTGTGGTCCACGCTCTTGAGCCAGCCCATGAGCCCCGGAGGCTGGCGCCAGGTCTCCTCCAGCTGTCTCCGGAGCGCGTGATCGTCGGCCGGACGGCCGGCATCCACCCGCGGGGCCGCCGTCATTTGAGCGTCTCCAGGTACGCCACTAGCGCGACCAGATCGGGACCGCTCAACTGACTGGGCGGCATCTTGACTCCAGGCTTGATCACCTGAGGATCCACGATCCAGCCGGTCAGATTGGCCCGAGTGTTCGGGAGCGTCCCCGCGGCGATCGTCTGCCTGCTCGCGAGATGGGTGAGATCGGGACCGACCCGGCTGCCGGCCGGCGTTCCCGAGATTGCATGGCACATGACGCAGGTGGAAGCCAGGAACACGTCCTTCCCCCGCCGGGCGAGGGCATCGGTAGGGGCGAGTGCTGTGTCGCGCTGAGCGGCAAGCCAGACCGCGAATTGGCCGGGCGGCTCGGCCACCACGAGAAACCCCATCTTGGCGTGTTCATGACCGCAGAACTCGGCGCACATGCCGCGATACACGCCGGCGCTGTCGGCCTGGAACCACAGGCTGTTCTCGTCCCCCGGAATCTGGTCCCGCTTGGGGCTGAGGTTGGGGGGCCAGAAGCTGTGGATGACATCGGTGGAGACGAGCTCGAACACCACCGGCCGACCCACGGGGATGTGGATCTCGTTCGCGGTGGTCACCCAGTTCTGGGGTAACGAGTCCCGATACTGCACCTCCCACCACCATTGGTGTCCCGTCACCCGGATCTGCAGCGCCTCTTTTCCTGGGTTAGTCGTGATGGTGCGCCCCACTGAGACATCGAAAATCAGAAACCCGAACAGGATCGCCGTAGTCACGCCGGTCGCCAGCAGCACCGCGGTACGCATCGGACGCTCCCGCTGGACATTGGTTACCAACGGAGTGTCGGGGGCACGCCGCCGAAACGCGGCCCAGAGCAGCGCCGCGATCACCAGAAGAAAGACCACGCTCGCAGTGACGAACATCGCGGCTCCCAGGCGGTCCACTAGACGCGCCTGCGGACTCGCCGGGTTCAGCGTGGTGTGGGCTTGCTGAACGAGCGGGCTGGCAAGGACGGGCAGCATTAGGGAAGCTCTGCCGATTTCGGAATGGCGGACTGGACCGGCTTAGCCTTCGTGGTGGATTGCTCCTGAGGCCGCACCTGCATGGCGTCGTCGCGGCCGGGGGCGACATCCTTCCGGAGCAACCCGCTCATGGAGCGCACGTAAGCGGCGATCTGCCAGATCTGGTCGGGAACGATCTTGCCCCCAAACGACGGCATGCCATTGGGTCGCCCCTCGGCGATGCTCTCGAAGACGTTTTCCGGCCGGCTGCCATAGATCCAGTCAGCGTCCATGAGCGGCGGCCCGATGCCGCCTCCACCCTGGAAGTGGCACCCGGAGCAGTTCCACGCGTTGTACAGAGTTTTGCCCTGCGAGACGGCGTAGGCGTTCCCTTCATACGGATTGGGCACGGAATCCGGCCGGTGAGGCGTGCCCGGGATGAGATCGATCTCCCGGACCGGCGGCTTCGACAGCGAGTTCGCGGGCGGGAGGCCGTGGAAGGCCCGCTCCTCGCGCTTGCAGGCAACGAGAGCCAAGAGGATGGCGATCCCAGCCCGCCTACGGCAGCGCAAACACATACAACATTCCGCCCTTGGTGGTCGCCTGCGGCAGATCCTTCATCGCATTCACGAAGCCGAGCGCGGCACTCGAGTCGCGGATATCCAGGCCCCCGGCGACCACCGCACCGGCCCACCCGCCCACACCGGAGAGAACCGCTACGTACTCCTTCTTATCCGGGCCCCGGTACACGATAGGCTGGCCGATGATCCCGGAGCCGGTCTTGAACCGCCACAGTTCGGCCCCACTCCGGGCGTCCAACGCCTTGAACCAGCCCTCCATGGTTCCGTAGAACACCACGTCTCCCGCCGTGACCACGGTGCCGCTCCAGACCGGGAACTTCTCCTTGATTTCCCAAACCGCTTTCCTCCTGATCGGGTCCCAGGCCGTCAGCACCCCGCGATTGCCGCCGGGGCCCGCATACATCTTTACAATTGTGGCGACGTAGGGCGTCCCCTCGATGTAGTTCGCCTCGACGCCCTCGACATCTTCACACAGATTCTGGTGCGGGATGTAGAGCCATCCAGTGCGCGGCGAATAGGACGAGGGTTGCCAATCCTTGGTGCCGGGCGCGGCGGGACAGACCTCACGGACCACCTTACCTGTCCTGGTCGCCTTCTCGGGCACTTCGATGAGTCTTCCCGTCTTGAGGTCCACCCCTTTGCTCGTAGTGATGTAGCCGTACGGATCGGCGGATAGCACTTCGCCGGTGGTCCGATCCAGCACGTAGATGTATCCGTTGCGCTCCGGGCGGACCAATACCTTCCGGGTCTGGCCTTTGATGGGAAGATCGAGCAGAATCTGCTCGTTGATGCCATCGTGATCGAACACATCGTGCGGACTCCACTGGTAGGCCCACACCGCTTCGCCGTTGGATGGATCGCGCGCGAAGATGCCGGCGGTCCACTTGTTGTCGCCGGGCCGGACATCAGGGTTCCATGGACCCGGGTTGGAGGTCCCGTAGTAGATCAGGTCGAGCTCGGGATCATAGGAGATCCACCCCCAGCTGCCGCCGCCCCCAATCTTCCAGGCGTCCCCCGGCCAGGTGGACACTCCCAGATCCTTGCCTCGATCCTGGGGATAGAACGGCTTGAATCGAGTTCCGATGAGCACGTCTTTGTCGGGTCCGGTGTGGTATGCCCGCCAGGCCAGCTTGCCGCTCTTGGCGTCAAGGGCAGTGAGCCAGCCCCGCACCCCGAACTCCCCGCCGCTGTTTCCTACCAGCACCTTCCCCTTCACCACCAGCGGGGCCATCGTAATGCTCTCACCCTTGCTGATGTCGCCCACCTTGGTCTTCCAGACCTCCTTGCCGGTCTTCCCGTCCACTGCCACCGTGTGGGCGTCCAAAGTGTTGTAATAGATCTTGCCGTCGAAGTAGGCCGCGCCCCGGTTCACCAGATCGCAGCAGGCCACGCCTTGTGATGCGAGCGCCGGGTCAGGTTTATAGGTCCATTTGAGTGGTGCCCCCGGCTGGGTGAGATCCAGGGCATACAACAAATTGGGAAACGGGGTGACCACATACATCGTGTTGCCGACCACCAGGGGCGCGGCTTCATGGCCGCGGGTGACCCCGGTGGAGAAGGTCCAGGCCAGGCGCAGCTGGGCTATGTTGGCCGCCGTGATCTCATTCAATCCACTGTAGCGCGTGGAAGCGAAGTTCCGCGCGGGCATGGTCCACTGGCCGTCGTCGGCAGCGGAGGCGGCGTTACTGTCGGAAGGAATTCGCGCAGGAAGAGCGCTGGTCTGCTCGGTCGGCTGTGTTGCCGGCCGCGCCGGCGGGCGGGAGCAGCCCAAGGCGAGCACAGCACCGCCTACTGCAAGTGACGCGCACCGGTAATACAGCGAGGCCACCGCGCTCAGCCTATCGGTATGGGTGAAATCCGCCTGACCGGTTCGATCGCCGGCCAACGGCGGGTATCATGATCAGACCCAAATCGGTGTGCTGTGATCTAAGCTACATTCGAGGGCGCGGTGGACAATTCTGCCCATCAGCACGCTGTACAGATCCGTTCGACCACGCCACTATTTAGCCCCATGCGAACCATCATCGAGCCGTTCAAAATCAAGGCGGTCGAGCCGATCCGCATGACCACGGCGGCCGAGCGCGACGCCAAGCTCCGGGCGGCCGGGTTCAACGTCTTCCTCCTTCGGGCTGAGGATGTGCTGATCGATCTACTAACCGACAGCGGCACTTCGGCCATGAGCTCGGAGCAGTGGGCTGCGGTGATGCGGGGAGACGAGTCGTACGCCGGCAGCCGGTCCTGGTATCGGTTCGAGGAGGCGGTGCACGACATCTTTGGTTTTCGGTATGTGTTGCCCACTCATCAAGGTCGGGCCGCCGAGCGGATTCTCTTCTCGGTGCTCTGTCAGCCGGGCCACATCGTGCCCAACAACACCCATTTCGATACGACTCGCGCCAACATCGAGGCCACCGGCGCGGAAGCGCGCGATCTCGTCATCCCTGAGGGACGAGTCCCTGCCACCCGCCACCCTTTCAAGGGGAACATGGACGTCGAGGCGCTGCGCCGGTTGATCAAGGAGGTGGGCCGGGAACGAATTCCACTCTGCATGCTGACCGTCACCAACAATTCGGGCGGCGGGCAACCGGTATCGATGGCGAATGTGCGCGCGGTGTCCGCCATCTGCCGGGAGCACAATATCCCGCTCTACATCGACGCCTGCCGCTTCGCCGAGAACGCCTATTTCATAAAGCTGCGGGAGGAGGGCTACGCAACGAAGACGCCGCTGGAGATTGCCCGGGAGCTTTTTTCCCACGCGGACGGATGCACCATGTCGGCCAAGAAGGATGGCATGGCCAACATCGGCGGCATGCTGGCCAGCAACGACGAGCGGCTCGCCTCCAAGGAGCGGAACCTCCTGATCCTGACGGAGGGATTCCCGACCTATGGCGGCATGGCTGGGCGAGACCTGGATGCCATCGCGGTGGGACTCAGGGAAGCGCTGGACGAGGACTACCTGCTTTATCGCATCCGGTCTACCACCTATTTAGGCGACCATATCGCCCACGGCGGTGTCCCCATCGTGCAGCCCCCCGGCGGTCATGCCATCTACATTGACGCCGCGGCGTTCTTCCCCCACATCCCCCCGCTGGATCTGCCGGGCCAGGCGTTGGTGGTGGAGCTCTATCGCGAGGCCGGGATCCGGGCGGTCGAGATCGGCACTGTCATGTTCGGCCGGCGAAATACTGAGAGCGGGCAAGAAACGCCCGCTCCCATGGAGCTGGTGCGCCTGGCCATCCCTCGACGAGTGTATACCCAAAGCCACATCGACTATGTGGTGGAAGCAATCCTCCAGGTCTGGGACCGGCGGGCCAGCGTTTCCGGCTATCGCTTCCTCGAGCAAGCCCCGGTCCTGCGCCACTTCACGGCGAAGTTCCAACCGGTCAGACGGTGAGCTTCTTCTGGAGCTGCTTGGCCGCCTCGTGGAGAGCGGGCGGTGCTGTTTTAAGGAGCTTCCCCGCCAATGACATACACCTCGCTTCGGACCGGACGGAAGCCGCGCTTCAAGTAATTCGGCAGCGCGGCTGGATGGTCGAGTGTGCAGGTGTGGAGCCAGACCCGA
Source organism: Gemmatimonadales bacterium (assembly GCA_035997125.1). Classification (GTDB taxonomy): domain Bacteria; phylum Gemmatimonadota; class Gemmatimonadetes; order Gemmatimonadales; family GWC2-71-9; genus CAVVWJ01. The sequence continues at coordinate 5,421 of DASYIX010000116.1, forward strand.
TCCGCGCCGAGCTGCCAAGCAGCCTGCACCGCGCGAGTGAGGAGATGCTTGCCCCACCCCCGGCCGATGAAATCCGGCAGCAGCCCGAAATACGCTATCTCGATCGAGCCGTCCTCATGCTGCCGCAGCTCGAAATACCCCGCGGGTGCGTCCTCCCATGACATGAGCCACACCGACACTCCCGGCGTCGCGACATAGGCCTGGATCGTCTCGTCGCTCCAACCCAGCCGGTCGGTCCAGTGGTAGGCCCGGCCCACTTCCTCATAGAGATAGCGAAAGAAAGGGACCGAGCACTCATCCACGCGCTCGATGCTAGGCTCCGGGCGTGGCGCCGGAGCCGGCATCAACTCTTCGGGTGATCTCATCACGAGATACGTGCGCGTCACTTGAGTCGTGCCCAGGGCGTGACTCCCCGATGAGAAACGGAAAAGGCGGCCTCGAGATCCGAGGCCGCCCTAAACCAACTGTCCGAAAGATTACTGCTTCTTCGTCGTGTCGGTCGGGCTGATGGACGTGCTGTCCGAGACACCCGCACCAGCGGTGGCCGTGTCGCTCGGAGTATTTCCCGAGGGGCTCGGTGCGTAGGAGCTGTCCGTAGTCACACCAGCAGAGGTCGAGTCAGACGCCTTGACCATCGTGGTGTCGCTGGGTGTTGCCCCCATAGTGCTGTCGGTCGGCATCGCCTTCGTGGTGTCCGAGACGGTTACCGCCGTGGTGTCACCCTTCTGCGGAGCGGCTCCGACTTCATCCTCGCCCCGGTTGTGGCAAGCTGCCAGTGACGCCGCGGCAGCCAGCATCCAAACGTATCTCATTAGTTGTGCTCCTCGGGCCAAGGGACCCTGCCCGCCTAAGGGTCTCAGCCGCTATTGTCATGTGCCGCGGGCCATAACGTGGTGTTCGGCCGCGCTGTTACCAGCCGCGTCGCGAGAATGTACTCCGACTTTTCAATTCCCGATAGGTCATAGATCACATCCGGGCCACCGGGGGGCTGCCTCAGGTTCTCAACTCCTCCCGATCACGGAAGAGATCCAGAGCCTGGGGATTGGCGAGGGCATCGAGGTTGGCCACCGGGCGACCGTGGATGACCTCCCGCACCGCCAACTCGGTGATCTTGCCGCTGATGGTCCGTGGAATGTCCGACACCTGCAAAATCTTGCGGGGTACGTGATGGGGACTGGCGTGCTCCCTGATTCGCTTCCGGATCCTATCCGCCAGGGCCTCGGCCAGGACGACTCCCTCCCGGAGCCGGACGAACAGGACAATCCTGACATCACCCTCCCAATCTTGACCAACCACAAGGCTTTCAACGACTTCGGGTAATTGTTCGACCTGGCGGTAGATCTCGGCGGTGCCAATCCTAACCCCTCCGGGGTTCAAGGTTGCATCGCTGCGACCCAAGATGACGAGGCCGCCGTGCCGGGTAAGCCGGGCCCAGTCGCCATGCCGCCACACGCCGGGATAATGGTCGAAGTAGGCCGCCTGATACCTGGCACCCGTGGAGTCATTCCAGAACCCCACCGGCATGCTGGGAAAGGGACGGGTGCAGACCAGTTCCCCTTCGGCCTCCCAGATGGGACGGCCCTTGGGATCGAACACCTCCACGCTCATCCCCAACCCGCGGGTCTGCAGCTCTCCCCGCCAAACCGGGGCCGTGGGATTCCCCAGCGCGAAGCAGGACACGATGTCAGTGCCACCGCTGATGCTGGCCAGATGGACATCGCGCTTGACCTTGTCGTACACGTAGTCGTAGCCATGGCTGGCCAGTGGGCTCCCGGTGGAAAGAATAGCTCGCAGCCGGCCCAGGTCGTGAGTGCGAGCGGGCTCGAGCCCCTCCTTTTCGGAGAGCGCCAGGTACTTTGCGCTGGTCCCGAATACCGTGACGCCCTCTCGCTCCACCAGGTCCCAGAGTAGCGGCGGAGGGGAGAGTGGCGCGCCGTCATAGAGGATGACGGTCGCACCAACCGCAAGGCTCGATACCAGCCAATTCCACATCATCCACCCGCAGGTGGTGAAGTAGAAGATGCGGTCCTCCCGCCGGAGGTCGGTGTGCAGCACCAGCTCTTTCAGGTGCTGGAGCAGCGTGCCGCCGGCACCATGCACCATGCATTTGGGCAAGCCGGTGGTTCCCGAGGAATACATGATGTAGATCGGGTGGTCGAAGGCGAAGCGTTGAAGAGGCTCTGCCTTTCCCGGCTCCCCGCCTCCCCGCCTCCCCACGAGCCAATCGGCCCACAAGACAGCCCCGGGAATCCTCGAGATATCGGGCCGATTGGCGACGTACGGCACCACTACAACTCGTTCGATCTCGGGGATTTTTTCGCGCACTTCACGAATTCTCGCGAGCGAATCGATCTCTTTCCCGGCATAGCGGTAGCCATCGGCACAGAAGAGCACCCGGGGACGGATCTGACCGAATCGATCGAGCACGCCGTTGGCGCCAAAGTCGGGAGAGCAGGAAGACCAAACCGCGCCGAGGCTCGTCGTCGCCAGCATGGAGATCACGGTCTCGGGAAGGTTGGGCAGAAACCCAGCTACCCGGTCACCCGGGACAATCCCATGCTCCCGGAGCGCACCGGAAACCAGAGCAACCTGCTCCTCCAACTCGGCGTAACTCAGCTCACGCTGGCGGCCGCGCTCGTTCCAGAACACCAGCGCCGGCTGGACATCCCGGTAACGCAGCAGGTTCTCCGCGAAGTTGAGCCGGGCACCGGGAAACCAGCGGGGCCCCCGCGACGGATCCGGCGGGGCCATTCGACCGAGACCGATGACCACCTCGTCCCACGGCAGGGAGCCGGGTCGCTCGTCGGCGATCACGCCACAGAAACGCCACACCTCCGGCCAGAACGCTTCCGGCCGCTCCACGGACCAGCGGTAGAGCGAGGCGTAGTCGGTCACGTCGTGGGCGCCGACTGGTTTCCGCTGTTGAATGTCTTTGATGAACCCGGTGAGATTCGCGCGCTTGACGCGCTCGGCATCGGGGATCCATAAGGGCTCATCCTGAGCCGGCTGCATCTCGACTGCTTACCCGCTTACCTGCGTTCCCCGCTTACCCGCCGTCACGACGTCGGCGGATTGAACTGCGCGTGCTGCGCGTCGAGCCAGGACTTGTGGTAGTTCACATCCTCGATAGGCAGGGCCGCCTTGGCCACCTTGAGGGGTCGGAACGTGTCCATCATGACCGCCAGCTCCTCGGTGTACTTGGCGCCGATGCTCGCTTCCGCCCGACCTGGGTGCGGGCCATGCGGAATGCCGTCCGGGTGATGGGTGATGCTGCCGAACTCGATACCCTTCCGGCTCATGAACTCACTGGAGGCGTAGTAGAGAACCTCGTCTGAGTCGACGTTGCTGTGGTTATACGGCGCCGGCACGGCTTCGGGATGAAAGTCGTAGGGCCGAGGACAGAAGCTGCAGACCACAAACCCGTCGCCCTGGAAGGTCTGGTGTACCGGCGGCGGCTGGTGGACCCGCCCGACAATGGGCTCGAAGTCGTGGATGTTGAAGGCCCAGGGATAGAAGTACCCGTCCCAGCCGACTACGTCGAAGGGATGGTGATCCAGGATGATCTCATTGAGCCCGTCATACTGCTTCACCAGGATCCGGAAATCCCCCCGTTCGTCGTGGGTGCGCAGCTGCCCAGGTTGGCGAATGTCCCGCTCGCTGTAAGGCGCACCTTCGATAAGTTGGCCGAATTCGTTGCGGTAGCGCTTGGGCCAGCGGACATGGCCCCGGCTCTCCATAATGAGCAGCTTGTTCTGTTCCCCGCTCAGGTCCAGCCGGTAGCGGTGCATGATGCCGCGGTGGATGACGAGGTAGTCGCCTTCTTTGTAGGGAAGGTCGCCGTACATCGTCTCCAGGGTTCCGGTGCCCTTGCTCACGTAGACCAGCTCGTCGGCCTGGGCGTTGCGATAGAAGTGGGCGTCGTTCTCATCCGGCTCGACGTAGAGCATCGCCACCTCCTGATTGAAGAGGAGGGGGACGCGATCGAGGGTGGGGCTGCCGCCTTTCTTGACCTGGGAGGTGCGGAAGTGCCGGTGGCGCAGCGTCTGGTCCGGGTCGGCCTCGTATTTCTGCTCCCGGAGCCGCTTGGCCGACTTCACCGTGGTGGGGGGATAGGTGTGGTACAGCAGCGACGAGGTTCCGGTGAATCCCTCGTGCCCCATCAGCTCCTCGGCGTAGATCCCACCGTCGGGCTTACGAAACGCGATGTGCCGCTTCCGCGGGATTTGGCCGAGGGTGTGGTAGATGGGCATGGTTACAAATTCCCCCGAGCGGCTTGTTCCCGCTCGATCGCCTCGAATAGTGCCTTGAAGTTCCCCTTGCCGAAGCTCTTGGCGCCCTTGCGCTGGATGATCTCGTAAAATAGCGTCGGCCGATCCTGTACCGGTTTGCTGAAGATCTGCAGCAGGTAGCCCTCGTCATCGCGGTCCACCAGAATGCCCAGCTCCTTCAGTTGGGCCAATTTCTCATCGATGCGGCCAACCCGCTCCTGCACCGTGTCGTAATAGGTCTTCGGCACCTGGAGAAATTCGACGCCTCGATCCCTGAGCGCCGTCACGGTCTGGACAATGTTATCCGTCGCGATGGCGAGATGCTGCACGCCGGGACCGCGGTAGAACTCGAGATACTCGTCGATTTGGGACTTTTTCCGGCCCTTGGCCGGCTCGTTGATGGGGAACTTGATCCGGTCGTTGCCGCTCGCCACCACCTTGGACATGAGCGACGAGTACTCGGTGGAGATGTCTTTGTCGTCGAAAGAAATGAGATTGCGGAAACCCATCACGTCCTGATAGAAATTGACCCACGTGTTCATCGCGCCGAGCTCGACGTTGCCGACACAGTGGTCAACGTACTGGAGCCCGACGGGAGGGGGATTATAGCGGGGAGTGACAGCCTGGAAGCCGGGGAGGAAAGCTCCCCGATAATTTCGCCGCTCGACCAGGCTGTGAATGGTGTCCCCGTAGATGTGGATCCCCGCGATTACCACTTCGCCGGACTCGTCTTTCAGCACGGTCGGCTGCTGGGCGGGTTTGGCGCCCCGCTGGATGGCCACCTCGAACGCCTCACGCGCGTTGTCTACCCACAGCGCAATGTCCCGAACGCCATCGCCGTGCAACGCGACGTGCGCGGCGGCAGGATGGTCCGGGCTGAGTGCGGAAGTCAGAATAAGGCGGACTTTATTTTGTTGCAGCAGATAGCTGGCGCGGTCCCGGGTGCCGGTCTCCGGCCCGCGATAGCCCACCAGCTGGAACCCAAATGCGGTTCGATAGTAGTGGCTGGCCTGCTTGGCGTTTCCTACGTAGAACTCGACGTAGTCGGTACCATTGATCGGGAAGGTATCGGTCGCCGTGGCGGCCGCTCGAGCAGTCCCGGTCTGCATGCTGCCCCCTCGCTTCATCGTTGCGGTGCCGCATCGGTGCGATGCAGCTAAATGGAAAATAATCCTACGGTTAACGGCTCACCACAGGCCGCGATTTTCTCTCGATCTCCCGCCCCACCGTACTGGTGAGGTCGGCCGCTGTGAACGGCTTCTGAATGAACGGCCGTTCGGAGGGTACCAGTCCCCGTTCCAGGACCTCGTCCCGGGAGTAGCCCGACATGTAGAGGATGGGGAGGTCCGACCGGCTTTCAATCACTTTGCGCTCCAGCTCGGTCGCTGCCATGTCCGGCAGGATAACATCCGAAATCACCAGATTGAGGTCCGGCCCGAACCGCTCCAGGGCGGCGGCCGCCTCCCCACCGCCTCGGGCCTCCACCACCTGGTAACCTTCCAGCTCCAGAACCCGCCGGGCTAGCTCTCGTACCCCCTCCTCGTCCTCCACGATGAGGACGGTTCCCCCCAGTCGTGGCTCGGCGGGAAGCTGGTCCGTCTCGGCAGTCTCTTCGGCCGGCACGGGACGATCGAGCAAGGGCAGAGAGACGGTGAACGTGGTGCCGGCGCCGGGAGTGCTCTCTGCCCACACGAACCCGCCGCTTTGCTTGACGATGCCGTAGACGGTTGCCAGTCCCAAGCCGGTCCCCGAGCCTGCCGGCTTGGTGGTGAAGAAGGGCTCGAACACGTGGGCCAGCGTGTCCCGGTCCATCCCGTGTCCCGTATCGCTTACCGAAAGCAGCGCGTAGCGCCCCGGAGGGATTGGTATGCCGATGAGACGTCGTCCGTCCTCCACGGCGAGCTCACGGGAACCGGTCGCCAGGCGGATGGTTCCGCCGGTCGGCATCGCGTCGCGCGCGTTGAAGGCCAGGTTGATGAGCACCTGATCGAGCTGGGCCCGGTCGGCATGGAGCGGTGTCGGCATGGGAGCTACCACCGCCTCGACCTTGATGTTGGCTGGAAGCAGGAGCCGCAGTACTGGAACGATATCGGTGACGACAACGTTCAGCTCCAGATCGGCGGATTGCAGAACCTGCTGCCGGCTGAAGGCCAGCAGTTGCTGGGTGATCTTTGCCGCCCGCAACGCGGCCTTCCGTATCTCTTCCACGTCCCGGTGCCTATCCGGAGGCAAGTTTCCCGCCCCCGACAGCAGATCGCCGAAACCGATAATGATGGTCATCATGTTGTTGACTTCGTGGGCCACGCCTCCCGCCAGGCGGCCGACGGCTTCCATGCGCTGAGCCCACCGGGTGCGCTCCTCCGCCCGCTTGAGCTCGGTCAGGTCCTGGACGGTGACCACGTAGGAGATCGTCTGTGGACCGAGCTCGAGCGCGGTGACATTGGTGAGCGCCGGAAAGGTCGACCCATCGGCCCGGAGATGAACCGACTCGTAGGGGCCGGATTGATTCGCCACCGACTCTACCCACTCGTCGAGCTCGGTCATCCGGTCGACCGGCAGCAGCTCCACGAAGAGGCGTCCAGTCAGGCTGTCGGCATCGGAGTATCCGTGCAGGCGTGCGAATGCCGGGTTGACCGCTTCGATGCGCCGGTCGGTTCCGTCCACGACCGCCGCGCCCCAGCCCGCCAGATCGAAGACCTGAATCCATTTCTGGAGCGCGTCCTCCAGTCTGCCTCGCTGGCTCTCCTGGTCGAGAGATCGTTCGTGCAGTTGAGCCGACTCGATGGCGACCGCCACCCGCCGGGAAATGACTTGGGCCACGGCAAGGTCGGCCGCAAGAAATGGGGTGGTACGGTCATGCCGGGCGAATGCCATGGCTCCCCAGATGCGGCCGCCCGACCGCAGCGGCACCACCATGAGCGAGCCCACATCGAAGTCATGGAGCAGCTGCAGGAGCTCCGGCTCCCGCTTGAGGAACCGGGTGGAGGCATCGGTGATCGAGGGGATCCAGCGGAAGTCACGGCTATTGTGGTTGTCTCGGGTGGCGGCGTTCCGGAGCTTGGGGAGAAGCAGTCTCAAACGGGCGCCGAGCCGGGCCTCCTGATCCGGATCGGTGTGCACCACCTCCAGGTGAGCCTCAACCCCCTTGTGCACCACCAGGACGGCTGAGTCTGCCAACTGCGGCACCACGCTTCCAGCCCCGACGCGCATCGTGCTGGCGACATCACCTGGCGTACTCAGGGCCCGGGTGACCTCTTCCAGCAGCTGCATTCGTTGATCATTGAACGGCGCTTCCCAATGTCGCCCCAAGAGATGCCTGTCCTCCGTCCCGATAGTTGTCTGCTTCAAAGTTATACTAGCCCGATCGGAGTCCAGCGACAGTGACCCCGCTTACGGCCTCGGCCAACCCGACCAATCAAATTGGCCCCCGGCCTCGGTAAATGAGTTACATTCACTCTCTGGCTAGCGGGGACCAAATGGGTGTGCGGGACATAGTGGTAATCGGGGGCTCTGCCGGCAGTATCGAGGCAATTTCCGACTTGGTCGGTGGCCTTCCTTCGGATTTCCCGGGCTCGCTGTTCGTGGTGGTCCACTTTCCCGGGTCGGTCAGTAGCACCTTACCCCGTATCCTCAGTCGGGCAGCCTCGTTGCCGGCCCGGCATGCCCGAGATGGCGAGCCGATTGAGCCTGGCCGGATCTACGTTGCCGCTCCCGATTGGCACCTTCATCTGAATGACGGACACATTCGGCTCACCCGGGGGCCGAAAGAGAACGGCCACCGCCCTGCCATCGACCCGCTCTTTCGGAGCGCCGCCCATCAGTTCGGCCCCCGCGTGCTTGGAGTCGTCCTCTCGGGCAACCTGAACGACGGCACTTCGGGATTGCTTACCATCAGACAGCATGGCGGCCTCGCGTTGGTCCAGAGCCTGGATACCGCTCTGTATCCCGGCATGCCCCGGAGCGCCATCGACCACGGTGCGGCGGATCACGTGCTGTCGGTTCCTGAAATGTCTGAGCTTATTGGCAGGCTTGCTGTCGAGCCCATGCACCTGATGGAGGAGGTGCCCATGTCAGAAGATCCCCTTGCCGAGCACCCTACTGATGAATTCGGATTGGCTGACCGGCATGTCCAGCCTGGAGTCCCCTCTACCATGAGCTGCCCGGAGTGCCACGGGGTGCTGTGGGAAGTGAAAGATGAGGAACTGGTCCGGTTTCGCTGCCGGGTAGGCCACGCCTACAGCGACGAGGCGTTGTTGGTGCACCAGTCGGAGCAGCTCGAGGCCGCCCTGTGGGCCGCGCTGCGTGCGCTCGAGGAGCACACCGCCCTTGCCCGGCGGCTAGCCGTCCGGGCCAACAGTCGGGGACACGCGCATAGCGCATCCGCGTTCACCGAGCAGGCGATGGACGCCGAGCATCACGCGTCGGTCATTCGGAACGTGCTGCACACCGGCGTCAGAGTCAGCGATGCGGCCGAGCCTGCCTTTTCCTCCGTAGGGTAGCTGGAGATATCCCAAGGAGATCATGCTAGCTGAACGAGATTCCGCCGAGGAGGCCACTTCGGCCTCCGAAGACGCGGTCGAGCTGCAGACCGAAGAGGCCGCGCCCCCGGAGGATGACGTCGAGTGGGCCGGGCTGCTGGCTTACCTCCTGAATGCGCGCGGGTTTGACTTCCACGGCTACAAACCGGCTTCCCTGGCTCGCCGGATTCGCAAACGGATGGAGGCGGTCGGGGTCACCGGGTTTGCCGCCTATCAGGACTACCTCGAAGTCCATCCCAATGAGTTCGCCACCCTCTTCAACGTCATCCTCATCAACGTTACCGGGTTTTTCCGCGACCCGGCCGCGTGGGAAGCGGTGCGCACGACTGCCCTCCCCCAGATCCTGGCCCCCAAGTCCCCCGATGGCGCCATCCGGGCCTGGAGCGCCGGCTGCGCCAGCGGCGAGGAGGCCTATACCATAGCGATGGCCCTGGCGGAGGAGCTCGGACCCGACCAGTTCCGCGAGCGAGTCAAGATCTACGCGACCGATGTGGATGAAGACGCGCTCAATACCGCCCGCCAGGCCGCGTACCAGGAACGGCAGGTGGAGGGAGTTCCCCCGGAGCTGCTGTCGAAGTATTTCGAGCATCTCGACGGCCTGTATTTCTTCCGCAAGGATCTCCGCCGACAAGTGATCTTCGGGCGGCACGACCTGATCAACGATGCGCCGATCTCGCGCATCGATCTGCTCACCTGCCGGAACACGCTGATGTATCTGAATGCCGAGACCCAGGCTCGGGTGCTGGCGCGGCTCCATTTTGCGTTGAACGACGGTGGCTTCCTCCTGCTGGGCCGCGCCGAGACCCTGATGGCCCACGGCCAGAGCTTTGTTCCCGCCGATCTCAAGCGCCGCCTGTCACGGAAAAGCTCCCGCGGAGCGTTGCGGGGTCGTTTGGTTCCCAGAGAGGAAGCGGCTGAGACTGTAGCTGGGCCTGACTCGGAAACTCGGGTCTGGGCTGCGGCCCTGGAGGTGAGTCCGGTCGCCCAACTCGTGGTGGACCTGACCGGCCAGGTCACCCTGGTGAATGACCGCGCGCGAATGCTCTTCGGAATCCGCCCCGCCGACCTGGGCCGGCCCCTGCGCGACCTTCAGGTCTCCTATCGCCCTGTGGAGCTGCGCTCTCTGATCGAAAAGGCGGAAACCGAACGCCGGCCCGTGAGCGTCAAGGACGTCGAATGGCGCACCCACCTGGGCGAGGCCCGGTGGCTCGACCTGCACATCGCTCCGCTGACCGACTCCACCGGAACGACAACCGGAACCCTGATCAGCTTCAGCGACCTCACCACGGACCACCGGCTCCACCGGGAGCTGGAGCAGTCTCAGCAAGAGCTGGAAACCGCCTACGAGGAGCTCCAGTCCACCAACGAGGAGCTGGAGACCACCAACGAAGAGCTCCAATCCACTGTGGAGGAGCTGGAGACCACCAACGAAGAGCTTCAGTCCACCAACGAAGAGCTGGAGACCATGAACGAAGAGCTCCAATCGACGAACGAGGAGCTCCAGACCATGAACGACGAGCTCCGCCAGCGCGGGGAGGAAGTCAACTCGGCCCACGCGTTTCTCGAATCGGTGCTCACCGGCCTCCAGGGCGGCGTGGCCGTTGTGGATAGCGACCTCAGGGTGCTTGCCTGGAACGGCAGCGCCGAGGAGCTCTGGGGCCTGCGGAAGGACGAGGTGAACGGAAAACATCTGCTCAACCTCGATTTCGGATTACCGGTCGAGCGCCTCAAGCCCGCGCTGCGCAACTGTCTCAACGGGGACGGTGAAAACGACATTGTCACCCTGGAAGCCATCAACCGGCGGGGTAAGACCATCCGCTGCGCCGTGACCTGCACTCCGCTACGGGGGCCGGGGGACGAGGTCCGGGGGGCAATCCTTCTCATGGAGGAATCGGGCGATGGCCGACCGTAAGTCAGGTGGTCGGGTCAACGAGGCGTCCTCCCGGGAAGATCAGCGGGCCGTATCCGAGGAAGTGCGGATGAGTGCCGAGCGCTCCCGCGATGCCGCAGAGCTCGAGAGAGAGGAGAACGAGTGGGCCCGCGTGGCAGCCGAGCTGGCTCGGCTGGGACACGAGCAGGATCGGGCCGGAGCCGAGGCCGCGCGAGGATGGCGGGAGGAAGCCCGCCTTGCCGCCGAGGAGCTGCGAGGGATCCACGAGGAGCTGCGCCGAGCATCGGAGGACGCCCGGCTCTCGGCTGAAGATGCGCGGCGGGCGGCGCAGGAGCTTCGAATCGCCGGTGAAAACGCCCAGCGGGCTGCCTACGACCAGGCAATCATACTGCAGGAGTTACGGGAGACACTCGCCCGCTACGAGGAGATCACGCACTCGTCTTGACGTAAGACCATCCTAGGGCCGTGCAACTTCTTCCCGCCCGCGCATCTCCTCCGGCCCACAACTATGGAGGATCGCGTGGCCCGCTCGACCGCCCAGACTGCAAACCTCGGCACCCTGCTGTTCGTCTTCTCAGCCATCTCCGTCGTTGTCGTGCTCCCAGCCCACGCCCAGGGCTGGATCGAGATCGAGCGCCCGGCCAATCCCGGCGTCCCGGTGGGAGAAGTGCAGCGGACCGCCTCGCAGGTCCGGATCGCAGTAGATGGCAGGGTGGCCAGGATCGAGGTCGAGGAGCGTTTCCTCAACTCCGGCAGCAGGCTGGCCGAGGGGAGCTACCTCTATCCGATGCCGGGGGAAGCGGTGTTCACCAACTTCTCTCTCTGGATGGGTGATCAGGAGGTGCGGGGCGAGACCATGAACGCCGAACAGGCCCGCGCCATCTACGAGGAGATCGTCAGGCGCAAGAAGGACCCCGCTCTGCTCACCTTCGCGGGTCACGGGCTGGTGCGAGCCCAGGTGTTCCCCATCCAGCCCGGGGAGACTCGGAAGGTGGCGCTGCGCTTTACCCAGTTGCTCTCCCGCAGCGGCGACGCTGTGCGCCTCCGCTATTCTCTCGGTAACCGGGGACAGATCGGCGAGACCAGCTTTCTGGTCACCGTGCCGAACGCAGCGTCCTATGGAACCCCCTATTCGCCAACCCACGCAATCAACACCCGCCGAGCCGGCGACCGATTCGAGATCTCACTTCCCGCTGGAGCCAGCGGCGAAGTCGAGCTTTTTCTGCCACTCCGGAAAGGCCTGGTCGGGACCACGCTGGTGACCCACGCTCCCGGGGGCGAGGATGGATACTTCATGTTGCTGCTGGCGCCGCCTCAGGCCGAATCGGGCAGCAGTGTGCCGCGCGATCTCACCCTCGTGGTGGACGTCTCGGGCTCGATGTCCGGAACCAAGCTGGAACAGGCCAAGGCCGCCCTGGAGCAGGCGCTCGGAACCCTGCGCTCGGGTGATCGCTTCCGCCTCATCGCGTTCTCCTCTGCGGTCCGTCGCTTCCGGGAGGACTTCGTTGCCGCGAACCGGGACAACCTCACCGCCGCCCGCGAGTTTGTGGACGGGCTCGGCGCCGAAGGTGGGACCAACATTGCCGGAGCGCTGGACGCGGCGCTCGGCTCCGACAGCGACCCGGAGCGCCTCCCGATTGTGCTGTTTGTGACCGATGGTCTTCCGTCGGTGGGCGAGCAGGCGCCGGACCGGATTGCGGAGCAGGCCGCCGGGCGGATCGGACGAAGCCGGATATTCACCGTCGGCCTCGGCCCAGACGTGAACACCTACCTGTTGGACCGCCTGGCCTCCCGGGGCCGAGGCAGCGCCGAATACGTACCACCCGGCGCCAGCGTGGAGACCGCGATGGGCGGCTTGATGGCCAAGCTCCGCTATCCTGCATTGGTGAATCTGCGAATCGGCGATACCCCGGTCGGCCTCTCCCAGACCTATCCCACCCAGCTGCCTGACCTCTTCTACGGCGAGGAGCTGGTGCTGTTCGGACGCTATCACGGCCAGGGGACCGGCAACGTGGTCATTACCGGAGAACGGAACGGACGCCGTGAGCGGATCGTGGTGCCCGCCACCTTCACCACAGGCGAGTCAGGGAACGACTTCATCCCCCGGCTCTGGGCCGCCCGTCAGATTGGCGAGCTGACGCGTCAGATCCGGCTGGAGGGCGCCTCACCCAGCCTGGTAGCCCAGGTACGGGAGCTGGGGCTGCGCTACGGAATCCTGACCGAATACACGTCGTACCTGGTGCAAGAGCCCTCTGACATTGTCACTCCAGGGGCCCCGGTACCGCTGCGGGAGGATCAAATGGGTGGGGCACGGAACTCGGCTGCCCAGACAGGCGCCCAGGCATTCGACCGCGCCAGGGCGAGCTCCAAGTTAGCTGATTCCAAGACGTTGGCTGCCACCGATGAAGTCGCCTCCAGTCGGCTGGAGAGCCTCGCGAAGGATGAGTCGGCGGCCTCCGCCACCCGGTTGGTAGCCGGACGGCTGTTCATCCGGAGAGGCCAGGTCTGGACGGACGTGGCCCACGCCGATAGGATCACCGTCACCGCCGTGGCGGCCTACAGCAAGGCATATTTCGACTTGGTACGACAGTTGCCGGAGGTCGCGCCGTACCTCTTGGTGGGGGATGAGGTCCTGATTGCGGGACGGCGGGCGAGCGTCCAAGTCAGCGGGTCGGGCATCGAAGTGTGGCAGCCCGGCCAGCTGGCAGAAGTGGTCCGGAACTTCAGAGGCACATGACGGCGGATCTTTCCGAGCTGTTCGAGCAATACTACGGCTCTCTCGTCCGGATGCTCTATCGCCGTACGGGAGACCGGGACCGGGCCGAGGATCTGGCCCAGGAGACGTTCGCCCGGGCGGTGGCCGCGCCGCCCAACAATCCGCGGCCCTGGCTGTTCGCGGTCGCGCTCAATCTGGTGCGGGAAGACGGGAGGCGGGCCCTGCGCCAGGGTCGCCGCCTGGAATTGTTGCGGGCGGACGATCCACCGCCGCAGGGACCGGATGAGGACTTCGATCGAAACGAGCGGAGCGCAGCGGTCCGGGCCGCGTTGGCCACCTTGAGTGAGCGAGACCGCGAAGCGCTGTTGCTCAAGGCCGAAGGGTTTAACTACGATGAGATCGCATCGACGCTGGGGCTCTCCAAGGGTGCCATCGGCACCACACTGGCCCGGGCGCGAAGAAGGTTAGTCGAGGCGTATCGGTCCGAAGGACGGGGGAAGAATGTCGCATCTTGACGAAGGCACGCTACACGCACTGCTCGATGGTGAGCTGGAACTCTCCGAGGTGAGCGAGATCCAGATGCACCTGGGCACCTGTGTGGCCTGCGGCTCCCGGCTTCAGGAGGTCAAGCAGGTGCTGGCCGAAGCCGATCGGCTGGTCGGCGCTATGGAGGTCCCTGCCGGAACTCCTCGTCCCCGACCGGAGCCTGCCAGAACTTCGTCTCCTCGGACACCGATCCGGGATCCCGAACCGTGGAATGAGCCGCCGGTTCTGCTGGTCCCCGATCCGATCGACGCTGAGGCCAAGCGCACACGCTGGATGCGCGTGTTCAAGTTGGCCGCTGCGGTGGTGGTGGTCGTGGGCGCCGGCCGGATCATCAGCGGAGCCTTTGGCACCAGTCACCCGATACTGCCGGAGCGCGACCTGACTTCGGCGTCGCCCTCGGTTCCCCCCGCGGTGGTGAGTGCCGTCGAGAGCCGGAGAGCGGATTCGCCCGCCGCAACACCTCGGGGCCGGTCCAGTCGTCCCCTGGCTCAAAGCCGGGCGCCGCTCCCGAGCGCTCCCGCAAAGACCCGGGCCTTGGCCAAGCAGCCATCAGCTGAAAGCGCGCAGACGTTGGCGGATGCAGGAGTTTCTGTCGCGGAGGACACCACCGCGGCAGCCGCTGATTCCGACTCCCAGCTCCTCGCGGCCGGGGAGACGGGGGATACCGCCAATGAGCCCGCGCCTGAGGCGGCCGGCACGCTGGACTCGGCCGCCGAGGAGAAGGCCAAACAGGACAGCATCGCTCGAGAGTCCAATCCGAAAGATGAGCTGGCGGTCCGGGGAGCTGCCGCGGCTGCGCTGGCCGACCTGGATCGGGAGCGGCGGCGCGAGCGCGCCAATGCGGCGACGGCCGCCCTTCCACCGGCTCGGCCAGTTCAGCCCGAGTCGGACGCGGTAGCGGCGCCCCGCACACTGGAACAGCGGGCTCAGGTCTACTTGCGGGTGGGATTGGACGAGGCCGCCAAGCAGCTCGGCGGACCGGTGCACGTGATCGAAGGGATGAGCCCCCAATTCATCGGACTCACTCGGGGGCAAATGGTTCCTGGTGCCGATCCCGCGCGCCCAGTCGTCCGCGTGGTGTACCTCGATTCGCGGGGACGCATGATCCTGCTCGATCAGCAGCGGACCCGGGCCGGCCAGGCACCGGGTGGGGCCGCGGGCAACCTGCGGTGGGTAACCGGGGATGTCATGCTGTACTTGCGGGGGGAGCCGAGTGTGGACGTGCTGCGGAGTCTACAGGGACGAGTACGATAACGAGAGTCACGGTCGTCCCCGCCTCGCTTACGTTCTCTCTTCCAGTACCTCCCTGACCTTCCGCATCAGATCCTCCGGGGTGAACGGCTTCTGGATGAACGCCGCCTCCATTTGCTTGACCCCGCGGCGAACGACTTCGTCGTTGGTGTAGCCGGAGATGAAGAGCACTTTCATCTCGGGACGTTGGCTCAGCAGCTGCTCGGCCAATTCTCCAGCACCCATCTCGGGCATGACGACGTCGGTCACCAGCAGGTGAATGGGGTGGGTGTACTCTCCCGCTACCGTCAGCGCGTCTCGGCCGTGGCGGGCCTCCAGCACGGTGTGCCCGTGCTCAGTCAGAATCTTCCATAACAGTTCCCGGACCCCATCTTCATCCTCCACCACCAGCACGGTCTCGTCACCCTCGACCGAGGTGGGTGCTTCGACCGGCACCGGTTCCTCAGCCTCCACTCGAGGCAGGAAGACCTTGACGGTGGTCCCGAGCCCTGGCTCGCTGGATACCCTGACCACTCCGCCGTTCTGCTTCACGATTCCATAGACGATCGAGAGCCCGAAGCCAGCGCGGTTGCCCGGGGACTGGGAAGTCAAGAAGGGCTCGAAGACATGGGACAGCATGTCGCTGTCGATGCCACTGCCGGTGTCACTGACCGCCAGCACGATGTAGCGGCCGGGTCTCACCGAACGGCCCCGGGTCGAGAGGCTGATCTGACGCTCGCCGGTCTCGATGGTCAGCGTGCCGCCGGTGTACATGGCGTCCCGGGCATTGAGCACCAGGTTCACCAGAACCTGCTCTATCTGTCCCGGATCGACCTTGACCTCGCCCAGGCCGGGCCGGAGCTGAGTCACCAGTCTGATGTCGGCACCGATCAGCCGTTGGATCAAACCTTCCATGTTCTTGACCACGCCATTCAGCTCAATCGACCGCGGCTCCCCCGACTGCTGTCGCCCGAAGCTCAGTAGCTGCCGGGTCAGCAGCGCACCCCGGTCGGCCGCCTTTCGGATCTGCTCGACATCCTTGCGCTTGGTATCGTGCTCGGCCAGGTCGCGCAGCAGCAGGTCGCTGAAGCCTCGAATGGTCGTCAGCAGATTATTGAAGTCATGGGCCACACCGCCCGCGAGCCGGCCGGCGGCATCCATCCGCTGCGCCTGGCGGAGCTGCTCCTCGCTCTGGTGCAGCGCTGCGCGGGTCCTGGTCCGCTCGCTGATGTCGGTGGCCAGGACCAGTCGCGCGCGGCGCCCACCTAACTCCATTTCGCGCGAGACCAGCTCCATATCGACGATGGATCCGTCCTTTCGCTGATGCTGAGCCAGGGCGACATCGCCCCGTTGGGTGCCGGTGCCCTCCAGACCATGGTGCAAGCCGGGTGCGTCCTCCGGGGGAAGAATGTCCATGATGGTCATCGACAGGAACTCGCCCCGAGAGTACCCGTAGTGCCGCACCGCCGCCTCGTTGACCTCGAGGAAGGTGAGGGTCTCGACGTCGAACACCCACATCGGCAGAGGATTGCTGCCAAACAGCATCCCGTAGCGCCCGTCGGCATCGCGCGCAGCGCGATACAAGCGGCCGCTGTCCACCGAGAGTGCCGCCCGGGCGGCCAGCTCCTCGGCGAAAGCGAGGTCATCCGCGCCGTAGCTGCGCCCCCACTCCGGCCCCACAGCGAGAGTGATGGTCCCGACGGTCTGGCCGCGGGCCAGCATCGGAATTCGCAGGAAGGAGCTGGATGCCAGGGCCCGATAGAGCTTGAGCTGCTCGGAGTCCTCGGACCGGCTGCGCAGCATCGCTTCCGTGACCTCCCCCAGGTCGGTGTGGTGGAGGGCGGCTCCGAAGGGCGGCTGTCTCGAGCCATACTCGCACAGCGCGCGCACCAGCAGATCCTTACTGGGATCCCGGTGGGCACCGGCGATAAACTGGAGCGCCCCCTGCTCGCTGGCGACGTGGATAGCGCACCAGTCGGCCAGCGTGGGGACGATCAGCCGGGCCAGATTCCTCAAGGTGACGTGATAGTCGAGCGAGGAGGCCAGCAGGACATTGGCCTCGGCAAAAAACGCCAGCCGGCGGTCCAATCGCTCGGCCTCGGCCCGGGAGAGCTCGATCCCGCGGGCCCGTTCCGCGGCCTCCCTCAGGCGCGCGGTAAGGACCACGGTGCCGATGACCACCAGGGTCAGTCCCAGCAGCGTGTAGGCGTTGCCGGGGGTGTAGTGGAGCAGCGTGCCCGGCCGGGACAGAAAACCGAGCGCGTACAGGACGGTAACTACTCCGCTGATGATCCCAGGGTGCACCCCGCCGCTGGCGGTGGAGTAGACTACGGTGAACAGGAGGAAAGGAAAGGGATGGGCGACGGGGAGGTCATGCCGCCCCATCTGATCGAACAAAATGGCGGTGGCAACCGTAAGCAGGGGCCCCCGCACACTGAGCCCGACGCGAGTCCAATCCTCTCTGAATCGGACCAGCGTGGATACGCGGGCGAGGAATCTCGACCCGCTGACGCGGTGCGTTGCCCCGCTTTCAGTCATCAGAATTGGCTCCCGGAGGCTCCGCGGTGCGGTCCAGCCGCTTGCGGAATGGGTTAAACTCCAATCTACTGGATGGCTATGTCTGTGACCCACCCCACAATGGGTGATCTGGGCTACGGCGGGATCAGCCGATAACCCCGACTTTAGGGCTTCCAGCCGGCTGGGATGGGTCTGTATGCCGGTCAACCGTTTCTCGAGGGACCATATGGCCGCTACCAGGAAATCCACCAAGCGAACTGGTAAGAAGCGAAGCTCGGCGACACGCTCTTCCGCTAAGAAGCGGTCGACGAAGAAGCGGTCGGCTCGGAAGACTGCGTCGAAGAGGGGCACCAAATCGAGCGTTGTGAAGGCGGCGAAAGGAAGCCTCGACACCATGCGACAGGCTGGCGAGAGAACCTGGAAGACCCTCAAGTCCACCACCGCCCAGGTCGTCGAAGGAGTCAAAGACCGAATCTAGTTCGCCGCTCTGCACTTCAAGGTGCTCCGCAGGCTTGCGGAGCACCTCATTCTTATCCAACGCCCTCCGCAAAAAAAGCCTGCACTGCCGCCTCCTTGCGACCCCGTCAATCGGGCGGTAAGCTATCCGCCGTCCCCTCCAGCTGAGTGCAACCTCCCGAGACCTTCCGTACCCGAAAGGATCTAGTTCCATGGATCTGTCTCGTAGGCCTAGCCGCAGTCTGACTCTTCTACTTGGCTCGCTGTTCCTGACAATTCCCGCCATTCTCCAAGCCCAGGCCCAGGCCTCGACCGGCGTCATCCGGGGCACCGTGACCGATTCCGCCGGGCGTCCCCTCAACGATGCGACGGTGACGCTGCGAAACCGGGAGACCAACGCCGAGCGGACGCTGACGACCAACGCCAGTGGGGTGTACGTGGCCACCCTGCTCCGCGTAGGGACCTACGACTTGAAAGCGCGCGCGCTCGGATTTCGGGAGGCGCGCCAAGACAGCGTTCAAGTTCGACTCGGCGAGGCAGCGGAGCGGAGCTTTGCCCTGGCTCCGCAGGTGGTCCAACTCGAAGAATTAACCGTGGCCGCGCCCGAGCCCGTAGTGGACGTGACCAGCTCGGAGTCGGCCACCCGGCTCAGCGCGGCGGCAGTGGGGGGGTTGCCCAACAACGGACGCAACATCTTCAACTACACCACCCTGACCCCCAACGTCGCCACGGTGCAAGGACCCGACGGCGACGAGCTCAGCATCGGCGGCCAGCGCGGCATCCATAACAACGTCTCGGTCGATGGCGCCGACTTCAACAATCCCTTCTTCGGCGAGCAGCGCGGCGGGCAGCGCCCGGCCTTTACCTTCAACCTCGACGCGGTGCAGGACTTCGTGGTGGTCTCCGACGGTGCCAACGCGGAGTTCGGCCGGTCGGGAGGCGGCTTCGTCAATATCATCACCAAATCGGGCACCAACGACTTCCATGGCTCGGGGCACTACTTCGGGAAGTACGATGCCCTGTCGTCAGACTACAGCCATACCACTCCCAGCGGCGTCACCAGTGGCTTTACTCCCGATTTCCAGCAACACCAGTTCGGCGCGACCTTTGGCGGCCCGCTGGTGCGAGACAAGGTGTTCTTCTTTCTCGCGTATGACCAGCAGGTGTACGACGAGACCAAACAGACCACGCGGCTGAGCGTGATCGACCCTGCGCTAGTCAGTCTCACCGATACCGCCTTTGGGGGGGCGCTGGCCGGCGATTTCGGGCCGATCAGCCGGACCAACGACGCCAACGCCTTCTTGGGCAAGTTGGACTTTCGCCTGGGCGCGAAGCACAACGCGTCGATCAAGTACAACTACACCAATTCGCGGCAGGAAAACGGCACCTTCGACGTCGATTTCTGGGGCCGGAGCGCAAACGCGCTGGAGCGCGATTTCTCCAACGCCGTCAATGGGAGCCTGACGTCTCTCTTCTCGTCGTCGTTATCCAACGAGTTCCGCTTCCAGTGGGCCCGGGAGGACCGGCCCCGGCCGTATGCGGGCCCGATCAACCCGGCTAGCAGTCGGCCTTTCCCTGACACCGACATGGGCTTTGTGGCGCCCGGCGGCGACTTTAACGGCTACCGGATCGGAATGCCATTCTTCATCCCGGTGGACGCCCATGACTACCGGGTTCAGCTGTTGGACAACGTTTCTATTGTAAGCGGCAGCCACCTCTTCAAGGTCGGTGGTGAGTGGAACCGGACGGGGGTCAGCCAGACGTTCCGAGGTTTTGGCAACGGGCGGATAGGGTTCACCTCGGTACC
>DASYIX010000117.1:0-58663 GCA_035997125.1 Gemmatimonadales bacterium
AGCATCGCGGCCACCGGCCGGCGGTCATCGATGACCGTGAGGCTGGGCCTTGGTATCAACCCTCGCACCCGCGCTGCGGTCCAAGCGCCTCAGCGGCCGCAGTATTTTCGCGCGTGGCAGACGCTCACTAGACACCGTCCCGATGTCCGCACCGGGATCGCGAGCGCAGTTCTTCATGTCATAGTGATCGTCCTACTCGCATTCTCGACCCGGTCGGTTCACTCCCCGTCGGGAGCTACGCCCCAGCAAAATTCGATGCCCGTCGCAGTCACCATGAGGTACGTGCCGCCCAAGACGGCACCGGCCAGACCGAAACCGCCTCAACCCCGACCTGCTCCGGCGCCCGAGGCGGCCGCTCCGAAGACGCCGGAGTCCACTCTCCCGGCGCCATTCAGCACCCCCAAGGCACCCGAGCACGACGATCCTGCTGCGATGAGTCCGGAGCAGAAGCCGGCGAGCCGAGCGGAAGATCCGGAACCCAAGGCCCCGGAAGCACGTGAGCCGCTGGAGGATCAGATGGTCTTCGAGGCCCGCCGGATCTTCGGCCCCAAGGCTGGAGACGCGGGGGGGCCTTTGACAGGCCCGGTCCAGGCAGGCCGTCCCCTGGCGTTGATGGGTAGCGGCTCCCGCTGCAGCTGGGGCGGAGACGACGCCGGCGCGGACGGGGGCGGCCCGGCCAACGGAGTGGTTGAGGGCGTGGTCCGCAACGAGGGCGACGGACAGCCGGTCGCCGGAGCGTTCCTCCAGCTCCTCGGCACCGGCTCGGCCACCTTCGCCGACGACGCGGGACACTATCGCCTGCACTTCGATCCCAAACTGGTGGACCGGTGTCATAGCCAGATTGTCCGGGTAACCGCGCCGGGATATCGGGCGAGAACGATGGTGCTGGCCTATGGGACCTGGTCGGACAATGTGGTGGACATGAGGGGAAGGTGATAGGTAAGAGGTGAGAGGTGAGAGGTGGTGCGGTTTCCTACCCAACGATTTGCCGTCGGCACCCGTATCCCATTTGTCCACCGATCGACATCGGCGAGAGCTGCTACCCTCTCACCTCTCACCCCTCACTTGTTGACTCATGGACCTCGACGACATCCCTATCGGTAAGGTTCTCACTCGCCGCGAGGCGCTGGCATTCCTCGGCGCGAGCGGGGCGTATCTCTTCTTCGGCTGCAGCTCCACTGCCAGCACCGACCCGACCGGAGGCTCCGCTTCCTGCGTCGCCCGGCCGGCGCTCACCGAGGGGCCCTACTACGTCGACGAAGAGCTCAACCGCTCCGATATCCGTACCGACCCCTCGGATGGAACCGTCAAGCCCGGCGCGCTCCTGGCATTGACGTTCAACGTTTCCACCGCGGCGTCGAGTACCTGCGCGCCTCTGGCCGGTGCGGTGGTGGACGTCTGGCACTGTGATGCCCTCGGCGCGTACTCCGATGTCTCTGATCCCAGGTTCAACACGGTGGGAAGGAAATTCCTCCGCGGGTATCAGGTCACCGGCGCCGACGGCGTCGCCCGGTTCACCACCATTTATCCCGGCTGGTACCAGGGACGGGCGGTTCACCTCCACTTCAAGGTTCGCTCTCCGGCGGGCGCCAGCCCGGCCTACGAGTTCACCTCCCAGCTCTTCTTCGACGATGCGCTCACCGACCAGGTCCATGCCCAGCAGCCGTATGCCGCCAAGGGACAGCGCACCCTGCGGAACTCGGGCGATGGCATCTATAACCAGGGCGGGTCGCAGCTGGTCCTGAGCCTGGCCCAGGCCAGCGACGGCTATGAGGGGAGCTTCGACGTCGCGGTCAGCAACGGCTAGGGAGAGCCATGGAACCCATGCCTCGCTGCGCTGGCCCTCTTCGACATCGGCGCACCCCCCAATCGACCTGGTCATCACCGATGTTCTCATGCCCGGCATGGATGGGCTGGAGTTGGCGAGACAGCTGGGAGCTCGAGCACCCGTGCCACTGATACTGTTCGTCACCGGGGGACACGGCCGCTCAGACCTGCCGGGACCGGTGCTGTGGAAACCGTTCCTGGCGGATGATCTCAAAGCCCCGGTGCGTGGCCTCCTGGACGCAAAAACGGCGCGGTTCGCGCGCCGTTCAGCCCAGCCTGGATTGACCTGCACCGGCCCATTATAGCTCGGCCTAGTTACCGCCCATGAGGGCCGGCCTACTATCCGCGGCCGTTTCCCCCCTGCGTCCCTTGCAGGTGGGCCTCCACGAACCAAAGCCATTTGTCCACCCCGCGCGAGATCTCGGTAAGGATGTCCATGCTGTCGGCGTCCTTCAACTCGTCCAGGTCCTCGATCGCCTGCCGAGCACAGCCCCCGAACGAGGCCAGCGCGGTGGAAAGCGCATCCACATGCTCCTGCCCGCTCGCGATGTTAAGAGGATATTCCGGGATAGTGGTGCGTCCGGCGACCGTGCGAGCGGTGCCTTCGGCCACTCCACCGAGCTGGACCACCCGCTCCGCCAATAGATCGACGTACTCCTCCACATCCTCGTTGATCTCATCGAACAGCTTGTGCAGGCCGATGAACTGCGGCCCCTTCACGTTCCAGTGGGCCTGCTTGCACTGGGTCTGAAGATCGATACAGTCGGCGAGCCGTAGGTTGAGTAGCTCGGCGACCTTGGCCCGGGTCTCCACCGGGAGATCGTTCTTGGTCGGAAACAGCCGGGTGGTCTGCGACTCACGCTGCGAACGCGAGCCCTGCTGCCGGGCTGGAGGTTCGGCTGTCTTCTGCATTATCGGGGTACTCCTCTCGGAAGGGTGACACCGCGGCGTCCAGGGCGAGTCGCCTCTGCGGCAGCGGTGCGAAGGGCTTCGAGCAAACCATCGAGGCTGGAGCCGTAGCCGAAACGGACACCGTTGATGAAAAACGTCGGGGTCCAGTGGACCCCGCTCTCCTCCCCACTTTCGATATCGTTCAGGACCCGCTCCCGGTGAGCTCCCGTGGCAAGCTCCATGTGAAATCGGGGCACATCCAGCCCAATCTCGATGGCGTAGCGTTCCAGGGATGGGCGGTCCAGAGCGTCCTGGTTGATGAACAGCTTGGCGTGCATCTCCCAGAACCGACCCTGTGCTCCGGCTGCCTCTGCTGCCTCAGCCGCCAACTCGGCGTGGCTGTGGCTCAGGTTGATCGGGTAATGGCGAAAGACCAGGCGGAGGCTATCGCCCATCAACAGACGGATGTTCTCCAATACCGGGGCGGCTCGACCACAGTGGGGACACTCGTAGTCCCCATACTCCACCAGGGTCACGGGGGCATCGGCAGGACCCCGGATATGGTCGCGTTCAGTGACCGGCGGACTCAGATGACTGATCATACCCGAGGCAACAATATGGGGTGGAGAGAGGTTCCAAACCGTGAGCCGAGTCGCATCACCCTATCCTAATGCCAAAACCGCCTGCTGGCAGCAGGGATTTCTCCGGCGGCCCGCAGACGGGCTCGCCGGCCGGTCTATCCGGAGCGGGGACCTCCTCGCCCCTCGTGGCACTCAGCGTGACGACGAGTAACGGGAACCTGCTGCTGCAGAACACGTCGCAAGCTCTTCGATCGCATGGCGGACCGCAATGGCGAGAACCTCTTCCTCGGTGCCGGAGATGGCCACGCTGCAGTTGCGCTCGCTCGGCATGCGACGACAGTCGATCATTTTGCGGGACATCCATACCTCAGCGGAGAGCTGCCGTGAGAATGGAGCTGAGGCAGATATTATGGTCGGGACCTAGACGCGCAAGCGTCAGCCCCAACGTTTTTGCTCCCAAGCCGTGGCTACTTTCTCAACACCAGATGCTCGCTGGTCGACAACCCTAGATCCTCCCGGTAGCCCAACTTGGCCAGTGTGGTCCGGACCCGGTCGGTTCCCTGGGTCCCGATCACCCGATCGTGCAGCTCCAGCACGATCCTGGTCACCGTAGGTAGCAACGCCTCATCGAAGAGGTCGCGCTCCGCACCTTCGGCGTCGATAATGAGCAGCGTGGGCCGGAAGCGCTGAACCACATAGTTCAGGGCCTTGCCGGGAACCTCCACCGGCCGGGTGCCGCCTCGGCGGCGCCCGACCGACGACGAGACCAGATGCTTGTCCCGGTAGATTGTGACCCTGCCGGCCCGCGCGCCGATGGCGCACATGTCCAGGTTGGGTTCCACCCTGTTCAGCTCGTAGGTTTCCCGGATGCAGGGCTCGAGATCCGGGTCGGCCTCGAAGGCGAACACCTGGTCCGATCCGACTCGCTTGGCGCAGTAGGTGGAGACCAGACCGAGACCCGCGCCCACCTCCAGCACCACGTCGTCGAGCTCTAACAGCGTCCCGATCAGCTGCAGCTCCTGCCGCACGTAGCTCCCCCTCGACAAGGCCCTCTCGACCCGGCGAGACATGTGTCGCCCCACCCGGATCTGGACCCCCTCAATCGTGATGATCGGGCGTCGCAGTATTCGGAACTGGTAGGCCACCCAATGTGAGGCCTTCCGGAGAGCCCTCCGAGTCCAGGATTGCGAACGGGTTGGCATGTATGGGGATAATCTAGTCGCCGCTCGGCCCTGCTATTGTGCGTGCGGCTAAAACGAGAGAGCCCAACCGATGGTGCGGTATTTCTCCGGGGCGGCCGCCTAAGCGGCCTTTCGATGGAGAAGCGCGCGGGGAACCGGAGGTGACTGAGCCAGGGCGAGCGTTGCCTTGAGACTGGCGCTCGGTGGGGCCGGGGCAGCTTCGAAGGCATCGAGACCCTCGCGCTCCTCTTCCGGCACATCTGCCCACCCGTTGTAATTGCAGCTGAACACGATCTGGCTCCTGGTTTCCCCGAGGCACCTGCTGTTAGGTGTAACGCCTCGAGCGGGAGAAGGGTTGCAAGCAGTGTACCGCAGCAACGGGCGCAGAATGGGTACCTATTCACGCGATCGGTGACGGTTTGGGGCATTCGGCTGGGCCGGAACGACCCACTGGGTGGGCAGTGACGAGGAGAAGAGACGCAGTGGCACGGTGGGATTCGTGACCTGGGTCACAAGTACTATGTTAGGGCTTCCCTTCTGAGGAGACCCGATGCCGGATCACGTTTACAAGACCATTGAGCTGGTCGGCTCTTCCGCCCGAGGAATGGAGGACGCCGTTCAAAAGGCCATCGGCAAGGCAGCGGAGACGGTGCGCAACCTTCGGTGGTTCGAAGTGCTGGACACCCGAGGACACATCGAGAAGGGGAAGGTGGCCCACTGGCAGGTGACGCTCAAAATCGGTTTCACTCTCGACGAGGAGTGAACGGACGCTACGGTTCCCGGTCGAACGTCGCTTTCCGCAGGGCGGGCGTGGTGGTGCAGGTGTAGACATAGCCGAAGGACTCCACCACGCCCTTATCCCGGCGCCACACGTCGGCCACCAGGGAGACGCATGGCGCGAGCGGAGCGACGAGGTCGTCCATAATCCACGCGCCTTCAGCAGTCCGGCCTACGTTCGCGACTCTCAAGGTGGGGTAGCGAGCGACCAACTCATCGCGCCGAACGGGACGGGGAAGCTGGGTAGTGATGGCGGCCACCAGGC
This sequence comes from Gemmatimonadales bacterium, assembly GCA_035997125.1. Classification (GTDB taxonomy): domain Bacteria; phylum Gemmatimonadota; class Gemmatimonadetes; order Gemmatimonadales; family GWC2-71-9; genus CAVVWJ01. The sequence continues at coordinate 5,523 of DASYIX010000117.1, forward strand.
GCTCGTGCCGATCGAAGTAGAGGGTATAGCGGCCGGCTCCGATCTCGAGCCGGTAGCGGGCCCGCAGGGTTCGATCGCCGGGGAGCTCGGTGCCGGTCCGGACCGTGTCTGGATTGCTGTCATGTCCGAGGGGAATCCGCACGCTATCCTGCAGCTCCACCGCAAAGATGCGAAGGGCCGAGATAAGCGTGGTCTGTCCCAGGACGAGCTCGCCGTAGCTGGGGTCAGTATCCAGCGAGGGGTCGGTGAAGACAGCGGGCCGGGAGGAGAGCGTCTGCGCGGTGCAAGGTGGTGTTGCCAGCAGCATGGTGGACAGCGTGAGAACCGGCAGCAGCAGGGGGCGCACGGGCAAGTCCTCGGAATCCGGAGACCCTCCCCTACCGCAACTCACGCGCCGGTCACAAGGCCGAGCTAAAGTCGCGGCGTCGTCGTGTGTTAGAGAGGGAGTGCGCGGAGTTGCAGCGGCAAGGGTCAAGGCATTCTACGAGACCCGGGGGGTTCGGGGATGTGCTTCGAAGTTCGAGCAGCGACTCCCGCCGATGCGGCCGAGCTGGAGCATGACGCTGTTTTCCTCTGGCCCACGGAGCGGAGCCGCTCATTGTACCAGCGGCATGGATTCGCCGTGCGGGAGGGTCTCCTCGAGCGTGGCTGAAACGAGCTAAAACGAACGCGCCGGCATATTGCCGGCGCGTCGTTTCTCCGGATGGGTCGTTGTTAGATCACTTTCCCCCGTCTCACCCGGAAGTCTACGATGTTCTGCATCCAGGACCAGAGCGAGTCCTGCTGCTCCATCCTGGCAGTGGGCACGAATTGCCGGCGCCACCCCGCCATCACGTCCGCGTCTTGAGTCCACAGCCGAACCCGTTTCCGTGGTACTATCTTCTCCCACTTCTGGGCTATCCTGGGTGAGGCGTAGAGCAGCCGCACGGTCACGCTGCGGGAGATATACTCCAGCGGAGTGACGTTGATGCGGCGGAAGAGCTCATCGCCCTTAACGCCGGGCATGTCGGGAATCCCGTCGGAGAACATGACGATGCTGAGCGGCTGGAGACCCAGATTCTGCCGCTGGACGTGCACCGCGACCCGTTCGAAGAAGGCGTTGTAGTCGGTGATCGGGTCATCCTCGGGAAACCAGGCCCGGAGGCTGGCCGCGATCTGCGACGGCGACTTGCCGGTGAGGTCCTGGATCGGATGAAAGGTTTTCGCCTCGCCAGTCTTCTGTCCACCCATGGTGCCGATGAACACGTCGGTGGGCTGGCGCAGCTCCCTGAATCCCTTCATGTGAGCGTAGAGGTAGAGCGACGCGAAGTCGATCGCATCGTCGTAGTGCCCGCCCTTCCGAAACGAGCCGGAGACGTCCAGGCCGATCACCAGCGTGGACTTGGGCGGCGGCCCATTCTTGGGCATCTGACACCCGAGCGTCAGCCCGGCGAGGGCCGCGACCAGAAGCGCCCGCTTCATGCAGCCACCTGAGGAGCCGTCCGGCCGGAAGCCTTACGTTCGATGGTCAGCGGAGTAGCCGCCATCACCTCTTCCAGCGAGCGGAAGGGCAGCGTGAAGTGCGGCCGGCCGAGCAGGACCACCAGCCAGAAGTTGAAACCGGAGGCCATGAGCTGGAGCACCGGAAGGGTGAGCAGCTCGAACATCTCGCGGGCCTCGGACTTGAACCATTCCACCTCGGCCTTGAGCGCCGTGATCGGAGCCTTCCAGAACTCGGGCTGTTTCGGCGGCGCGATGTCCACTGAGCTGCCGTGGCTGATGGTCTCGCGGGCCAGCACCGCAATGAGCGCCGGGGTGCCGTAGCGGCCGAAGAGGAACCAGGTCATGCCCCGGACGCCGAGCCAGCCGGCGAAGGCGAGACCCAAGACGCCCACGATCCCGAGGTTGAACCCTTGCTGGGCCATCCACGGGGTAATCGCGTCCACCAGCTCACGATAGAGGAAGAGCACTTCGAAGGCGGCGACCACGATCTCGATAATGGTCATGGAGATGATGGTGCCGTACTTCTTGGTCTTGATGGCGTCGTTCAGCGCCTGCACGCAGGCAAAGCTTCCGCCCACCAGGAAGAACAGGAAGATGTACAACAGCGCCGTCAGCATGACCGGGTTCGGAGCGAATCCGGTCAGATCCGAGAGCAGCTCGTTCATGGTGGGACGTAGCGTAAACGTAAAGATGGTGGCCTCGATGGCGGACCACAGGATCAGCAGCAGGAAAGCCAGCCATGGCACCCCGGGCTTGAAGTACCGGCGTGAGGTCCAGTCGAGGATGGCAAAGGGCGAGTTGAGGGCGCCCTTGATCGAGTTCCATAACAGCCGGACGAAGGCCCGGATGCCACTACCGATCCAGCCGGCCAGTACGAAGAGGAACTGCGCCATGCCTGCCCAGTAGAACCAGACCATCCGGCCTACATCCCACCACGACATCAGGAGCGCGGTCAGGAAGTAACCGCGACCGGAGCGGAACGGCAGCGTATATAGTGATGTCATCGTTGCCCACATGCTCACGATGAGCACGGCGACGGGCAGTAGCAGCAGAGTGGCTTTGAGCGCGATGAGTCCGGCTGAGCCGCTGAACACGAAACCGAAGACCAGATTCTGGAGATCCAGAATCCAGGACATCCCAGCCCAGACCCGGCCCCAGAGCTGGGTCAGCATCCAGCTCCACTGGTCCGGCTGGACGGTCTGGACGGTATCGAGGGTCGGTAGCATGCGCGTATCCCCTCCGGCAGTTCGCAGGATGACAGATTAGTGGCGACGGGTTTAGGCAGTTCGTGGGGGGAAGCGCAAGCGACGTGCCGGGGTACTGCAGGCCTCGGCGCACCGCCGTTACCGGGATGTGACCAGCAGACTTGGCCCACCCCGAGCAAGTAGCCTGCCGGGGTGGGATTACGAGACTATCGGCATGCAGCCGACCAGCGTTGACGCGAACTGCGCTGCGCCTAAACGCTGGTCAGCTGGATGACAGTTATTGCACTCTCGCTCGCCTCAGCGGCCGTTCTCGCGGATCCGGATTGCCAGCCGTCCGATCACGTGGCCGCGCTCCACCCGCTCGTGCGCTTCGGCCGCACGTTCCAGCGGATGTACTCCTGCGATCACCACGCGGAGCTCGGATTCCTCCACCGCCTGATTCAGCTCGGCAAACTCCGTCGGTCCCGCAACCGCGTCGTACGCGGACAGCCGAACCTTCGGCCGCCGCGTCGGCTCAGGCTCAACTCCATTCGGGTATGCCACCCTGCCGCCAGGGCGCACCAGATCCAGACAACGCTCCAGGTTCTCGCCACCCGCCAGGGCAAGCACCGCGTCCAGTGCTTGAGGCGCGAGCCCCCTGAGCTGCTCTGCCGCCTGGTTGCTCCGGCCGTCGATGGCTCCGTCGGCGCCGAGGTCGGTGACCAGGTGGACCGCGTCGCGTCCGGTGGCGGTGCCGATCACGCGAGCGCCCCGCAGCTTGGCGAACTGAACTGCGAGGGTTCCTACCGCTCCGGTCGCGCCGAAGATCAGCACGGTTTCTCCCTCCCGCAACTGGAGGTGGTCGTCGATCCCTTGCAACGCTGTCAGCCCGGTCACCGCCGATGCCCCGGCCTCTAACAGCGTGAGGCTCTGGGGAGCGGGGCCAACGTGCTCGGCCTTCACCACCACGAACTCGGCGTAAAAGCCGCCCTTGGGATTGGCGTACTCGTAGGCCCACACCCGGTCGTCTACATCGAACCGACGCACCCGGGCACCTCTCGCCGCCACGATGCCGGCGCCGTCGGTGCCCAGCACCAGAGGAAAGCGCTCCTTGCCGGTGGCGTAGTTGCCCGCCCGCATCTCGGCATCCCACACACCCACGCCTGCGGCGTGCAGAGCGATGAGCACCTCACCCGCCCCAGGTTGAGGTATGGGGAGCGTGTGAAGCGTGAGGACTTCCGGGGGGCCGAAGTGGTCTATGGCTGCGGCCTTCATTGTGCCGAGCAGAGTGCGAGGCTCCGGCGCTGTCCTGGGGCTGGTCATGGCTGTGCCTTTCCTTGCTGGTACCGTGCACCGAATGCTACGTAACTATGGATGCGCCCTTGGACCCTCGGGGGAAAGACCCTATTCTCCGGCGGTCCCTTCGCGTTTGTCCTACAGCGCGTGATGGGGTGGTGGTCCACTTTGGGCGCACGATCCGCTGGACCGGGCGCCTTCAGCACTGAGCGGAGACCTTATGACTGAGACTTCCTCGAAACCTCTTCCGGCTGGAACGCCGGCCCCGGATTTCACCTTGTCCAACAGCCCGGATAGCGAGCTCCGGCTGTCCGATCTGAGGGGCCGGCCGGTGGTTCTGGTCTTCTATCCCGCTGACTGGAGCCCGGTCTGTGGTGACGAGCTCGCCCTTTATAACGAGCTGCTCCCTGAATTCCGTCGGCACGAGGCCGAGGTGTTGGGCATTTCGGTGGATGGCGTCTGGTGTCACCGGGCCTATGCAGAGGCGCGTCATCTGGAGTTTCCCCTGCTCTCCGATTTCGAACCCAAAGGCGCCGTCTCTCGCGCTTACGGTGCCTACCGAGCCAAGGACGGCTTCTCCGAGCGGGCGCTGTTCGTGCTCGACCGGGACGGCGTGATCCGCTGGAGCTATCTCTCACCGGTCAACGTGAACCCTGGCGCCGATGGCGTCCTCGCCGCGCTCGAGGCCCTGCCATCGCCGACGGCCAATCTTGGAGCCCCGTCATGAGCACCCGACTCGTCCCTCCCCTCAGCGACCGCGACCACGTGATCGGCCCCGCCGATGCGCCCGTCACCCTGGTGGAGTACGGCGATTACGAATGTCCCTACTGCGGCATGGCCCACCCGATCGTCGCTTCGATCATCCAGCAGATGGGAGACAGCCTCCGGTTTGCCTTCCGCCACTTCCCGCTCACCCGGCTCCATCCCCACGCCGAGCACGCAGCGGAGATGGCGGAAGCGGCCAGCAGCCGGGGCAAGTTTTGGCCGATGCACAACCTGCTGTTCCAGAACCAGCACGCACTGGATGATGAGGATCTGCTGGCCTATGCGGCCCGCCTGGGAATGCCACCGGAATGGGCCGCGTCAGCGCTGCTGTCCCATACCTTTGCCGAACGGGTGCGGGAGGACTTCATGAGTGGCGTCCGCAGTGGGGTGAACGGAACCCCGACATTCTTCATCAATGGTATCCGGCACGACGGACCCTGGGACGAGCCCACCCTGCTCGAGGCGCTGCAGAGCGCCGCGTTGGCGTCGTCGCGGCGATAAGAGTCTCGATCAGCCTAAAATCCCGGCCTCGATCGCAAACCGGACGTAATCGGTGCGGTGCTCGAGGCCGAGCTTTTCCTGCACCCTCCGCTTGTAGGCGTCCACGGTCTTCGTGCTGATGCCCAGTTGCCGGGCAATCTCGGCTCCGCTGTATCCCTCTGCCACCAACCGCAGAATGGTCCGTTCCCGATCGCTCAGAATCTGGAAGCGGCCCCGGGCGCTTCGGGCCGCCGGTTCCGGCACCACCGCCGCCGCCAGGAGCCGGGCGGCCGCAGGACGGACGTAGACTTCCCCGGTCGCCACGACCCGGATGGCTTCGACCAGCTCGCGCGACGCCGCCTCCTTGGTGAGGTAGCCGCGAGCGCCGGCCTCCAGCAGCGGCAACAACCGCTCATGTTCCGGGTGCACGGTCAGGATCAGCGCCCGCACGTTGGGAAGCGACTGCTTCAGCTCCCGCACCGCTGCCATCCCGTCGCCTCCGGGCATGTCGAGGTCCAGGACGACGATGTCGGGCGTCAAGCGCCGGGCTGTGGCGACCGCGGAGACGCCGTTGTCCGCCTCGCCGATCACCAAGATGTCGGAGGCGGTACGCAGTAAGAGACGGAGGCCCTCTCGGACCATCGCATGATCGTCCACCAGGAGCACCCGTATGGTCTCATTGCTCATCGCGATGCCGCGCCGGGCATAGGGCCGCGAGGCCAGATCGGCCCCGAGTTGGGCCAGATCCGACGCTCCGGATGCGGGGCGAGAATTAGGATTGCTCATGGGCTCGGTCCCTCCCGGATGATGGCTGAGCCGGCGGCAGGGGGGGCCGCCCTGAGTGGCTTCGAATTGTCTGTTACCGGCAGGGTGAACCAGAACCTGGTGCCCTGCCCCCTGGCCGCGAGCAGGTTGGCGATCGCCTGGAGAAAGTGGACATCGTCCTGGGAGAAGCGGCGGAGCTGCCGGCTGTGTGCGCCCAGCACACCGAACGGGCGACGATGATCGTGAATGATCACGGTCATCCCGCTGACCGCCCCGTGCTCGCCCGGGAGTGCCGGCACTATGAAGCGGGTCTCTTTCCCCAAGTCATCCACGATCACCGGTTGGGCGACCGCCATGGAGACCTGCTCAGGCGAGAGGGTGGATGTGCTTAGGCTGCTCGATAGCTCAGGGCCTCCGGCTGTAGTCCATGTGCGCCCTCAGCACACAGTGACTTGAGCACGCAGGCAAAACGGGCGATGCGCAAGCCGAGATTTCGGGCCGTATCCAGGTCCGGGGCCTTGGGCTCGAGCGAGCCGTCCAGGCCGGCGATGGTTCCGGGCCCGTAAGGTGAGCTCCCAATGCTCTCCGTGGTCAGCAGTTGGGGATTCTGCCCGTAGGGCGTGCCGATCACCGCCATACCCAGGTGGATGAGCGGCACCATGGTGCTGACGATGGTGGTTTCGTGACCCCCCTGCACCGAAGACGTACTGGTGAATACCCCGGCCGGCTTGTCCTCCAGCTCACCCTTTTGCCACAGCGGCCCCAACGTGTCCATGAACTGCTTGAGTTGAGCGCTCATGTTGCCGAAGCGGGTCGGCGTGCCCCAGGCAATGCCATCCGCCCAGCGGAGATCGTCGTGCGTCGCTTCGGGGATGTCCTTCTGCTCCTCCTGGGCCCGCCGGTAGGATTCCAGACCCGAAAGCGCCTGTCGGGCCTCGACCAGCTCCGGCACCCGGCGGAGCCGGACCTCCGAGTCGGCCAGTTTGCCGGCACCCTCCTCCACAGCACGGGCCAGTCGATACACGTGCCCGAAAGTGCTGTAGTAGATGATCAGGACTCTGGTAGACATGGTCGACCTCCTTAGCCCTCACAACATTTCCAATGGCCGTGGCCCGTCCGGCGGCGGAAACGCCCGGTCGAGCTCGGCGAGATCCTGATCGGTGAGTCGCACCTCGAGGGCAGCCCGGTTCTCTCGCACGTGCTCGGGCGTGGCTGCCTTGGGTATGGCGCAGAGCAATTCCTGGCGGAGCAACCAGGCGAGGGCCACTTGGGCCGGGGTGACCCCGTGCCGGGTGGCGATCTTCCGGAGCACCGGGTGCTTGAGCATCCGTCCTTGCTCAATCGGCGAGTAGGCCATGACCGGGATTCGCCGCGCCCGGCACCATGGCAACAGATCCCACTCGATGCCTCGGCGAGTCAGGTTGTATAGCACCTGGTCGGTCGCGACCGAGGTGCCGCCTGGCAGGCGCTCCAGCTCCTCCATGTCCGAGACATCGAAGTTGCTGACTCCCCAGTGCCGGATCATCCCCGCCCGGATCAATGCCTCAAAGCCCTCGAGAGTGGCTTCCAGAGGCACGTCCTCGCGCCAATGGAGCAGGTAGAGATCGAGCCGATCGGTCTTGATGCGCCGGAGGCTCCGCTCGCAGGCCGCGACTGTACCCCGCTTCGTAGCATGTTCCGGCAGCACTTTGCTGACCAGAAACACATCGTCACGCCGTCCGGCGATTGCCTCACCTACCAGCTCCTCGGCCCGGCCGTCGGCGTACATCTCGGCGGTGTCGATCAGGTTCAGGCCAAGGTCTATTCCCACTCGAAGGGCGCTGATCTCTTCCTGCCACCGGCGGGCGTCTTCCGCCATGTGCCAGGTGCCCTGACCCAGGACCGGGATGGGCTCTCCGTCCGGCAGGGTGGTGGTTGGCACTGCGCCCAACACGTGAGTGATCGCGCTCGAGACCATTGGCTCGCCCGAATCTAGGACACACAAGCCCTGCCCTGCTGCGGCAGGTCTATACCAAGGACCTAGAGTACCGCGACCTGCCACCCTTCGCTGTCAGGAAAACCCCACGCCCCTCTTCGGACCTGTCCGGCACCCCCGCCGCGATAGTGGCCTAGCTTGGTCCCCGAGGCACTTTCCTGGCTTTGGGGCAGATCGGGTCTCTGGGCTGGTGAAGGGCCAGGAAGGTGCTCTCATTCACTTTAGGAGGGATTGATGAGACCGAATTGCAGCTGGAAGCGGGTCGGGGCCGTCACGAGTGGCCTGGCCCTCGCCGGGTGTCTTGCCCTCATCGGCCGCCCGGCCACAGCCCAACAGACCGCGGCGGTGTCGGACACGACGCCGCTGACACTTCTATTGGTCGTATTTCCGGACACGACAGCCGCTCAGAGCGCTATGACGGATCTGACCGCCGCGCCTGCGTCCGCTAACGCCGGGCAGCCCAGCAGCAGTGCTGCGCCGCCGCCCAACACCGTTGGGAATCCGGTCCCCGTCCAATGGGTAGAGCCGTACTACGCCATCGCGACGAAGGACAAGAGCGGCAAGGTCAACGTGCAGCACCACGGCACGAAGGGCAGCACTGCCAGCGACACTCGGGCCGACAATTCCATCGATGGCGTTACGGCGATGTTGGCCGAGCGGCCCAGCACGTCGAATAAGAATGGGGGCCAGGCCGGCGCGGGCGCGAGTCGAGCGGGAATCTCGAGTGCCAACATGAGCGATATGCAGAACATGTTGGTGCCGGGCAACACGGCGCTCATCATCGTCGTGCCGACAGCGGATGTGGCGAATGCGGTCACGGATTTGAAGCAGGCCCACGCCAGCCAGGTCTACGACGCACCTTTGGTGGCGTCACCGTCGCAATAGATGATCTTCATTGCCTCGACCGAGGGCGACGACTGGAATCTCTCGCTGCCATCCATCGGCATATAGAGATCGAGCAGGATGAGGGCTGGTCGGGGAGCTGCCCCGGCAAGCCAAACTCGGCCCCGCCGTGCAGGTAGTCCAAGAGCTGCTGGGCCATTGTGCACTGTGCGGCCATAGTGTGCGCACGGTACAGAGCTCCGTCCCCAGGACCATTCGGGAAGGTCCCTAGGCGCTTCGAGGTCAGGAGCCACCCCTCGGGGATTACCACACCGACAATTCAGGTCGTCTGTGGCTGCATTTCCCGATGGCTCTGCCGCTTGCCGTATTGATGGATGAACTGGATGGCCATGGCTCCTTCGCCCACCGCTGCGGTGAGGCGCTTCACCGACCCCTTGCGCACATCACCGGCGACGAACACCCCGGGCATGCTGGTCTCCAGCCGGTAGGGCTCGCGATCCAGCGGCCACTCCGGCCATTGGCTGAGGTCGCAGCGCACCTCAGCTCCGGAGAGGATGAATCCCTGCTCGTCCCGGCGGACGACGTTCTTCAGCCACTCGGTTCTCGGGGTGGCGCCGATGAACACGAAGAGCCCGTCGCAGGGGACCCGCTCCTGGCGGCCGGTCTTCATGTTTTGAAGGGTGATCTCCTCCAGCCGCCCTCGACCGTCGGCCCCCACCACCGTCGTGTTGGTGCGCACCTCGACGTTCGGCAGCTGGCGCAGGCGATCCACCAGGTACCTGGACATGGTTTCCTCGATGGTGTCCTCCGGCGCGAGGATAATGACTCTTCGGGCGAACTGGGCCAGGAGGAGCGCGGCCTGCCCGGCGGAGTTGCCACCACCCAGGATGTAGACGTCCTGTCCCCGGCATGCCGACGCTTCCGCTGTTGCCGCGCCGTAGTAGATGCCGGCACCTACCAGCGGGGCGCAGCCGGGGATATCGAGCCAGCGGAAGCTGACCCCCAAGGTGAGCAGGACCGCCCGAGCATGCAGCTCGGCTCCGTCGTCGAGCGTGATCACCCGGTTCTCGCCGTCCCCCTGCAATCCCACGGCCCGCCGCATGACCAGGATCTCCACTCCGAAGCGGTCGGCCTGCTCGACCGTCCTTCGGGCCAGATCGCTGCCGCTCAGCCCGTCGGGAAAGCCGGGATAGTTCTCGACAATGGCGCTGTAGCTGATTTGCCCCCCGGGCACCTCCTGCTCCACGACCAGGGTGCGAAGGCCTTCCGAGGCGCCGTAGATAGAGGCGGCCAGGCCCGCGGGCCCTCCGCCGACTGCGATCAGGTCATAGAAGCTCGAGTCCGGATCGGTTTCGAGACCCAGCTTCCTCGCCACCTCCCGCACGTCCGGCTCTACCAGGACCGAGCCGTCCGGAAAGAGGACTGTCGGGAACCGGTCACCAGCTGCGGCAAGCACCGCAGCCCGGGCATCCTCGGCTCGCTCCGTGTCGAGCCACCGGTAGGGCATCCGGCTCCGGGCAAGGAATGCCTTGATCTCATGGACCCGCGGTGACCAGCGAGGTCCGATGACCCGGACCTCGCCCTCGACCAGCCGGGGATGAAAAGCCTCCCCATTGCGTGAGACGTCAAGCTGCTGGGCCGGGTCAGACTCTTCTGGAGCCGGGGTCACGCGAGACCGTGCGCCGGTTCACCTCGGGTGCGAGGCGAGCCCAGTCCGCGCAGGCGCAGACCCAGAGCAAAGAGCAGCGCTCCAAACACAAAGGCGTAGGCGCCGATCCAGATGGTCACCGCGAGCGCGCCGGGGCCGGGGAAAAGTACCAGCAGCACCCCCAGCGCGATGGAGAAAATGCCGCTCAAGGCGAGCAGCCACTCGCCGGAGATCGCCTTCCGCAACCGAATAGCCGCGGCGATCTCGAACGCGCCGGTGACCAGTGCCCAGGCCGCGATCACGTACAGCAGCGCGAGCGCCGTGATTCCTGGCCAGAGGAAGGTGAGAACTCCCGCCGCGATGCCCACCAGCCCCTCCAGCAGAAGCAGCCACCACCGGTCGGCGCCACGTCGGCGCACGGCGCTCACGATGGCCAGCACGCCGTCGACCAGCGCGTACGCGCCGAACAACAGCACCAGCGCGGCGAGGGAGATGCCCGGCGCGAAAAACGTAATGATGCCGAACAGGATGCCCGCCAAACCACGAAGCGATACGGCCCACCAGTTGCGGGACAGACTGTCCACGTCCACCACGGGAACACGCATAGGTCACCCTCCTAGATCTCGATGACAAGGTGATAGCGGTGTCGCAGCCCGCCCACGGCGAAGATTCCCCGCGCGGCCGCGACTCACCCGACACTACGACTGGACCTTCACCCGACGACCCTGCTCCTGATCGGAGACCGGAACTGTGATCTCCAGGACGCCGTTCCGCAATGCCGCCACCACGCGAGTCTCGTCGGCCCCTTCAGGCAGGGGGATGGTCCGGAAGAAGGTTCCATAGCTCACTTCACTGCGAATGAAGCCTTCCCCCTCTTCCCGATTCTCTTCCCGGCGCTCCCCGGAGATAGTGAGCACGCCGTGATCGACCGTGACGTTGATATTCTCCGGCCGGAGTCCCGGCATGTCGGCCCGCAACACCAGCTGGCCGGGACGCCGCTGCACCTCGATATGCGGCACCAGGATCGGAGGGGCCACCATCGCGAACTCTCCGCCGGTGCCGGACGCTCGGGTCACTGCCGGACGCGACTGGCCCAGCTGGGTCAGCCCGCTCCCACTGCCCCCGAGGCTCTCAAAGAGCTGATTCATCTCCTCGCTCATCCGACGCATCAGCTCCCACGGGCTGGCCGGTGCCCCGCCCAAGAGAGCCGGCCACCGGGTGAGCGCCCCCTCGGCCTGCCGTTTTTCCGTTGCTCCGTTGCCGCCTTCGGCTGCTGGTCCTGAGCCCCGCTCCTCCATCGCGGTAGCGCCCGCGCCGGACTGGCGATGTTTCTCGGCTTGTTTCGTCATATCATCCCTCCTAGGCGTAAAACGTCAGCCCAGCCGTCGTGGATTACACGGGGCTGTAGACGCTTGGGTCGACAGTAAGGTGATTCTCCACTTCGGTGATGCCCGGAGCATTGCGGGCCGCCCGCTCCGCATCCTTCAGCTCGGTATAGGAGCGCACCATACCTCGCAAGATCGCCTGATGCCCATCGACCTCTACCGTGATTCGCTCCGCGTCGAACTGGGCCGCCCGCTGCAGCGCCTCGGTGATCCGTTTTTTGATGTCCGAAGGCGCTGGCTTGGCCGCCACCGTGATCAGGTTGGATACCCCCTTTACCCCTGCGAGGTTTCGAACCGTGCGCTCCGCCTCCTCCTTCTGGTAGAACCAGTCGACCTCCCCTTTGAGCGTGATCCACCCGTCCTCGACGATCACCTGGATCCTGTCATGGGGCACCAAGATGTTCCACTTCAGCGCCTCTACCGCGACCCGTGCCAGTTCGGGATCAGCCCGCTGGGAGCCGGAGGGTAGCCGCACCTCCAAGTCGTTCACCAAGGCCTTCACGCCCTTAACCCTGCCCGCGATCCGTTCGGCCCGCCACTTGTCCGCATAGCTGTCCACATAGCCCGCCAGCGTGAGCACGCCGTCGCGAACTCCCACCGCGATATCGTCGTCGCGGAGACCGGGTTCCATCTTGAGCTCCGCGGTGACGTCCTTCAGAATGTCGCTGTCGCTGTACATGACCGACCTCCTCCCGATAATGACCGCACGAATCTCGGCCCCTCTGTCGGAGCTAGATCTCCAAACTGGGGCGGCGCTACGAGGCGCGGTGCCGGGAAAAGAGGAAGCGGTGCTTCTCGGTTCGCCGACGGCGGGTATCCACCATTACGGCATACTCTGTGGCAACAGAGGCAAGCTGGAGTGACTTCCGGGGAGGTGGTTGTGAAATTCATTCCGGCAGCGAATGTATCCGCCCGAGTCGAAGAGCTCATTGACCAACACGATGGTGGCGACCGGCTGACAGCCGCCCGGCGGCTCGGTCTCGACCCGGAGCGCCTTGCAGGGTTACTTAGTTGCGACTGGCGGCGGTTCTCGCTCGACGCCCTGGCCGCCCTGGTGCGGGGGTATAGTGTAACTTTGGACTCCTTGCTGGCGTCGCCGGCTAGCGATTCAGTCGGACGGCCGCCCAGCCCCACCATGGAAATGGAGACAAAGCCATGGCAGTGACCAAGGCGGTCCCGCGCGAGCAGCTGGAGGAGTATTTCGACGAGTTCACCAAGCGTTTTCTGCGGGATGGATCGCCCGAAGCAGTAGACGTCGAACTGCTCGAGCCCGACTGGGGTGAGCAGGTCATGGCCCAGGGCGCCCGCTTGTTGGGCATCACCTACGATCGGCACAAGAATTCTTTAGAGTTCGAGCTCGAGGTCGGCGATCATCGCATCATCGAGCCGGCGGAGGTGTGGGCCGTCGAGGAGGAGGACGGCTTCATCAGCGCGGTGGAGGTGGTGCACCCGGATGGCGCCCGCGAAGTGGTGAGCGTGAAGCGGGTCGGCCTCCGGCACGTGGACTGAGGGCCCGGAGGTCATCGGGCCAGGATTCCCGCCTCCAGCGCAAAGCGCACGTAGCTGGTGCGATGGTCGAGGCCGAGCTTCTCCTGCACTCGCCGCTTGTAGGCGTCCACCGTCTTGCTGCTGATGTTGAGGTGCCGGGCGATCTCCGCGCCACTGTAGCCCTCGGCGACCATGCGCAGGATGGTCTGCTCCCGATCGCTGAGCGCTCGGAACCGGCTGGTGGCGGTCTCGCTGGAGCGCTCCGGCACGACGGCGGCGGCCAGCAACCGCGCCGCGCTGGGCCGCACGTACACGTCACCCGCCGCCACCACTCGAATGGCCTCGACCAGGTCGCGCGAGGCCGCATTCTTCGTCAGGTAGCCCCGCGCTCCCGCCTCCAGGAGCGGCAGCAGCCGCTCCCGTTCTGCGTGGACCGTCAGGATCAAGACCTTGACCTGGGGTAGCACGCGTCCCAGCTCCCGCAATGCGTCCGCGCCGGGACCGTCCGGCATGTCGAGGTCGAGCACCACGATGTCGGGCAGCACCCGCTGGGCCACCACCACCGCTGTGATCCCGTTATCGGCCTCGCCCACGACGGCGATGTCATGGGCGTTCCGCAACAGGACCCGCAGGCCTTCGCGCACCATGGCGTGATCATCCGCCAGGACGACCCGAATCGTGGCGTTGCTGGTGGGGACGCCGCGGCGGGCGTACGGCCGGGACGCCAGGCTGGCGCCGATCTGGGCCAGATGTTCGGTAAGATCGGTCATAGTCCCCCCGAGTTGATGCGGGGCATGGTGAAGGAGAACGTCGCCCCTTTACCAGGGATGCTCTCCACCTTGAGCTGACCGCCGTGAGTTTCAATCAATCCCTTGGCGATCGCGAGCCCGAGTCCGGTGCCGCTTCGCCCTCTCTCCCTTGAGCCCCAGAACCAATCGAAGATGTGGCTGAGATCTTCCGGCGGGATGCCCGGCCCATTATCGCTGACCGCGAAACGCACGTCGCCGTAAGGCTCATCATTCTCCGGCAGAGCCGAGAGTACCACGCGGCCTCCGGGCGGGGTGAATTTCACGGCGTTTCTGAGCAGGTTCGAGAGCACCTGCTCTATCCGGCGAGGATCGACGTCGATCTCCGGCAGATCGGGAACGGTGTTCACGACGAACTGGACCGCCCGTTCCTCAGTCACCCGCCCGAACATGGCCTGCATGAGCGCCACCACCTCTGCCACGGGTGTCGGCTCCCGTTCGAGGGCCAGGCGGCCGGAATCCAGGCTGGCCCGATCGAGGAGATCTCCCACGATTTGCTGCATCAAGGAGGCGGAGCGTTGGATGATCTGAGCCATGTCGCGCATGCCGGCAAACGCCGGAGGGTCGGGGTCCAGGAGGGCGGTGGCGCAGATCTGGATGGTGCTGAGCGGATCGCCCAGGTCATGGGACACGATGTTGAAGGTGCGGTCCCGAGCGGCCACCGCCTGGCGGGTCTGGCGCAACAGGTGAAAGCGATCCAGCTCCAGCCCGATGCGGTCGGCAACCGAGTGAGCGAACAGCGTGGCCGTGGCGGCGTCCCGCCGGCCGGGCCGGGCCGCGAGAAGGAGGAATCCTCTGACGTTGCCTCCCGAGCGTATCGGGGCGGCGACACTGGTCGCCATCCCCAGCTCGGCGGCGATAAGCTGGCTGAAATCGTTTAGCTCCGACTGGTTCAGGCCGTCCGATGTTTTGAGAGCCTCGAGCAGCTTCTCTACCGCCCCTTCCGGCCGGCCCAGCAGATCGCCGATCCGGGTGCGGGCCTCAGCAGCCCGCCCTTCGACATGAGCTACCTCCAAGCTGGTGCTTACCTCTTCATCATCATCATCGGTGAAATAGATCACCGCGGCGTCGCTCCCTTGTGGCACCAGGCTCCGACACACGTCGGCGAGTGGGAGCGCCTCGTCGGAGGAAGCGGCCAATGCCTTGCCCACCTCGGCCAGGAGACGCCAGCGCTGCGCCGCGGCAGCCGAAGCGTGACTCGCGAGGTCGAGCTCCATCAGCAGCTGTTGCCGTTCTCGCGCGTAGCGCAGAATCCGCCGCAGGGTCGATCCATCGGGCGGAGGCTTGAGGACGTAGTCCTGCGCGCCAGCCCGGAGCGCGTCCAGAGCTACGGCTTCGTCCGCCATGCCGCTCAGCACAACGATCGGAATCCCCGGCGCCAACAAGCGCATCCGGTGCAGCCCCTCGAGGCCGCGGGCATCGGGAAGCGACAGGTCCAGGATGATTACATCGGGCGCCCCCGCCTCCAGCGCGGCTTGGGCAGCGGCCACGCTGTCGGCATGAAGCAGACGAACCGGCGCCGAGGTGGCCGTATCAGAAGGCGCCTGCAGGCGCAATGCGATGAGCTCCGCGTCCCCGGGGTCGTCTTCCACCAGGAGCACCACGATCGGATCGCGGCGAGTGCGGCCTGCATCAGCACTACCGGTAGGTCGGGGGGAAGTCGGTGGCGGGGGCGCGGTAGTCTCCGGAAGTCGATGGCTCAACGCGTGAAGACCAGACCTAGATAGCATCGGGACGATTCCCTGTTTGCCCGTCGGTTATTACTTCACTGCGCAGATTCTACCGTCCAGCAGGAAGATTTCTTGGTGATGATGCAGCCCGGCACCAGAAATGGTAAATAGCTCGAACCATCTCTCGGAAATGGCTCAGTTGCGTGGGCTTGACCACGTACGCATTGGCGCCCAGCAGGTAGGCCCGTTCGATCTCCTGGTTCTGCGCCGAGCTGGAGAGCACAATGACCGGGATGGTGCGGAGCGCCGGGTCGCTCTTGATCTCGGCCAGGACCTGGTGCCCGTCGATGCGGGGCAGGCTGACGTCGAGCAGGATCAAATCCGGTTGCGGCGTGTCGGCGGAGGAGCCGGCCTGACGGAGATAGTCCAACGCCTGGGCCCCGTCAGCCACCGCCCGCACCTTGAGCGACGGAAGGCCGGTGAGCGTGTCCCGCCACAGCTCGACATCGGCCGGATTGTCCTCGATGTACAGGATCTCGGTCATCCGGCTCCGCGGCAACTGCGACCCATTCGCTCTCATGACGGGGCGCGCTCGGGGAGAGTAAACCGAAAGACGGCACCCTGACCCGGAGCCGAGTCCACCCAGATCCGCCCGCCGTGCCGCTCGACGATGCGCTTGCAGATGGCGAGGCCGATGCCGGTTCCCTCGTACTCATCGCTCTGGTGCAGCCGCTGGAAGATCTCGAAGATGCGGTCGGCAAACGCCATGTCGAGACCGATGCCGTTGTCCCGCACGGTGAATTCCCAGAGGCCCGGCTCGTTCCCGGGCTGCCGCGCCGATACCCGAACCTCCAGGGGGATACCCGGCCGTCCGTATTTCAGCGCATTGTCGAAGAGATTATGAAAAACCTGCTCCAGCTGGCCGCTGTCCGCGACGATGGTCGGCAGCCTCCGGTGCCCCAGCCAAGCCTGACAGGGATACTCGCGCCGGAGCTGCTCCCAGGTGCGCCTCACCAGCGCGGCTGTGTCGGTCTCGACGAAGGCGCCCGCGTGAGTGCGGACCCGAGCCAGCTCGAGCAGATCGTCGATCAACCGTCGCATCCGGTCTACCCCGCCGAGCACATATGTGATCCAGCGCTCGGCTCGTTCATCTAACTGGCTGGAATAGCGCTCCGCCAGAAGCTCGGCGTAACTGGCCACGGTCCGGAGCGGCTGTTGCAGATCGTGCGAGGCGACATAGGCGAACTGTTCCAGCTCTGCGTTGGAGCGCTCCAGCTCGGTGGCCCGGCGAGCCAGCGCCTGCTCCGCCTCTTTCTGGACGCTGATATCGGTGCCCTGAGAGACGAAATACTGCGCCGCTCCAGTCGGGTCCCGGACGAGACTGATGGCGATCAGGACCCAAACGGTGTGCCCTTGCTTGTGAAGAAAGCGTTTCTCCAGCCGGTAGCTGTCGATCTCACCGGCCAGGAGGCGATCCACCAGCGCCAGATCCGGCTCCAAGTCCTCCGGGTAGGTGATATCCTGGAAATTCAGGGATCGCAGCTCGTCCTCACTATAGCCGAGCATCTCACAGAGCGAGCGACTAGCGGCGCGAAAACGGCCGTCGAGCTCCACAATCGCGACCCCTATTGCCGCTACCTCGAACATCCTACGAAACCGCTCTTCCCTGTCTCTGAGAGCCGCCCGGGTCCACAACTCGTCAGTGACATCGCGCAGGATACAGGTGAAGAACGTCGTTCCGCGCACCTCGGTCTTTGAGACCCCGACGTTCAGGGGGATCACGTGGCCGCTCCGGTGGAGACCGTACAGCTCGAGCCGCCCGGCGTCGAGGTCGGTTTCCGTCAGAGCGACAGATGTCAGGGAATCGAATGGCTGGCGGAGGACCTCGTCAGCGGAGCGGCCGAACAGCTCTTCCGCGGCAAGGTTGAAGAGAACAATGTCATGGGCATCGTCGATCACCACGATCGCGTCCGGCGCGGTCGCCATGACCCGGTCAAACAACTCCCGAGACCACGCGAGTGGTCGAGGTGCCGGGCTTCGAACGGTGACATGGCCCATCCGGATCTCCTGCTATACGCAACATATGGCGAAATCCTCCCTTCTTCCATGCCCGGGGGGAGGAGGGGCAACCAGCCATATATTAGCGTGTTACAGCCGTAGCGCTTCAGGACGCCTGACCGGGGAAATATCCGGGGTGACTGCCCGATGCGCTGTCAGGAAATCAGGAAGGTTGGCGCTCAGGCGAGTTCCGCCTCGCTATTTTCGAGAGGCAACCCAGAGATCCATAGAGGAGATTGACTGTGGCCGGTCGGCTCGACGCCATCTGGATCAAACGCGCACACCGCGGTCCTATGGACCCGGTCTCCACTGCCAGACTCGTAGCCGGTCGTGGCCTGATCGGCAATGCCGACCAGGGACGCCGGCGCCAGGTGACCGTCATCGAGAGCAAAGCATGGGAGCGGCTCATGCGCGAGCTGGATAGCGCCATCTCACCGGCAGCCCGGCGAGCCAACCTCCTGGTGAGCGGTGTTCGGCTGGCGGAGAGTCGCGGCTGGGTTCTCCGGGTGGGCACCTGCCGGCTCCGCGTCGGGGGAGAGACCAGACCCTGCGAGCGAATGGACGAAGCACTCCCTGGACTCCGGTCGGCGATGGCGGTGGGATGGGGCGGTGGCGTGTTCGCCGAGGTATTGGACGATGGGGAGATTGCGGTGGGAGACGAGGTGGCATGGGAGGAGAATCGGGGCGAGGGTTAGCCCTCGCCCCGATCCTTCCCTTACGCCTTCATCTTCTTCGCCTTCAGCCGCACAAACGCATAGTTCAACGCCGGCAGCGAGTTCTGATCCGCGGCCCGACGGAAGAACCCCGCCGCCTTCTCCCCGTCCCCCTTGCCTTGATAGGCCAGGCCCAGGCGATACAGAGTATAGGCGTCCTGCTGATTTCCCTGGGTCAGCTCGGCAATCGCCTGGTCGAATTGCTTTTGCTCCAGGGCGATGGTTCCGGCCAGCTGATGGGCCAACCGGACCTCTCCGTCGTTCTTCTTGGCGGTGACCCCTTTCATGAACGCATCCGCGTGCTGCCGCGCCCCGGCCAGATCGCCGGCCCGGACCGCCACCCGTCCCAGATTGTAGTGGTGCACCAGCCTGGCGTCTTCCTTTACCTCCGGGGAAAGATCGGAGTGCTCCTGCAGCTCGAGGGCTTGCTCGTAGCTCTTGCGCGCGTCCTCCGGCTTCCCCGCCTCGAGTAGGACGTCGCCCATGGCCGTGACGTCTCCCGCCATGGCCGCGGCATCGTGGATCTTCTCCGCGACCGCGTACTCTTTCCGCAGCTCCGCGAGCGCGCGGTCGAAGTTGCCCTCGTCCGAGTACACCACGGCGTTAGTGAAGTAGGAGGCCCGGCGGTCGCCATCATTGCGAGCCAGCTGGTAGAGTTTCCCCGTCTCCACCCGCGCGCCATCGTAGTCGCCCCGATACATCATGTTGGTGGCAACGCCGATCCGGGAAGGCGAGAAATTCTGATCGGTTGCCAGCGCCTTGCGATACATCGCGACCGACTCCTCGAACCGCCCCAGCTTCATCAGCAGCTCGGCGTACGAATCGTAAGGGTTGGGATCGGTGGGAATGAGCTCGATGTATTTCTTGAACGCCTGCTCCGCTTCGCCGGGCTGACCCGCCTGCCGGTGGGCATAGCCCAGGAGGTTGTAGGCCGGAGCGTAGTCCGGCGCGAGCTCCACCGACTTGTGGTACTCGGCGATGGCCTTGGGGTAGTCCTGTTGACCGAAGTAGGCCCCGCCCAGAAGGAAGTGGGCCCGCTCGTCCCCCGGATACGCGGCAGCCAGCTTCTCGTAGTAGTCCCGTTGCGTTTTAGTATCGGCGTTGGCCCCCGCCTGAAGCCCGAGGATCATCAGTCGCTCGCCTTCCGAGGCCTTGGCCGAGAGGGCGACCGCTTGCTTCAGGTGCTCGAAGAACTCCTTGGCCGTGGGCGAGTTCAGGGCAAGGCTGTAGTGGGCCAGGGCAAACTGGGGATCCTTGGCCGCCGCCTGCTTCAAGATTTCCCGGGAGTCGTGCGCCCGAAGATTCTCGCCCATCGCCCGGCCCTTCAGATACAACTGTCTGGCTTCCACCGACGATGTGGTAACAGCAATCTTGCCGGCTCCGCCACCGCTCTGCGCGGATGCCAAGCCGTGTCCCAGGGACAGAGCCGCCACAGCTAAGGCGAGTCCCGAACGCGAACGCAATCCGGTCAATCGTTGCGTCATGAAACCCTCCAGCGATGATGAGAACAGACAGGAGTGGTGGAGTGCGGGGTGAGGGCCCCTATGAGGCTCTACTGCAGGCTCTTTCGAAAAGATTCAGGCTGAATACCTTCCCCCCCATGCCCGACCTGCTCGCCGCCCGTTCCCAGATGGCGGTCTCGCTCGCCTTCCATATCATCTTCGCCGTCGTGGGCATCGGGATGCCGGTCCTGATGGTCATCTCCGAGCGGCGCTGGCAGAAAACCGGGGATCCCATTCATCTCGATCTGGCCAAGCGTTGGTCCAAGGGCACGGCGATTCTGTTTGCGGTCGGCGCGGTGTCAGGCACGGTGCTCTCCTTCGAGCTGGGGCTGCTCTGGCCCGAATTCATGCGACTGGCCGGACCGATCATCGGAATGCCGTTCTCGCTGGAGGGGTTTGCCTTCTTCACTGAGGCCATCTTCCTGGGCATCTACCTCTACGGCTGGGATCGAATTTCACCTCGAGCCCACATCTGGGCCGGCATTGCGGTGGCGGTGAGCGGGGCTGCGTCGGGGATCTTCGTGGTCTGTGCCAATTCCTGGATGAACACCCCAGCGGGCTTCGATCTGGTTGCCGGGCGTCCGGTCAATGTGGACCCGATCGCCGCCATGCTGAATCCAGCTGCGTTCCAGCAGACCCTGCACATGACACTCGCGGCCTACACAGCGACCGGGTTTGCCGTCGCCGGGATCCATGCCTTTCTGCTGCTGTTCGATTCGCAGAACGCCTTCCATCGCCGCGCCTTCACCGCCGCGCTCCTGCTGGGAGCTCCGGCGGCGATACTGCAACCGATCTCCGGAGACATCAGCGGCCGGGCGGTCGCGGTACAGCAGCCGGTCAAGCTGGCGGCGTTGGAGTCACACTTCGAGACCATGGCCGGGGCGCCGCTTACGATCGGCGGTTGGCCCGATGTGGATCGGCGCGAAGTTCGGTACGCCATCAAGATCCCCTACGGCCTCTCCCTGCTCGCCTTTCATGACCCCCACGCTGTGGTGAAGGGGCTGGAAGACTTCCCCCGGGAAGACTGGCCCAACCTCCCCATCGTGCACTTCGCTTTCCAGATCATGGTCGCGTTAGGGACCTACCTCGCGGTGGTCTCCCTCTGGGCCGGATGGCTCGCCATCCGGCGCAAGGATCTGACGACCAACCGGATGCTCCTCCGTGCAATCGCACTAGGGGCCCCGATGGGGTTCATCGCGGTCGAGGCCGGCTGGACCGTGACGGAGGTGGGCCGCCAACCCTGGATCATCCAGGGCGTGCTCCGAACGGCGGACGCCGTGACCCCCATGCCCGGCCTGGTGGTGCCGTTCCTGCTTTTTACCCTGCTCTACTGCTTCCTTGGCGTCATCGTGGCGTGGTTGCTCTACCGCCAGATCCTTCGGAGCCCCAAGTCCATCGAATGGTCCCGGGTCTACGCGCCGGGCAGGGTGCGCAGTGCCTGAGCTCGGTCTGGCGGACATCGCGGCCGCGTGCCTCGCGCTTTCACTCAACGCGTACGTCCTGTTCGGCGGGGCCGATTTCGGCGGTGGCGTGTGGGACCTGCTGGCATCTGGTCCGCGGCGCGACCGGCAGCGGGAGTGCATCACCAGTGCCCTGAGTCCCATCTGGGAAGCCAATCACGTGTGGTTGATTCTCGCCATCGTGCTCACCTTCACCTGCTTCTCGCCGGTGTATGCCCGCCTGGGGATCGTCCTGCACATCCCGCTTACCCTGATGCTGATCGGGATCGTCCTCCGAGGATCGGCGTTCACCTTCCGCAGTTACGACACGCAGAAGGATGCGGTGCAACGCCGCTGGGGACGGATCTTTTCCAGCGCCAGCGTCATCACTCCAATCCTGCTGGGGATCTCGATCGGTGCGGTGGCGTCGGGTCGGGTGGGCCGGGAAACGGGAGGAGGCTTCATCCAGCAATTCGTCGATCCCTGGCTTACGCCCTTTGCCCTCAGCGTCGGTCTGCTGGCGCTCAGCCTCTTCGCCTTTCTGGCGGCGGTGTACTTGACCCTGGAGACCCGCGATCGCGACCTGGCCGACGACTTCCGCCGCCGGGCGCTCAGCTCGGGCATCGCCGTCTTCTTCGCCTCCGCGCTGGTACTCGTTCTCTCCCATGAGGCGGCGCCGCTGGTGCGGACCGGGTTGATGTCCTCGTCCTGGGCGCTGCCGCTGCATCTGCTCACCGCGGTCGCCGCGATCGGGGTGCTGGCGGCACTCTGGTTTCGGCGGTATCGTCTCGCCCGAATCGGGGTGGGACTCCAAGTATCGTTGATCTTTTGGGGCTGGCCGCTGGCGCAGTATCCTTTTCTATTGCCACCGAACTACACGATCGCGAATTCAGCGGCACCGGAGACGACCCTGCGTCTGACCCTCATCGCCCTCGCCATCGGCGCGGTGGTGCTCCTCCCGTCGCTATGGTACCTGTTCCAGATCTTCAAGACCGCACCTGCCGACCCAGGCGACCGAACCGTATGACAACGATCCGCACCGACCGTCTGGAGATTTTCCCCCTGAGCGCCGACGCCATCGACGCTCTGCTTCAGGCCGATGACCGCCGGCTTCGATCGCTCACCGGCGCGGCTTTTCCCCCGCCGGTAGCCCCACCGCCGTACATGGCCGATTCGCTGCCGGTGGTCCGGGACCGGCTCCGAGCCAGCAACCAAGAAACAGAATGGTGGAACTGGCTCATCGTGCGGCAGGGTAGTCGGGAAGCCGTGGGATCGGTGGCGTTCGGGGGAACGCCGGATGCCGCAGGTGCGGTGCTGATCGGCTACGCGATGTACCCCGGCCGCGAGGGGAAGGGCTACGCCACCGAAGCCGTGCGGGCGATGGTGGACTGGGCCTTTGCCCAGCCCGGGGTCAAGGTGGTACGGGCCCTGGCACCAGTGTGGAACACGCCCGCCGTGCACGTCGCGGAAAAGGTGGGTATGCGCCCGGTGGCGTCAGACGAGGATGACGAGATTGGGGAGGTGTTGGTGTACGAGATGGCTCGAACCTGATCCTGCTTCTTTCACCCCCGGCCGTGGGTAAGCCGCTTGATGGTGGGGACTAATATCAGAAGGAACCCGCCGGCGAGTATGGACGTAATCACGAACATGAGGAAGAAGTCGGCCCGACCGCCCAACACGTGGTAAACCTCGCCCCGCTCCACCGCCTTTACCGTCCCCGCCACATATCCGCCGAGCAGGCTGGCCGCGAACAGCGAGAGGAAGAAGATCCCCATCAAGGCCGACGAGTACTTGACCGGCGCCACCTTGCTGACGAATGAGAGGCCCACCGGATAGAGACAGATCTCCCCGCAGGTGATGAAGAAGTAACATCCGATGAGGTAGGCCGGGCTCACCAACGTCCCGGCATCGCTGCGGAAGGCGCCAAGGGTGATGATCATGTACCCGAGGCTCAGCAGCAACAGGCCATACGCCATCTTGGTGGCCGTGGAGGGCTGCCGCTCACCCAGTCGCTCCCATAGCAGACCAAACAGCGGCGACAGGGTGACGACAAAGAACGGCGTCGCCGACTGGAACCAGGCGGTTGGCACCTCGTAGTTGGGCAGCAAGCGGCCCACGAAACCGGTCACCGACCGGTGGGTCCGCTCGAGGGCAAAGAGGTTCAGCGATGATCCCGCCTGCTCTGATGCAAGCCAGAAGAAAGTCGAGAAGACTACGACAATGATGATGGCGAGCACCCGATCTCGCTCCTCCCGGCTGAGCGGCCGTTTGGCTGCGACGGTGTCGCCCACCCGGGTCTGCCCTGCCGGTACCAGGCCGATATCACCCAGGTAACGCCGGCGAAATACGAGGTAAACAATGAGACCGAGGACCATCCCCACGCCGGCGGCGCCAAAGGCATAGCCCCATCCGAACCGTGGGTCGGCGGCGAAATACCCGCAAATCAACGGCCCGATAAAGGCGCCGAGGTTTATGCCCATATAGAAGAAGGTGAAACCGGCGTCACGCCGGGGGTCGTCTTCCTGATAGAGCTGGCCCACCATGGTGGACACGTTCGACTTGAAGAAACCGGTTCCCACGACGATCAAGATCAGGCCAAGGAAGAAGAACGATCGCCGCTCCAACGCGAGCGCGAAGTGGCCCAGTGAAATGATCGCTCCGCCGATGACCAGCGACTTGTGGGTGCCCAGGAATCGGTCGGCGAGGTAGCCGCCGAGGATAGGAGTGAACCAGACCAACCCGGTGTACCAGCCATAGAGTTGGCTGGCCGACTGCTGACTCCAGCGAAAGACGCCGGCCTGATCGACGAGATAAAGAATCAGGAGCGCCCGCATGCCGTAGTAGGAGAAACGCTCCCACATCTCGGCCACGAAGAGGAGGGCCAGACCGACCGGCTGGCGCAGACGTGCGCCTTGCGGGGATAGCGGAGGGCGGACTGCGGCTGTGGCCAAGAGGGGACGCCTTACCGCTTACGCTTCTTCAGGATGTCGTCCAACACGACCTTATCGATCTTCCCATCCATCCGTACCCGCACGTCGTAGTTCTCCCAGTACATGAAATTCTTCAGCGCTTCGAGAAACGCCGGGGTGGCGCTTCCCTGTCTTGCCGTGAGCCATTTCTGGGATTGATTGACCGGCTCGCTCAAGAGGATCGGCTCCAGCTGGGCCACGATTGCCGGGCTGACTGGGACCAGGTCCTGGGGCCGGCTGGGGAAGAAATGGAGCTTGTGCAGCGCCAGCAGCCGCTCCAGCTCAGCGATCGGGTTGGGCGCGTCATAGACCCGGATGTCGATGAACCGGTCGTTGGCCCCCAGGTAGCCACCGTTTTTCCGTACCACCAGGAGCGCGGCGGACTGCATCCCCCGCTTGTCGCCTCCTCCGGCCTGCCCCGCCTTGAGCGCTGCCATGAGCCGGTCCGCGAGATCGCCGCGGCTGTGCTCGAAGGTCTCAGCCAGGTTCTTTACTGTCTGATCGGACACCATGATGTTCGCCTGGGCGGTGTATCCCCGACCGACGATCACCTCTCCCTTGCCCCCGGGGGCGTTCCCCTGCCCCGATGGTGCACCGACTCGCCCCCCAGCCCAGTCGAAGGTCGATTTCCCGGTGAAGCTCGCGGCATTCCCTCGAGCGTCCACGATCCCTACTTGACGGTCCTGCAGCATGGTGTCGGTCCGCATCACAATGCGCAGCGCTTCCTCGGCGGTGGCCCCCTGGGCGATCAGGTCCAGACCGCGTTCGCCGTAGGCGGTGTTTCCCAGGCTCTGGGTCGCCACGGCGCCCACGCCGGCGCGACCCCAGGGCACGATGCCCCCGACATTGGGAAATTTCGACTGCACCGCGACGCCGAGGTCGCCGGTGACCGAGTCGTACGCGACGATGCTGTAGGTGTGGGCGAGCTTCTCGAAGTGGGCCGGGGAGACGACGGGTTGTTGTGCAGCGAGAGGTGAGAAGTAGCAGGTGAGAAGTAAGAGGTGAGAGGTGAGAGGCAGACTCCAGCCTGATGGAGTAACAAGGCGCCACCGTGAATTCAGACCGAGGCTCCGACCCTTAGACCTCTCACCTCTCACCCCTCACCTCTCACGGTTGCTTTCCAAGCTTCCTCTTCAGGAACGCCAATTGGGCCTCGACTGCTTCCTTGAGTTTCCGGTCCGTCTCCGCTCGACCATCGTCCTCGAGACCGGTTCCCGGACGCTCCTCGCCGGCAGCCTGCAAGTCACGCCAGGCAGCCTCGACCGACTCGTTTGGAGCTCCGGGACGCGCGCCCCGATACTCGGCCAATATCTCGGCGACTTCGCGCTCGGCCAGAACCAGCTCATCCCGCTGCACCACCAGCTTCCGCTCCAGCACGCCTACCCTCTCCCGGTGGCGAGCCGCATAGCGCTCTGCCAGCGCGACGGTCTCGGTATCCGGTAGGTCCGCCGCGAGCCGCCCCCGGCGCTCGGCATCCGCCAACTGCCGCTGTTCGATGGCCAGCTCCCGTTCGGTGGCAACCAGGGCACTCTGCATTGTCGCGACTCCAACTTTCGCTTCCAGGAGCGCCTCGCGTAAGGCGGCCGCCCTCGCCCTGGGGTCAGGACGGGAATGATCCCGCAGCAGCCGGTCCAACCGAGCCTTCAGGCTCTCGAACACGGCCCAGCCTCGGTCATGGGTGCCTCAGGTGAATGCATCCTCAAGGGAGACAGAATGTTACGGGCGTCGGGATAAGCCGTCAAGCGAAATACCCTCTATGCCACTGGGCAGTTCCTGGGTATTATCGGATACTCCCTAATAACAACGGGTTAGTCGGCCCGTGGAGGCCAGCAGTGCCGCTCACTCTGCGTAGCTTTCTGGAGACGATCCAGCAGCTTCGTACTCGCCATCGACGCCGGCTCGCGTTCCTGGCCCCGGCGTTGGAGCGGCGCCGCCCCCGAATCGCGGCGGAAGACTACGCCGCCCGTCATTCGATCGAGCACACGCTCGACCGGAAGGCCGAGCTTCGCCGGCTGGCCCCGAGTTGGCCGCCCGCGGCGCGGCGCTACTACCAACTGCTCACCTACGAGCTGGACGGGTTGCGACAGGTGGTCAATTCGCTGCACTCCGTGACCGGCGGGCGCGAGCTGGAGGAGTGCCTGGCGGAGACTGCGGTGCAGATGGAGCGCCTCGAGATAGAAGTGGCCTGGTGCCGCAGGCTGCTGGGAAGGACAGACCAGCCCCGGGCTGTGCTCGGGTGACGCCGTGCGGCCGGAGCGCTCTATCCTGGACCAGAACCGTTGGATGGGACTCTGGTCTCGCCTGGGCACTCAGGGCGGCGGACTATCGATCTTCGACCACCTCGTTGCCGCCTACGCCGAACCGGCCCGTGCGTACCATACCGAAGAACACCTAGTCGACTGCCTGGTCCAGCTGGATCTCAGCCCGCCTCGTTCGGAGCGACCCGATGAGGTGGAAGCCGCAGTCTGGTTCCACGACGCAGTGTATGTGCCGGGTAGTTCCGACAACGAGGATCGAAGCGCTCATCTTGCACAAACCGCCCTGCTCGCCTGCGCAGCACCTGCGGAAACCTCTCACCGTATCGCGGAGTTGGTCCTTGCTACCCGGCACCTCACGGTTCCGCGCGACCCCGACGCCCAGCTCCTTTGTGATGTCGACCTGTCCATTCTCGGCCGCGGGCCAGACATCTTCGATGAGTTTGAGCGTCGGATCCGGCGAGAGTACCACTGGGTGCCGGACCCCGCCTACCGAGTGGCCAGATCGGAAGTCCTCTCCGGCTTTCTGGGTCGTCAGCTGATCTACCAAACCGAGTACTTCCGGAATCTCTACGAGACCCAGGCGAGAGCGAATCTAACGCGAGCCATCGCTCAACTGGCCGGCTGACAGTCGTCAGAACGAGATCCGATTCGGTGGCGCGCCTCTCACTCCCGCGACCGCCGCCGTTTGGTGGATTTGGTCGTGCGTCGATGGGAAGACGCGTGGGCCGTCACTTCCTCCTCCTGTTCCTGTGGGGGCGTCGCGTCGACTGGCGCCTCCTGCTCTGAAAAACCGCTGGATCCGGCGGCGCTGGATTCCCCTGAGCCGAGGTCCCCCAGCGGCTGCGGTGGAGTGTTGCTCGCCGCTCGCGCGAGGAGACCCGTGCCTAGCGCGGTCAGCACTTCACCGCCGACTCCTCGCATGCGCAGACCCTTGAGCGCCAACAGTCCGCCAGCGGCGCCCAGAATCAGTCGGACCCCGGGGGACCAACTCTTTCGATCCAGCCCTGCACTCGGCCGGCGGGAGGCCAGGGCACCGACAGCGGGAAACCGCTCGCTGAGTTGGTGACCCACTTCCGCACCACTTTCCTGGAGCAATGAACGGCGGCGGGCCCCGCACTCGGGGTCGAGGAGGTACATCGCGCCCGCCCCTACCACGACCCCGGTGATCAGCTGTCCCTGGCCTGTCATAAGCTCTCCTCCTTACAACCCGGTAGGATAAGTCTCCGGCGGCTCGCCCAGGTCCCAACCAGGAGTGCGGTCGAGCGGCTCAACGGCCTGGGTCTCGTCGAAGTGGATCACCGCATCGAACTGGTGGGGAAGCCGAGCCTCAAAATAGTGGCTGAGACGCTCGGTCTGGGGACGGTAGATCACCCCGATGGCCCGCTCCAATCGCACTTCGTTCAGAGCCTCGATCAGACGTGGGTCACCCCTCATCGGCAGCAGGAAATCCGACGTGCCTGCGCCGTGGAACAGCGCCTCCCAGCTGCCCTGCATTCCCGGCCGCACCCGCTTCCGTTCGGCCGGTGCATCCCAGTCGGAAGACGCGGTCACCGTGCCCCGGTAGGTACTGAACCCCACGAGGATCGCTTCCTCACCAAATCGTTCCCGGGACAGCTGGCCGACGTTCCACTCTCCCGCATCACCCATGGCCGTGGCGCGTGCATCTCCAATATGGGAGTTGTGCTCCCAGACGACGACCTTGCTTCGTCCTCCCTGCTGGTCGAAATGCGCGATCAGCGCCTCGAGTGTCTCGGCCATGTGGCGGTCGCGCAGATTCCAGGAGGAGATCCGTCCCCGGAACATAGTGCGGTAGTACTCCTCGGAGTTCTTGACCAGCCGGGCGTTCTGCTCGGCGTAAAAGAATTCATCCTTGGGAACTTGACCGTCGCGGCTAGCCAGCTCCGCGGCCTGGCGCTGGAGATCGACGAGCTGCTGCACCGCCTGATCCTCGCACGATCGGGTCAGCCCGAACTCCGCCGCGTATCCGTAAGCCTGGGTGTCCTCACCGAAGTCTTCGAAACAAGAATACCGGTAGCGCGCCCGTTGAGCAGCTTCTGGATCGACCTTCTCCAGGAAGCCGATCACCGCTTCGATGGAGCCGAAGAGAGAATAGAGATCGAGCCCGTAGAAGCCCACCCGTCCCTCCGGGCGCTGAAAGTCGTTGTGCCGGCGCAGCCATTCGACGAATTCCAGCACGTCACGGTTGCGCCACATCCAGCGGGGGAACCGCTCGAATCCTCCGAGGGCCTCCAGTGCTGTGTGATCATCGCCGACATCTCTGACCCAGCGGTTCACCCGGTCGGCATCGGGCCAGTCGGCTTCCACCGCCACGGCGACGAATCCTTTTTCCTTAATAAGCCGCCGGGTAATTCGGGCCCGCTCCCGATAGAACTCGTGAGTGCCATGACTGGCCTCGCCCAGGAGGACCACTCGGGCCTCGCCGATCAGCTCGAGCAGGGCATCGTAGTCTGTTGCTGATCCGGTCAGCGGACGTGCCGCGTCGCGGATGGTAGCTGTGAGAGGAACTGTCGTTGTTGCTGGCATCGCCAACTCCTACGCCATCGAGGCGCTGCCCGCCCGCAGCAGTTGGCGGACCTCTTCGTCACTGATCTGGGAGAAATCGTCGTACCAGTTGCCCACAGCGAAGAACGGCTCCGGGGCCCTGGCGCAGACCACGTCGTCCACTTCGCTCCGGAGACTGGCGCAGGTCTCCGGTGGCGCCACCGGGACTGCCACCACGAGTTGTTCTGGATGCTGAGCACGAAGGGCAGCTGCGGCGGCACGCATGGTGGAACCGGTAGCCAGTCCGTCATCGACCAGGATGACCGTACGACCCGCCACCTCCGGCGGAGGCCGATGATCTCGATAGATCCGCTCCCGCCGCTCCAGTTCTTCCCCCTCCTCGGCGGCAACGCGGGCCACAACCGGTTCCGGAATGCCGAAGGCTTTCACCACCTCGTCGCTCAGGATCCGAATACCTCCCGATGCAATCGCGCCCATGGCCAACTCCTCATGGCCAGGCACACCTAGCTTCCGCACCAGCATTACGTCGAGCGGCGCGTTCAGACCGCGGGCGACTTCGTACCCCACCGGCACGCCGCCCCGGGGCAGTGCGAGCACCAAAACGTCGGGGTGGCCCGCATAGCGGTGGAGGGCGGCAGCCAGTTGGCGGCCAGCCTGGAAGCGATCCCGGAACCGGGCTCCGTTCACGGCCACTCTCCTGGTAGCGCTTGAACCTACGGCGTGCGAAAATCGCCGCCCGCGAGGTCTGCCCCGCAGCCGGGGATTCCGATCATCGAAGCATCACGCATCTCACCGAGCATCCGCGTCACCGCTCCGGAGCTGTTACGATGCATACGCGGCGCTCTCGTCCGAAGATGTGAGGGACATCACAGGACTCAGCCGTCTGCGCGACGATTCCCTGATTCCTCGTTATCTTCTCCCCATGCACCGCCATTTGTGGGTCGGGATCGTTTTCGTCATGGCCTGCGGAGCTCCGGATAAGAGCCGCGTTGGCGGCGCCGCCTGTGGACTCGCAGCTCTGGCTGGCCCCACTGCGTTACTGACCCAGTTCAGCGTTCCCGATCAAACGTTGGCCTCCCCGCCCCGGCATCTACCCGAGCGACTCGTTGTTCGGTCGGTGGCGGGACCCGCATATCCCGCGATCGTGGGACGATCCGACTCTTTGTGGGTGATTGGGGTGGAAGGGAGTTTACCGGCCAATGTTAAGCCTGGGTTCGGCGTACTGGTCATGGACAAGAGCCCAAAGGCCCAGGGCGTGCTGCTCTACGAAGGGACGCCGGTCGAAGGCGCGCCGCAGATCGGGACGGTGTCCGTGGGTAATGCCACGGTGCCGTTGCTCGGGATTCAGCTCGATCCAGCCAAGATCGAAGATCCTCGCTGTCCGTTCTTCCCGGATTCCGTGCTCCAATGAGTCTCCCGCGCATTGCCGTAAGCGGGGTGGTTCGCGGCTGGGATGGGGCCGAGCGGACCGGTGTGAACGCAGCTTACGTCCACGCGCTGCTTGCGGCCGGCGGCGTTCCAGTGATCCTCTCGCCCTTGATGGGCGCCTCGCTGTCGGGTCGGGCGCTCGACGGGGTGGATGGACTTCTGCTCACCGGTGGTGAGGACATCGAGCCGTCCTGGTACGGCGCCCAGCCCTCGCCCCGGCTCAGCCCGCCCAGTCGTGAACGGGACCTGTTCGAGTTCGCCCTGTTCGCGGTAGCGCGGCAACGGGAGCTACCTATCCTCGGGATCTGCCGGGGCATTCAGCTCATCAACGTGGCGCTGGGGGGAACCCTGTTTCAGGATCTTCCGTCCGAGCGTCCCGGTGCCGTAGACCACCGCCCGGATGGTCCGCGAGATGTCCGGAGCCACCGGGTTCGGCTCCAGCGGGGTAGCCGTGCTGCTGACGTGCTCGGCGGAAACGGCGTCACGGTCAACTCCTCACACCATCAGGCCATCCAGGACCTGGCTCCGGGCCTGGTCGCGACCGGTTGGACGGACGATGATCTGATCGAGGTGGCCGAGTCGCCGGCTGGCGCGCCCTGGCTGCTCGCGGTCCAGTGGCACCCGGAGGAGATGCACGCGGACGGACAGGCTCCAGACCGCGGACTGTTTGCGGCTCTGGTGAGGGAGGCGAGTATGACCCGCGATGGACTAGTGGGAGAAAGAAGAAGGAAAGAGGACCCGGTCGCTCACGCCGTTGAGCGCACTTCGTAGGGCGGGAAACCGGTCGGCCGCGGTACGGAGCACGGTGCCGAGTCCGTACTCCTCGGCCAGTGCATGGTCCGACGCCAGACCGAAGCCACGACTGCCCAGTGCATCGTAGTAGCTCACGTCCGGGCCCGCTTTCCGCAGACGGCGTGCTGCGATATAATCGGGAAAGAGTCCGCTCAACCAGAGCGCGTAATTCCCCAGGTGCACCATCACTTTGAAGCGGCGGTCACCGGACGTGGACTCGAGATCGGCTAGGATGTCCACCAAGTAGCGGTGTCTCTGGTCGTCGTTCCAGTCGACCCGCCAGGCGCGGTCCCGCTGGCCGAACTCCAGGAGCAAAGCAGCGAGATAGTCCGCCAGCTCGCGTTCTTCCAGGCCGGAACGGCGGAGGGCGTGGCGCACCAGGACGTAAAAGAAGAGCGCCTCTGAGGGAAGCAGCATCGAACGGACGGTCAGTAACCGTTCGAGCAGGTCGGGGGCGTCGAGCAACGAGTCGGGTCCTTCAGTCGTCAACCGCCGCTCCAGATATGCACGACGGTGCGCGGAACCGCGGCTCAAAAGCAGGATCACCAACTGCAGGTCTGCCGCAGTCAGGCGGCCCCGCGTATTCGCACGGATCATGACGAACCCTCCATCAACTAAACTGGCGTCTCAATCCGGCGCGCTTAGCGCCGAGGTGGGCTTGGACCTGGTCCGACGGCTCACCGCGTTCGGCCAGGAGGTCGCGGGCACTCTGCGCCGGGCCTCGGTGATCGACCTGCTGGTCCGGCACGTCAGGGAAAGCCTCGCACCCAGCGAGATTGCCGTCGCCCTGTTCGAACGGGAGGCGGAGACGATCGACTTCGTGCTCGGCTGGCCACCGGGCCGGTCTAACCCCCGTCCGTTGCTCGAGCTCGCGAGTCGGCGGGGTCCTATGCTGATCCATGACGGACTGGAGGCCCTGCTCCGGGATGCCGGTCTCACCCCTCCCCCTCTGACGGCGGGGAGCTGGCTGATTGCCCCGTTCATCGCCAAGACAAGAGTAACCGGGGCCATCGCTGCGCGCGGTGAGGCGGGTCGCTATGGCTCGGCCGACCTGGTCCTGCTGGAAGGGCTGGTGTCGCAGGCCAGCATCGCCCTCGAAAGCGCCCGGCTCATCGACCTGCACGACGATGGCCGGCGAACCTGGCAGGAGGTAGTTGACGCCATATCGCCCGCCCTCTGCATCGTGGACCGGAGCGGAGCGATCCGTCGGGCCAACCGCGCCTTTGCCGACCTGGTGAACGCGCCTCCCGCCAGCCTCATCGGCCGCCCCTGGCAAGCCTTCATTCCGCCCGAGTGGGCTGCCGATCTTCAGCGCGCATTAGACCAGCAAGGAGTGGGCCGGGAGGTAGAATTGCGCCTCGGCGAGCGCACCTATGCTGTTACCGCTGTTCCGATTAGCAGTACCGACCGATCCGCCGTCGTGTTGCTGTTCGATGATCAAACGGAACGCAGGCGCTTGCAGGACCAGCTGATCCAGTCGGAAAAGATGTCGGCTATTGGGCAGCTCATCGCCGGTATTGCCCACGACCTGAATAACCCGCTCGCCTCGGTGGTCGGCTTTGCCGACTTTCTCAGCGAGGTCCCCAACATTCCGGCGGCCATACGAGAACCTCTGACTGTGGTGCGGGAAGAGGCCGAACGGGCGTCCAGCATTGTGAGAAATCTGCTAGGCTTTGCCCGGAAGCAGGACCACCAGCGGCGGCCCACCGCACTCAAGCCGCTGCTCGACGCCACGTTCGTACTGCTCCGGAACCAGCTCATGGCTCAGCGGGTGGAGGCGCAGATCGAAATCGAGCCCGACCTGCCCATGCCCGACGTGGACCCCAACCAGATCCAGCAGGTCTTCGTCAACCTGATCAATAACGCCGCTCAAGCCATCGCGTCCACCGGGCGGCCCGGGACCATTGTCGTGCGGGCCCGTCGCTGGCTCGATGGGGTGGCCATTGACGTCATGGATGACGGGCCCGGCATGTCCGACACGTTGGCCACCCAGGTGTTCGAGCCGTTTTTCACCACCAAAGCCGAGGGCGAAGGGACCGGACTGGGGCTGTCCATCAGCCAGGGCATCGTAAAGGAACACGGCGGCCGGATCATGCTCTCCAGCGAGGAAGGCAGGGGCTCGACCTTCACCGTGCAGCTTCCCCTCTCGACCAGGTCCGTCATTCCACCTGCGGACGCGGGAACCCGGGCTCCGACCAGGCGGCTGCGAGTGCTGGTTGTAGATGATGAGCCGCATATTCTGCACTACATGCGGGCCACGCTCGAGGCATGGGGTCACATTCCAGTGGTCGCCAGCGATGGGGAGGAGGCGCTCGCCCGGATCTCCCGCGAATCATTCGATCTCATCATCTCTGACCTGCGGATGCCGAGGTTCAGCGGCCGCGAATTCTACGAGGAGCTGGCTCGACGCAACGCTGCTCTGGCAGGCCGTTTGGTCTTCAGCACCGGCGATACCGTCCGGGGTGACACCCTGGCCTTTCTCGAGACGCTCGATCGGCCCTACCTGCACAAGCCCTTCAGCCTGGCTGAGCTTCGGACGTTGCTTGCCGATGTGGTTCGGGAGAGTGGGCCGCACCCCGCCGTGCGCGACAGCGGAGCCGTACCGGCCAACATACTGCCGGGAGCGTGACGGCGCGCATCGTCCATGTTGCCTCGGGGCGAGAGTGGCGTGGTGGACAGCGCCAGGTGTGGCTTCTGGCCCGGCAGCTAGGACTGCTGGGCACAACTCAGGTGGTCGTGACCGGCGGCCAGGGCGAGCTGGCCCGCCGTCTTAATGCCGGAGGTGTGCGGGTGCGGGCGGCCAAGTGGCGCGCCGGCCTGGATCCGCGAGTGCTCTGGCCCATCGTCGACGAGCTGCGCCAGGGTAAGGCCATCCTCCACGCTCACGACGGGCATGCGCTGACCCTCGCCGCCCTGTGCGCGGGGCTTACTGGCTCGCCGCTGGTGGTCACCCGGCGAGTGACCTTTCCCCTTCGACAACCATTCCTCTGGCGGCGGGCTCGTCGCATCATCGCCATCTCCAGCGCAGTACGGGAATCACTTTTGGCTGAGGGGATCCAGACCGAACGCGTGGTTGTGATTCCCTCGGCGGTGGATCTCGATAGCCTCTCTGCCACCCAGGGCGACAGTTTTCGACACCGGTTGACCCTCCCCGGAAATGGACAGTTGGCGGTCAGCCTGGGTGCCCTGACCCCCGAAAAGGATCACTTCACCTTGATTGAGGCGGCTGCCCGGTTGGTCCGGGACTTGCCCAACCTGCACTGGGTCGTAGTGGGGGATGGCCCTCTCCGGGCACGGCTGGAAGCTCGAATCAGGGAGCACGGGATTCAGCATCGGTTCCATTTGGTTGGGCACATGCCGGATCCCGAGCAGGCGCTTCGCGGCGCAGACGTGTACGTCCTCAGCTCCACCAGCGAGGGGCTCGGCAGCTCGGCCTTGGCGGCGATGGCACTCGGCATCCCGGTCGTTGCCACCAGGGTAGGGGGAATTCCCGATCTCCTGCAGTCGGGCCGGGGGATCATGGTGGAGCCGCGAAACCCGGCTGCATTGGCTGAGGCGGTGCACCGGGTGTTGACCGATTCTACGCTGGGCCAGGAGCTTAGCCGTGCGGCCCGACGGGAGCTGGGGAGATATTCCGTGGGCGCCATGGCAGAGCGGGTTCTCTCGGTTTATCGTTCGTGCGCCCATTCTCATGACGGATCATGATTTACGTTTGTATACCGAGCTACAATGAGGCCCCGACGATAGGGCTTCTTCTCTGGAAGGTTCGGCAGGTCTTTGCGGGCTTTCCCCGGGAATACCAACTGCTGGTGCTGGATGACGGCTCCGACGACACCACAGCGGAGGTTCTCGAGCGATACACCCGAGTGCTCCCGCTTACCGTCTTCCGCCACCAGGAACGGCTAGGCTACGCCGGCAGTGTCGAAGAGCTGCTCCGGCAGGCCGTGGAGCATACCGACCGTCCCAAACGGGATGCCGCGGTACTCATGCACGCCGACTTCGCCCATGGCCCCAATTTCATTCCTGATCTGGTCCGTCGGATCGAGAGCGGAGCCGACATAGTGGTTGCCCAAAGCCGGCTCGAAGGCGAGCCCTCCCGGACCCGCCGCCTGGTTCGCCGCCTGGCTCCCGTGCTGCTCCGGGGAGTGGTGTCCGTGCCGGGGGTGTCGGACGTGGTTTCCGGTTTCGCCATTTTTCGCCTGGTCACGTTGCGCAACGCCTTTCGCAATCAGCCATCGCGACTGCTTACTACCGAGGGGTGGGCGGCCAACGCCGAGCTTTACGACCGCGCTGCCCGCCATGCCCGGCGGGTGGAGACCATTGCCTCCGTCGAGCGGCGAGACCTGCGGCAGCGACCCAGCCGACTCAACTCTTGGGACGCGGCAATGACCGTGTGGCGCTCGCGGGGACCATTGCGCCAGCTTCCGGCTCACCCCCCTACGTCCGAGCCAGCCACCTCCCGCGAGCACCAGGAAGAAGTGGCCTCATGAGACTCATCAGCTGGTTGGGGGCCCTCGCGCTCCAAGTGGCCGCTCCAGTCACGCCGGTGGTTTCCTACCCCTTCGCCGTGGGCGAAAAGCTCTCTTATTCCGCCAAGCTGGGGATGCTGACGCTAGGCTCCGGCACTCTGGAAGTCGCGTCGATCGACACCGTGCGGGGGGTGGAAAGCTTCCGCTTCCGGTTCCGGCTTCAGGGCAGGACGATGTTTTACTCGCTGGACGACGTACTGGAGTCCTGGGTAGGCATCTCAGACATGAACTCTCGTCGCTTCGTACAGGACTTCGTGGAGAACAACAGGACCTACAAGCGGCAGTTCGAGATCTATCCCGATTCCGGTTTTTACCGCGAGCGGGGCCGGGACAGCGCTCAGGCAACACCCGCGGAGCCGCTCGATGACGCGGCCTTCTTCTACTTCGTCCGTATGACTCCCCTGGAGGTCGGCAAGAAGTACACCTATGACCGGTACTTCAGGAAGGACAAGAACCCAGTCACCATCGAGGTGGTCAAGCGCGAAAAGATGGACCTCCCTGACGGGAGCAAAGCACCCTGCCTGGTGCTTCATCCAACGATCGACACCAAAGGTCTTTTCTCCAAGCGTTCTGAAACCCTGATCTGGCTCACGGACGATGCCCGCCGGCTTCCGGTGCAGATCCGCAGCAAATTTCCCTTCGGAACCATCACCCTTCGGCTCAAGGATATGGAGCTGCCCGGCACGGCTACGTCGGCCATGAGCCGCTGAGCGTGCCGTATCGCGAGGCCGACCTCACCCGCGTCACGACCGTTCCGGTCGCCGGCCGGCGGAACAAGGTCGACCCCAAGCTACTCGCCTCACCCCCCAGATCGGATCGCTCCTTTGCCGCCTTTCTCGCCAGCCTGCCGGACACACTCGCGGCGAGGGATCTCCGCCAGGTCATCGACGCCGTGGCCGCCGCAAAGAGTGCGCGCCGGGGAGTGATCCTCCTGCTGGGCGGCCACGTGGTCAAGGTAGGCCTGGGACCGCTGGTGAACGCCTGGCTGGCTCGCGGAATCGTCACCCACATCGCCATGAACGGCGCCGCTGCCATTCACGACTTCGAGCTCGCGGCCTTCGGCGGCACGAGCGAGGACGTGGAGACCGGGCTCGCCGACGGCAGCTTCGGGATGGCCGAAGAAACCGGTGCGGAAATGAACGCGGCCATCGGTACGGCTGCTCGGGCCAACCAGGGCATGGGCGAAGGATTGACTCGGGCGCTGGCGGGCCGGAACCAGCTCCCCGGCGCCGATGCTTCGATTTTACTGGCGGCCCTCCGGCATGATGTGCCGGTGACCGTGCACGCCGCGATCGGTGCCGAGATCATTCACCAGCACCCTGCCGCCGATGGGGCCGCGCTGGGTGCCACCAGTCATCGGGATTTCCGCCGATTGGCGGGGTCGATTCCCGACCTGGACCACGGCGGCGCGGTGCTCAATTGGGGCAGCGCGGTGATTATGCCCGAGGTGTTTCTCAAGGCGCTCACCATCGCGCGGAATACCGGCGGGGGTCGTCCCACCCACTTCGTCGCCGCCGACTTTGACATGCAACGGCACTACCGGCCACGGGTCAACGTCGTGCAACGACCCACTCGCGCCGGGGGGTCTGGCTTTCTGCTGACCGGCCACCATGAGCTTCTCCTGCCGCTGCTCGTCTGGGGCGTACTAGAGAAGCTCGATGGCCGGTAAGGCCAGGCTGTTGGTTTTGCTGTGGGCCGGAGCCTGCGCTCAGCCACGGATGCCGGAGGCTCGGCCCATTGTGGGAGGCGGAAGCGAGGCCGAGATCAGCGGTGTGATCGAGGAGGCCCTGGCGGCCGACAGCCGGTCTCAGCCGGCCGATTCCCTCTACTCCCCGCACGCAACGGTGATCGCCGAAGGCCGAGTGCGGCGACTGCCGCCCCGGTTTGCCGGCATCGGACCTGGGGGGGAGGTCGCGATCACCAGTACCCAACTGGAGATGAGGGGAACCGCGGCGTGGGGCGATGTGGAGTACCGCTGGGAGTCAAACCGGTCCAACCGGGCCGAGATGGCCCGTGCCTCGTTCGTGCTGACGCCGGCGCAGGGACGGCGGGGCTGGTGGATAGTGCAGGCGCACAGCTCGGTGGCGAAATAGCTGGAGCCCCACCCTCTAGCCGTGATTGCCCGCAATCATCTCCCGCACCCTGGCGGCGGTCTGGGGCGCCACGAGCTTCAGGATCAAGTAGATCATGAAGCCCAGGAACGCCAACCACAGCACCCCGAAGAACAGCCCGAGGACCAGGCCAAACAGACTGAACACGAGCTTGAGGACGAGCAACGCCACTACGGCAAAGACGGCAAATCCGAGCAGATTCCGGAGCATTTCGGTTCCTCGAGGGCGCGGGTCAGGCTGCAGTACGCCGCCACGTTTCAAATAGTTTCATAGGTCTGCGTGACTCCCAACTATGATGTGATCGTGGTCGGCGGCGGCGCCATCGGTGCCGCCAGCGCCCGCGAGCTGGCTGCGCACGGCCGCCGGGTTCTGGTCATCGAACAGGGCGGAGACCGGGGACAGGCCTGGCGGGCGGCGGCTGGGATGCTGGCTCCCCAGATCGAGGCCGACGCAAGCGATCCACTCCTGCGCCTGGGGCTGGCCGCGCGGGAACACTATGGACCACTTGCCGCCGCTCTCCACGAAACCACCGGTATGGACATCGGTCTCTGGCGCGAGGGGATAGCGCGGGTTGCGATTGAATCAACCGAGGCGGCTACCCTGCAAGCGAAGGTAGCGTGGCAACAGGCCCAGGGCTACGCTTGCGAATGGCTCGACGCGGGGCAATTACGGAGGCGCTGGCCCTGGCTCGGGCCCGCGGTGGGCGCCCTCTGGGCTCCGCGCGATGGAGCGCTTGATCCCGAGCGGCTGGTCAGGGCGTTGCTAACCGATGCCAGGCGGCTCGGCGCGTCAGTGGTCGACGACCGGGTAATCGCCATAGAACACAGCGGAGATCGGGTCGGCGGAGTCAGCGGCGAGGCCGGCCGGTACCGGGCTCCTGAGGTTGTGATCGCCGCGGGGGCGTGGTCCGGCCAAATCGCCAACCTTCCCCGGCAGCTGCCGATCAGGCCGGTGCGAGGCCAGATGGCCGCGCTCCCGTGGCCTCAAGGAATTGAGCGCACAATCGTGTACCGCAACGACTGCTATATCCTGGCCCGAGGAGGTGAAGCCGTCCTGGGGTCCACCATGGAGGAGGCCGGATTTCGACCCGAGGTCACCTCCCAGGGCCTTGCCGGGATACTGGCCGCGAGCCTTTCACTCTGCCCCGCCCTCATCCGAGCCAAGGTGCGGCGCACCTGGGCTGGGCTGCGGCCGATGACGCCGGACGGCTTGCCTGTCATCGGGGCCGAGCCTCGTCTCCCGGGCCTCTGGTACGCGACCGGCCACGGCAGGAATGGAATTCTCCTCGCGGGACTCACGGGCACGCTGATTCGCGAGCTGATAGACGGCGAACGGCCGTCTCAAGACCTGACCGCGTTTACCCCAACGAGGTTTGCCACATCATGACCTCGCTCGGCTTTCGTCGCCTCGGCGTAGCTCTCACGCTCCGCTCCATGATCTTTGTTGCCCCTGCATCCCTGACCGCGCAGGCGCCCACTCCCGTGGTCATGGAGCGAGCTGGCTACCTCGCCTGGCTCAAGCACGCCGCCAACTCACCGCTCTTCGCGGTAGCGCAGCGGCCGGTTGGAACCGGGCTTCGGCTGGGCCCGCCCGACGCTGATGTCCCGCTCGAGGGCGTCGCCGAGCATCGCTTGACGGGGGACGGAGGGATCGTTCGGCTCGACGGACCGACGGAAAAAGAGCAGAGTGGCGGAGGCCGGTCGTTCCAGCTGGGGACCTACAAACTTTTCCTCAGCAGCAGTCCCTCGGGCCCCGTTGTCACCGTCTTCGAACCGCCCTCCGGCAAGCAGCCACCGGGGTACTACCCGTATCACTCCTCGCTGGTGTTCATCGGTCCGATGCTTCCTCCCGAGCAGCCGGGAAAATTGCGGGTCCTGGGAACCGACGGCATCGAGGTTGAGGGCACTGAGGTTGGCGCAGTGCTCGTCCCATTGGGCGGCACCACCCGCCTCCGAGTGCTCCGGATCCCCCTGGGAGGGGAGGAGTCCGAGCTGGAGATTTTCTTCCGAGATGGGAGCAACGGCGATGGTACCTATCCCGCCGGGCGCTTCGTGAGCCTGATCCCCGCCGGAGCTGGGAAGTTTCGCCTCGATTTCAACATGGCGCGCAACCCATTCTGCGCCTACAGCGCAATCTATGCTTGCCCCCTGCCCTGGCGAGGTAACGTGATCACCCAGCCGATCCGCGCGGGAGAGCGGTATATGGGAGGTGGGCTCGAAGCTCCTGAAGTCGAGGGAGATCCGAAATGATGGTCGCGCTATTGATCCAGAGCGCAGTCACAGTGGCGGCGGGTTCATCTCCTGCAGGCTCCTGGAACGCGGTGCTCGACCTCGCCGGCGGACAGCTGCCGTTCGTCGTCACCATTGGACGTGACACCAGGCGATGGAAGGGACAGCTGTGCAACGGCGACAGCTGCCAATCCTTCTCGGCCGTGCGGGTAGAGGGCGACAGCCTGGTGCTCGAGATCACGGATTACGACGCGATCATGAAGGCGGCGCTCCGGGCGGACTCGCTCGTGGGGTACTATCACAACGTAGGGAGCAACGGCCCGCGAACCATAGCGTTCCGCGCGTCGCGGGGTCGCCCGCGGGCGACCACCGGATCAAAGCACCTTCTGGGACGCTGGGACGCCACCTACTTCCAGGACCAGGGGACCAGCCCCCGGGTGTTCGAGTTTCGGAATGGATCAGGTGGGTTTGAAGGGTGGATCATCTCAAGTACTGCTGATTATGGACCCTTCGCCGGGGCGGTGGTGGGGGACAGCTTTGCGATCGGGCTCTTCGACGGCTCTTTCGTTTACTTGCTCACCGGCAAGCTCCAGGGTGGTACGCTACGAGGAACCTTTCATGCCGGGCTCCGAACCCAGACACCATGGACAGCGGTACGGAGTACCGGGGCGCCACACCTCAAGTCACCCACCGAGGTGACCGGTGCTGACACCACAGAGCGGCTCCGGTTCAGCTTCCCTGATCTGGAAGGGCGGCCGGTTGCAAGCGATGACGCCCGGTTCCGCGGAAAGGTTGTGTTGCTGGACATCTTCGGGAGCTGGTGCCCTACCTGCCACGAGGCTACCCCAGCGCTGGTCCGACTCTATCGCCGGTATCACGCTCGGGGGTTGGAAGTAGTGGGATTGGCGTTCGAGGCGACGGGCGACACGGCGGTAGATGCCCGTCAGGTCCGCCGCTATCGCGACAAATTCGGTATCCCCTTCCCCTTGCTCCTGGCCGGGGTCAATGACAACGAATCGCTGGCAGCTGCTCTCCCTCAACTGCACAACCTGAGCGCTTTTCCCACTACCGTGTTCGTCGGGCGGGACGGGCGAGTGCGCCAGGTTTACGCGGGCTTCCACGGCCTCGCGACCGGACCCCATGCCAGCCCGGCGAGGGAGTTCGAGGACGAGATTGAACGACTACTGCAGCAACGAGGTGAATAGCGGCAGGAAACAGTTCACGACTTCTTTACTTGGACGCCCGCCGTCTTGGCATCCGGATCTACCCGCAGCTCGAGCCACTCGCCCTTGAGAGCATGACCCGGCACCCCGCACATCAGCCAGTACCACCCAGCCTCATCCGCCACGAAGGTGGTCTCATCAGTTGACCCGGGCGGTAGCCCGCCGGTGACCGTTCGGCTCATCGCGTTGCTAAACGCGGGCCGCCCGCCCTCCAGGGGAATCTTTTCCCGTTGGACCATGACCACGAGGCTGTGCGGAGCCACGGAGTCGGCGTTATGCCAATGCCAACGCACCGTCCACCCCAGCGGCACGGTGATCCGGGCCTCGCCGGCCCGATAGCCATTGATGAGCGCGGAGGGGGCGCCGGGGGGTGCGGTCACTTCCAGCGTGAGGGTGGCAGCCCGGCCGGCGCTGTCTACCGTGAGCCACGGCGGCGTGCTATCGGCAGCAGCGGTCGACCGAGAGGGTGTAGCCACCGTCGGACTGGAAGATTGCGGTGCGCTCGCTGGCGGGGAGACTTGGCCCCGGCCGGCGCACCCGATCGGGGCGAGGAGCGCGACCACAGTCGTTGCCCAGTTACGCTCTCTGAAAATCCGCATCATCGTCGCGGTGCTCTGGCACCGGGTTAGAGTCGTCTATACCTTGCGTAGCGTACACCCATCGGCCGCAGCTCAAGAAAACCAAGGCGAAACCTAACCGAGGAGACTCGCGATGGCGGGGCTGCTGTCCAAAGAGCGGATCATCGCCAGACCAGGCTTCAATCGGTGGCTGGTGCCGCCCGCCGCGTTGGCCATTCATCTCTCCATCGGCATGGCCTACGGCTTCAGCGTGTTCTGGTTGCCGCTGAGCCGAGCCATCGGGATCACCGAGCCGGTGTCGTGTCACGCCCACATGGGCTTCTTCGAGCTGCTGGCGTCGCGCAGTTGCGACTGGAAGATCAGCGAGCTCGGGTGGATGTACACTCTCTTTTTCGTCTTTCTCGGTTCCTCTGCCGCGCTCTTCGGCGCCTGGCTCGAGCGAGTGGGGCCGCGGAAGGCGGGAGTTGTCGCCGCCTTCTGCTGGGGCGGCGGATTCATGATCTCGGCGCTGGGGGTCTACCTCCACCAGATCTGGCTGCTCTGGCTCGGCTCCGGCGTAATCGGCGGCTGCGGTCTGGGCCTGGGCTACATCTCGCCCGTGTCGACCCTGATCAAATGGTTTCCCGACCGCCGGGGCATGGCTACCGGCATGGCCATCATGGGCTTCGGCGGCGGCGCGCTGATCGGGGCACCCTTGGCCGATATCCTGATGAAGCATTTTGCTACGCCGACCGACATCGGAGTCGCGAAGACCTTCATCGCCATGGGCGCGATCTACTTCGTTGCCATGATGGGTGGCGCCTTCGGCTACCGGCTGCCTCCGCCTGGCTGGCGGCCGGCAGGATGGACACCCCAGGCTCAGAAGAGCGGGATGATCACGGCGCACAGCGTCCATGTGAGCCGGGCGTGGCGCACTCCGCAGTTCTGGCTGCTATGGATGGTGCTGTGCATGAACGTGAGCGCCGGGATCGGGGTGATCGGGATCGCATCACCCATGATCCAGGAGATTTTCGGCGGGCGTTTGATCGGGGTAGCTGGAGCGCTTAAGGATCTGTCCCAGGCGCAGAAGGCGCAGCTGGCGACCATTGGTGCCGCCTTTGCCGCACTGCTCAGCCTGTTCAACATCGCCGGACGGATCGGATGGGCGTCGCTCTCCGATTACATCGGCCGGAAACGTACCTATTTCATTTTCTTCGGGCTCGGAATCCTCTTGTACTCCTCGGCCCCCTTCGCCGGGCGCACGGGGAATGTGACTCTCTTCGTGCTGATCTTCGGCTTGATCCTCACGATGTACGGGGGCGGGTTTGCCACTATCCCGGCATACCTGGCCGATCTGTTTGGTACTCAGTACGTCGGCGCGATTCACGGGCGGCTGCTCACCGCCTGGTCCACCGCCGGCATCCTGGGACCTCAGCTGGTGAATAACCTCCGGGAATACCAGATCGCCCATGGCATACCGAACGCGCAGGCTTACAACGTCACGATGTACGTGTTGGCGGGGCTTCTGGTGATC
Organism: Gemmatimonadales bacterium; assembly: GCA_035997125.1. GTDB lineage: Bacteria > Gemmatimonadota > Gemmatimonadetes > Gemmatimonadales > GWC2-71-9 > CAVVWJ01. Next base: position 49,174 of record DASYIX010000117.1, read on the forward strand.
GGTTTTATCTGCAATCTGGCGGTGAAGCCGGTGGACCCACGCTATTACATGACGCAGGATGAGCTCGCGATGGCCCGCGCACCGGCGGCGTAGGCGGTTGCATAAAGTTTAAGTCCATTGGATATTGTTGCGACCCTCCCAACCTCCTCGTATTTCCCAGTCAGGAAGACCGTTGGTGCCGAAGCCTGATGAACGTCCTCAATCCCGGGCCAGCCAATGGGCCCTCGTGGTTCTGGCTTGGCTTCCGGTCACGATTCCGCTCCTCTGGGGCATCTGGCAGACGGTCAAAAAGGCCTCGGTGCTGTTCTGACGCCCGGTAGCAGAGTGCCGGCGCCATTGACGTTCGGCTCCGGCACATGGTGCAAATTATTGCACCCCATCACCTTGCATGATTATTCCACAAATGGGCTCCGGGATTATCCGAAAGCGGGGCTTGACGCCGTCGGTGACGTAGTGAGATTGTAACCCGTTAATAACTTACAGCCCCTGAACTAATCGGCGCCGAATGGGGCTCCCCATTGCGGCCGCCGTTCCGCTGTCATGACCACACGATCGGACATTTTGCCAGCAACCGAGCCGGGCCCATCGGTTATCCAATCGGGCCCCGGCCTGCCGCGCTGCGCGGCACGGCCACGCGCATCCAGACCCTGCCCCTGAGGAGAGTGCCATGAGGACCGGTTCCCGTTGGTGGGTGGCTCCTGTGCTCCTGTCCGTTGCAGTCCCAGTCGCGGCCCAAGGAAGTGGTGACTGGACAACCTACGGCGGGAACGACTGGAATCAGCGGTACTCCGCGTTGAGAACTATCAGCACCGCCAATGTCTCGCAGCTGGTCCCCCGCATGGTCTTCCAGACCGGGATCGCAAAGCTGGGCTCGTTCGAGAACACGCCGATCGTCACCAACGGTGTCATGTACGTGACGACGCCGTACAACACCGCGATCGCGTACGACCTGAATACCCACAAGGAGCTGTGGCGCTACGAGCACAAGCTGGGCACCACCATCTATTGCTGCGGCCCCAACAATCGCGGCTTCGGTATCCACGGCGGGGCGCACCTGTATATGGGTACGCTCGATGCCCACCTGGTGGCGTTCGACGCCAAAGATGGAAAGGTGCTGTGGGACAAAGAAGTCGCCGACCCTGCGGCGGGCTATAGCATTACGCACGCGCCGCTCGTCATCGGCGACAATGTGATCGTGGGCGTTTCCGGTGGTGAGTATGGCATCCGGGGACACGTCACCGCCTACAACGCCATGACCGGTGATCAGGTCTGGCGCTGGTATTCGATTCCCGCCCCGAAGGGCGATGCCAGCTTCGACGACAAGGCCCCTAACGGCTGGTGGGGCACCTGGGCGCCGAAGGCCGAGGATAGTGATCTGCACCGCGATATCGCCAAGGAAAAGGCCGACAGCGGCAAGTACGCTGACGGGTGGCAGCGCGGCGGTGGCGGCGTCTGGACCACCCCAGCGTACGACAAGGATCTCAACACGATCTTCGTCTCAGTCGGCAATCCCTCGCCGGACCTCGATGGGAGCATTCGTCCGGGCGACAACCTCTACACCGACGCGATCGTTGCCATCGACGCCAGCAACGGCAAGACCAAGTGGTACTACCAGACCGTTCCCCACGACGTCTGGGACCTCGACGCGACGTCGCCCCCGGCGGTCCTGACGCTGGGTGGCAAGAAGGTGGTGGTCCATGCCGGCAAGACCGGTTGGGTCTACGTCCTCGACGCGGCCACGGGCAAGCTGGTCCGCAAGAGCGAGAACTTCGTGCCCCAGGAGAACATGTTTGCGCTGCCGACCGACAAGGGTGCCCGGATGCTGCCGGGCGCCAACGGCGGGTCGGAATGGTCACCGGTCTCGGTCAACCCGAGCCTCAAATACGCGTTTGTGGCAGCCCTGCACCAACCGATGAACTACATCACTCATTCCGCACCATTTGAGAAGGGCAAGCTCTGGCTCGGCTCGGCTTTCGTGGCCATTCCGGGCGAAGAGCAATACGGGCTCTTTTCCGCCGTCGACCTCAGGACCGGGAAGATCGCCTGGCAAAACAAGGTGGCGCAGCCCATGATGGGCGGCTCCCTGGCCACCGCCGGCGGGCTCACCTTCACCGGTGAGGGGAACGGTAACTTCAACGCCTACGACTCCAAGACCGGCAAACTGCTCTGGCAGTTCAACGGTGGCGCGGGCTGCAACTCCGCCCCGATGACGTTTACCCATGGGGGCGAGCAGTTCGTCGCGGTTGCGTGCGGCGGAAACTTCCAGCTGAGCTATCCGCTCGGCAATGCGGTGTTCGTCTTCGGACTGCCGAAGCGTACCGCCATGAAGAAGTAAGTCCCCGGACCAGGCCGGCGGGAACCCTGCTCCGGGTTCTCCGCTGGCCGGTTTGTTTCGACCGTGGGAGTCGAGCGTTGGGGTTGGGCAGCACTGGTCGTCGGGGCGGCCCTTACCGGAAGTGCCTGGTTCCAACCGCAGTCGGGCCGGGACTGGCTGAGCCTCAATGGCGACGATTGGCGGCGGATGAAGCCGGACGCGCGGCTTGCCTACGTGGACGGGTTTCTCGCCGGCGCCGCGCTGAGCCAGGCCTCCAGCCAGGCCCGGGATACCGCGGCGGTCAGACTCGCGCTGGAGGAATTGAGCCGGAGCAGGAGGTTTCGTTTCCCGTTTGGTTCGAACGTGTACGCGAGTCGGGTCAGCGATTTTTACTGGTGGAAGAACCACCTTCCCCTGCCCACGTGGTACGCTTTCCTGGAGGTGAACACGACGCTGGGTCGTCCCATATCTGCGGATTCATTGCGCTGAAGCGCACGGTCGTGCTGGTGCAGGCTCTTCGTCCCGAAGTTAGGCTGTGGATGGCGGTCATCCTTACTCTGAGGGAGACGCACCTATGAAGCGAGTCGCAATGTTGTGTTTGGGTCTGGCGGTGGGAGTGGCGAGCGCCGCCGAGGCACAGCTCACGATGCAGATGAGCAACGGCTGGGCTTTCACCTTCTCGGGGAACGTAAACGCGTTTGCGGTTTACGAATCCCAGAGCGAGACCGGGGGCACCAACTTGGCCCTCACGCCCGGTGGCCTGATCGGCATCGGCGGGAAAGGCTTCAATCTTCGGACCGGCCTGCTGCCCGCCTTCTCCGTGTTTGACGCGAAGGGTAAGGAAGGCAACACCGATCTCGGCGTTCACTTCGGCTTTGCGCCCCAGATCCAGTGCGGCACGGGCGGGGGCTCGGCTGGTTCCAGCGCCCACGACTGCTTCGGCGCCCAGATCGACATGAGGCAGGTGTACCTGACGGTTGGCGGCACCTGGGGTCAGATCCTCGCGGGCCGGGAGATCGGACTCTTCAACCGGCAGAACATTCTGACCGACCAGACGCTCTTCGGCATCGGCGCCACCGGCGGTATCAACGGCGGCGGCACCACCCTGGGCCGCATCGGGTTCGGGTACATCTATCCCAACTTCGTTGCCCAGATGACCTATTCGACCCCTTCTGGGAAGCCGGGACAGCTCTCCATCGGCCTGTTCCAGCCATCAGGGCTCGGTGGTGACGCCGGCACCGTGTACAACCAGACCCAAGCGCCGCGGCTCGAGTCTGAATTCAGCTACAAGGCCGGCAGCGTCCAGCTGTGGATCAATGGCACGGTGCAGAATGCCAAGGACAAAGTTGCGGCCAGTCCCTTCTTTGATGCCTCCAAGACCGCCACCGGCGTCGGCGGCGGGCTCCGGTTCGGCAAGTCGGCGATCGGGCTGACCGGGTCTGGCTACTGGGGCAAGGGTATCGGCACCACGCTCCAGTTTAATGGCGTCGGCGGCACCGGTGGCGCGGTCAGCGGTCTTGGGGTGGGTGGTGACGGCGAGCTCCGCGATTCCTACGGTTTCATCGGGCAGGTTACCATAACGCCGACCGACAGCAAGGTGACTCTCGCGGGCAGCTACGGGTCGAGCTACCTCAAGTCGACCACCGGCGAGGCGACTCAATTCAAGACCGAGAACTCCCTGATCTCGGGCGGGATCTATTACCAGGCCACCAAGTCCCTCAAGGTGGTGGGTGAGGGTGATTATGCCTGGACCAAGGAACACATCGCCGCTACCGATAAGAACAAGACCTTTGCCGGTGCCTTCGGGCTCATGTTGTTCTTCTAAGTCGCACCTAAGGCATCGCAGTCCGACGGCCTCCCGCAAAGGAGGCCGTCGTTTTTCCCTCCTCGTCACTCCGTGTACATTACGGCCACTTCTCCCAACCCTGGAGCTGCTGATGCATCACCGTGTCCTATGGGCGGGCGCTCTTCTCCTGGCAGGGTGTAGCCAGACGCTGGCCACACCGATCACCGCGAAAACGTCGGCCGGACCGGACGCGACCTTCGACTGCGTCAAGCAGCAGTTGAAGGAGCTGGGCTACAAACAGAGCTCAATCGACGAGGACGCTCGGCGCATAATTGCTACGAAGATCGACGAGAAGACCCGCCGGCCTGACACCCAGTTCAACCGAATACGCAACAGAATCGAAGTGGAGGTGGCCCCTCAGGCCGATGGCCAAACCAGCATTCAGGTCAAAGGCCGCACCTTCGCCGAGTACACCACGCAGCGGGGCCCGACGGAGGTGGAGGAAAAAGCGTCTGACGAAGTACGCGCGGCGCAACAGCAGGTTGCGGAGCGATGCCGCAGCTAGCTGGGGGCCAGCCGCCCCTGCTAGCTTCCACGTTGAAGCAAGCTACTTAGTCCAAGAACGAGGAGAATGCAGTGGCTGTTCCGCTCGTCCAGTTGACCCGCTCTGCCACCCCACCCGTTGACGGCAGCGGCACTCGGTCGTCGGTGGCGCGCGCTCGCAAGCCGAGCTGGCTTAAGGTAAAGGCGCCCGGCGGGCCCAACTACGCGCACATCAAGGGCTTGATGCGAGAGCTTAAGCTCCACACCGTGTGCGAGGAGGCTCGCTGCCCTAATGTCGGTGAGTGCTGGGAGCACAAGGCGGCCACGTTCATGATCCTGGGCGACGTGTGCACCCGAAACTGTACCTACTGCGCCGTGGCCCATGGCACGCCCAACACCTTCGATCCGCTGGAGCCGGTCCGCCTGGCGGAGGCGGTGGAGCGGATGAACCTGCAACACGTGGTAATCACCTCGGTAGACCGGGACGATCTGCCGAACGGAGGAGCCGAGATCTTTGCCGGTTGCGTCACCGAGATCCGCCGGCGTCTGCCGGAGACCTCCGTCGAAGTGCTCATTCCCGACTTCAAGGGCTCGGAAGCCGCGCTTGGGATCGTGATGGACGCGCGGCCTGACATCCTGAATCACAATCTGGAGACCGCGGAGCGCTTGTACCGTCTAGCCCGGCCGGGGGGACGCTACCACCGGGCTCTTCAGCTGCTGGCGAACGCGCGCCGTATGGCGCCCGAGGCGCTCACCAAGTCCGGCATGATTCTGGGCCTGGGGGAGGAATGGGATGAGGTGCTCGTCTGCATGCGTGATCTGCGCCGGAGCGACGTGAATATCCTTACCCTGGGCCAGTACCTGCGCCCTTCCGACAGCCACATGCCGGTGGCGCGCTACTACACCCCGGACGAGTTCGCCGAGCTGCGTGCACTGGGCTTGGCGCTGGGCTTTTCTCATGTCGAAGCCAGTCCGCTGACCCGTTCCTCGTATCACGCCTGGGAGCAAGTGACTGCTGCCAAGGGGAGCAGTCAGCTGCACGGGGTATCCACCTGAGCACGGCCCGCGGGCAGCGAGGGGCTCGCAGCGAAGAGCGCGTCGTGGCAGAATCGCCCGAAGTGCGCCCCAAGGCGAGACCCAAGGGCCTCGACCAAGCCCGGGCTGACGAGTATCGCGGCTGGCTGCGGGAGATGCTGCTGATCCGCCGCTTCGAAGAGAAGGCGGGCGAGGCCTACAGCCTCGGCAAGATCGGCGGGTTCTGCCATCTGTACATCGGGCAGGAAGCGGTCGCGGTCGGAAGTCTGGGGGCTCTGGGACCGGATGACTACATAACCTGTTCCTACCGTGAGCACGGGCACGCCCTGGCCCGGGGAATTTCGGCGCGGGCGGTCATGGCCGAGCTGTTCGGCAAGGCTCCGGGCTGCTCCGGCGGGAAGGGAGGCTCGATGCACCTGTTCGACGCCTCACTCGGCTTCCTCGGTGGGCACGGCATCGTGGGAGCTCACATCCCGCTGGCCACCGGGATGGCCTTCGCGGCCAAGTACCGGAACACCAATCAGGTGGCGGTGTGCTACTTCGGTGAGGCCGCGGTCAACAACGGGGCGTTCCACGAGGCGCTCAACATGGCGGCCTTGTGGAAGCTTCCCGCCATTTATCTCTGTGAGAACAATCGATACGGCATGGGCACCGCCCTGGAGCGCGCCAGTGCGCTCTATGACATCTCCGAGCGGGCATGCTCCTATGACATGGCCAACGAAGTGGTGGACGGGCAGGATGTGCTCACCATGAACTCGGCGATGGAGCGTGCCGTGCAGCGGGCCCGCCACGACAAGTTGCCCACACTACTCGAGGTCCGCACCTATCGCTTCATGGGTCACTCCATGTCGGATCCGATCCATGGGCATTACCGCACCCGGGAGGAGGTCGAGGACCAACGGAAGCGGGATCCCATCGTGGTTTGGTCCCAGCGGCTGATCGCCGACGGCCTCATGGACGAGGGAGCGGTCAGGGCGCTGGACAAGGATGCGATGGAGGAGGTGGAGGATGCCTACCAATTCGCCGACCAGGCGCCGGATCCGGAGCCGGAGGAATTGTTCAGGGATGTGTATGCCAATCCCTAGCGGGGCTGCCGGGCAGCGCGGCGAATGACCGTCCTGACCTATCGAGATGCTCTCAACCAGGCGCTCCGCGAGGAGATGCAGCGGGATCCTTCGGTCTTCCTCATGGGTGAGGAGGTCGGGGTATACCAGGGCGCCTACAAGGTGAGCCGGGGACTGCTGGATGAGTTCGGGCCCATGCGGGTGGTGGACACACCGATCACCGAGCTCGGTTTTGCCGGGGTCGGCGTGGGTGCGGCCATGGTCGGCCTCCGGCCGGTCATCGAGTTCATGACCTGGAACTTTGCGCTGCTCGCAGTCGACCAGCTCATCAATTCAGCCGCGAAGATGCGGTACATGTCCAATGGGCAGATCGGCGTGCCGGCCGTCTTCCGGGGCCCCGGAGGAGCCGCTTTGCAGCTCGCGGCCCAGCACTCCCAGGCGTTCGAGAGCTGGTATGCCCACATTCCCGGCCTCAAGGTCGTCATGCCGGCCACCCCGGCCGATGCCAAGGGACTCCTCAAGAGCGCTATCCGGGACGACGATCCGGTGATCTTCATTGAAGGCGAGATGCTGTACAACCTCAAAGGCGAGGTGCCGGAGGGCGAGCACGTCGTTCCCATCGGCCGCGCCGACCTGAAGCGCGAAGGCGGCGACGTCACCATCGTCTGCCACTCGAAGAGCGTCAGCGTCTCGCTGAAGGCAGCGGACCAGCTCGCCGGCGAAGGGGTGAACGCCGACGTGCTCGACCTGCGCACCATCAGGCCGCTGGATACTGACGCCGTCCTCGCCTCCGTGGCCAAGACCCATCGCTGCGTAGTGGTGGAAGAGGGCTGGCCCTTTGCCGGGGTCGGCGCGCAGGTGGTAGACACCATCCAGCGCGAGGCCTTCGACGAGCTCGACGCTCCGGTGATCCGGGTGACCGGCGCCGACGTGCCAATGCCCTACAACAAGCAGCTGGAGAAGGTCGCCAAGGCGGATCCCGCCAAGGTGATTGGGGCGGTGAATCAGGTGCTGTATAAAGAGTAGGGCTCGTGGCTATCGCCTATAGCGGAACTAGGAACTGCGAATGTCGACGAAAGTTGTAATGGAAGCTCTCTCTCCAACCATGGAAGAGGGCCGCCTGGTCGAGTGGAAGAAGCAGGAGGGCGAGGCTGTCGCGGTAGGCGATGTGCTCGCAGAGGTCGAGACTGACAAGGCGGTGATGGAGCTGGTCGCCCGTGCCGGGGGGACCCTGCTCAAGCACATCGTGGAGGCGGGCGCAACCGTGCCGGTGTCCGAGCCCGTCGCCGTCATCGGGGAGCCCGGGGAGGACAGTGGGGCAGCGGGGCAGCGGGGCAGCGGGGAAGACGGGAAGCGGGGCGGCGGCGCAACACCGCAGCAACCAGCCAAAGATGTTCAGGCGACCCAGCCAGCACCTGATCGCAATCAGCCCACATCAATGCCGCCGGCGCCGTCGGCTCAAGCTGTAACCGGAAGTCAGCGCCCCGCGCCTCAGCCACGACCAGCTCCTGCGCCAGCGGTGGCTCAGACGCCGGGCAGAGTCAGAGCGTCTCCGCTCGCCCGTAGAATTGCAGCCGAGCGAGGCCTCGATCTTGGGGCGGTGGCCGGCTCAGGACCCGAAGGCCGCATCGTTGCCCGTGACATTGAACAGGCTACCTCACCCGTCACGACCCCTTCAGCGGCCCCGGCGGTCACTGCCCCGCGGCCCCGCGGCCCCGCGGCCCCACCAGCAGGCGGCCCGGCTTACACCGACGTCCCGTTGACCCAGATCCGGAAGACCATCGCCAAGCGCCTGGCTCAATCCATCGGGCCGATCCCCACGTTTTACCTCACTACCGAGGTGGACATGGAGCGGGTCGCGGAGGCGAGAGAGGCGCTGGAGTCCAAAGTCTCCTTCAACGACATCATCCTCAAAGCCGTCGCCATGGCGCTGCGGCAGCACCCCGCGTGCAACGCCTGGTGGCAGGACGATCACATCCGATACTGGAACGAGATCCACGTGAGCATGGCCGTGGCGGTCGAAGAGGGCCTGATCACCCCGGTGATCCGGCACGCCGACGCCAAGACCCTGCGCCAGATCTCGGCCGAATCGCACGACCTTGCCGCGAGAGCCCGGGAGCGCCGCCTCAAACCGGAGGAGTATACCGGCGGGACTTTTTCCGTCTCCAATCTCGGCATGCTTGATATCGACGAGTTCACCGCGGTCATCAATCCGCCGGAGGCGGGCATTCTCGCGGTGGGGCGGATCGCTCAGAAGCCGGTGGCCCATGAGGGGGGGGTCGCCCTCCGCCGCCGCCTGCGCCTGACCATGTCCTGCGATCACCGGGTGATCGACGGCGCGACGGGGGCCCAGTTTCTCAAGACATTGAAGACGATGCTGGAGAATCCGCTGGCGCTGGTCTGGTAGGTGAGAGGTGAGAGGTCATCGCCTCTCACTTCCACTTCTCATTCTCACCTGTGAGGAGCTGTGGCCAATCAGTACGACGTGATCATCGTGGGCGGCGGGCCGGCCGGCTATGTCTGCGCCATTCGCGCCGCACAACTCGGCCTGGCAACGGCGGTGGTGGAGCGAGACAAGCTGGGTGGCGTCTGCGTGAACATCGGGTGCATTCCGACCAAGGCGCTGCTCCACAGCGCGTACGTGGCCAGCGTCCTGGCCCACGATGCCAAGGAGCTCGGGATCGAAATCGGCAGTGTGAAGACCGACTATGGGGTCGCGATGCGCCGGTCGCGCAAGGTGTCGGACCA
>DASYIX010000118.1:0-62957 GCA_035997125.1 Gemmatimonadales bacterium
CGGTGAGTACGACGTCGAGGTACGGCTGCTGGGCTTCCGGCCGACCCGGTCTCACATCACCATTGGCCCGGGAGGCCAGGACACCGAGGTGTCCGTCGGGCTGGTGGCGTCGGCGGTACGGCTGCAGGAGCTGGAGATCACCGCGCCGGCGCCGATTGCGGTGGACACCCGAAGCGGCAACCAGGTCTTCAAGCAGGACAGTTATCACGGCGCTCCCACGCAGACCACCTCGCAGATCGTCCAGCAATCGGTGGCCGGCGCCGTCCGCGCTCCCACCGGTGAGGTCCACATCCGGGGACAGCATGCGGAGTACACCTATTACATCGACGGGGTGCCGGTTCCGGCAGGCATCTCCGGGAGCCTGAACGAGCTGTTCGATCCCAACGTGGTCAACCAGATCACCTTCCAGACCGGCGGCTGGGATGCGGAGTTCGGCAACAAGAACGCGGCGATTGTGGACGTAAACACCAGGATTCCGGCTGGCGGCCTCCGGGGCGACGCCTCCGCCTTCGGCGGCTCCTTCTCCAGCAACGGGCAGACGGTGGACGCGAGCCAGAACCTGGGCAAGCTCGGCTGGTTCGTCTCCGGCACCCGGCGGGAGAGCGACATGCGGCAGGAGCCGGTGGTCTTCGATACCGTCACCCACGACCCGATCAACTTCCACAACAACGGCACCGATCTCTTCGCCTTCGGCAAGGCGCAGTATGCGGCTTCGCCAACCGACGTGATGAACCTGGATCTCAACTGGTCGCGCACCCGCTTCGAGGTGCCCTTCGACTCGGCCGGTGGCGTCATCCAGGACGATCACCAGGAGGACCTCAACAGCTTCGCCAATCTCAGCTGGCGCCATCAGTTCCCCGGGAGCGGCACGGCATCGGGCTCCGACCTCTTCGTCGCGGGGTTTCACCGGCGGGGGAGTCTGACTTACACCCCGGGGGTGGACGACACCCCCTCGTTCGTGTTCTTCCCCGACACCACCGCGTTCAATCTGAGTGAGGACCGGAACTTCAATACCACCGGGATCAAGGCCGACTACGCCTACCGGCTCTCCGAACGGCTCCAGTTCAAGGTGGGTGGGCTCGCATCGTTCACCCGGGGGCATGAGGACTTCCTGACCCTGGACGCGTCAGGAAATCCGGGACCGGCCTCGAGCTCGGATCTCAAGGGGAACGACCAGTGGGTCTACGCCCAGACCGTGATCGCGCCGACCGAGAAGTGGGAGCTGCGTACCGGGGTGCGCTTCGATAACCACGTGGCTCCGTTTGCCGGGAGTCAGAACCAGGTGAGCCCGCGGGTCAAGCTCAGCTTCTTTCCCGACGCCCAGACCAGCCTCTGGGCTTACTACGGCCGGCTGTTCATCCCCACCAACGTCGAAGACCTCAGAGCCATCACCAGCGTGGCCCAGGGTGGCGTGACCGCGCAGCCCACGCTGCCGGAGCGGGATCACTTCTTCGAGGTCGGCCTCACCCACCGGTTCCCGGCCGGGCTGGTGGCCAAGCTCTCCGCCTACCACAAGAAGAGCTCACCCGGCATCGACGACAACACCGTGCCCGGGTCCACCATCATCACCTCGGTCAACATCGACCAGGTCTGGATCAACGGAGTGGAGACGGTGCTCGAGGTGCGCCCTTCCGGTCCGCTGTCGGGCTACGTCAACCTGGCCCTCAACCACGCCTCCGGTCTGGGACCGATCACCGGCGGCTTCTTCCCGGCTGACCTCCCGCCGGGATACTTCGATCTGGATCACGATCAGCGGCTCTCCGGCGTGGCTTCGATGAGCTATGCCGACCGGCATCTCTTCGCCACCGTGAGCGGGCTGTACGGCAGCGGCTTGACCAACGGAAACGCGCCGGACGCCGCCACTTACGGCCGAGGACTCTTCGACTTCAACCGCTCCATTCACGTGGATCCCAACTTCATCATGAACACCAGCGCGGGCTATCTGCTGCAGGTGGGCAGTGTCCTACTGCGCCCCGAGATCTACATCGAGAATTTGTTCGATCACAAATACCTGCTGAAGGGCGCCTTCTTCAGTGGCGCGTCCGTCGGCCGGCCCAGGACTCTGGAGATACGTCTCAATGCGGGATTCTAGGCATGGATTCCTCGTCACCGGGGCCGCGGCCCTGGTGGCATGGCTCGGGGCAGGCTCTCCGGACCGCGGGTGCTCCCGGTGCCGGCGGGTGCTCTGGGTCAATATCTCCGATCCATAACTCCGGAGCGCGCCACGAAGGCCGGAGGAGGGCGGGCAAGGTCCCTCACTGCGTTCGGAACGAGGAGCCTGGTGTAACCGCATGCTGCCCCGCTGCCCCGCTGATCCTTACCGCCCTACCGCCTTACCGCCTATACTTGCTCTCCCACTGAGTGGAGCTAGCCCCATGTTCCGGCACTATGTCACGCCTCTTTTAGCCCTTTCGCTGCCCGCGGCCCTCAGCCTCGGCGGCTGTAACCCTCGCCAGCCCAACGAGAAGACCACCGGTGCCGTGAGCGACACCGCGGCCGCGCCCACCTCGACCGAAGCCAGCTCGCTGGCCCGGAAGGTGGGCGAAGTGGGCGAGCTCGAGCACCCCGAGTCCGCCCACTACGACCAGGATCTCAATGTCTGGTTCGTCTCCAATATCAACGGTGACCCCAGCAAGAAGGACAACAACGGCTACATCATCCGGCTCAAGGCGGACGGCACTCCCGACACCGCCAAGTTCATCGTGGCCGGCAAGAACGGCGTTACCCTGAACGCACCCAAGGGCATCGCAGTCGTGGGTGACACGCTTTGGGTGGCCGACATCGATGCGGTCCGTGGCTTCAACAAGCGCACCGGCGCCCCGGTGGCTTCGGTCGTCGCGCCGCAGGCCAAGTTCCTCAACGACGTCGCCGCGGGGCCCGACGGTACTCTCTACATCACCGATACCGGCGTCATCCCCGACCCCAAGACCGGGATGAAGCACGTCGGGCCCGACCGGGTCTATCAGGTGAAAGGGCGCAAGGCGACGGTTGCCCTCGAGTCGGCCCAGCTGCAGGGGCCCAACGGGATCGCCTGGGATCCGAACGACAGCGACTTCGTGATCGTCTCTTTCATGGGCCCCAGCATCCTCGGCTGGAAGCCGGGCTCCAGGGATCTCCGGCCGCTCGGCACCGGGCCCGGCCAGCAGGACGGGGTCGAGCCTTTGCCCGACGGACGGCTGGTGGTGACCAGCTGGGCCGATTCCAGCCTCTTCGTGCTCGACAATGGGCGCACGACCAAGGTGGCCAGCGGCATCGCGTCACCGGCCGACATCGGCGTCAAGGACAAGACGATCGCCGTGCCTCAGCTGATGGAGAACAAGCTCCAGTTCTGGGAGCTGCCATGAGCATCCGAGGCGCCCTCGGACCGCTGACGCTCGGGCTGGCGGCGACGGCGTTGAGCCTGGGATCCTGCGGGCGAGAGTCGGCCCGCAGGGCTGCCGAGTCCCGGGCGCTGGCCGAGTCGGCCGCGGTATACGAGGACCTTTCCAACCGATTCCGGAAGGTGGGGGAGACCGGGAACCTCCAGGGCCCGGAGTCGGCCCGCTACGATAGAGACTTGGACGTCTGGTTCGTCTCCAACGTGAACGGCCCCCCGACCAGGAAGGACAACAACGGCTACATCAGCCGGCTGCGGCCCGACGGAGCCATATACAGCCTCAAGTTCATCGAGGGCGGAAAGAAAGGCGTCACCCTCAATGCGCCCAAGGGGCTCGCCATCAGCGGTGATACGCTCTGGGTGGCGGACATCGACTTCGCCCGCGCCTTCAACAAGCGCACCGGCGAGGTCATCGCCAACGTGAATGCCCAGGGGCGAGCGCGATTTCTCAATGGCGCCGCGGTGGGGCCCTATGGAGCGATCTACATGACCGATACCGGTGTGCTCTTCGACAACAAGGGCGCGCTTTCGCATCCCGGCCCCGACCAGGTCTTGAAAATCACCCGAGGGGGAGCGACCGCGGCGCTCACCTCCCCCAAGCTCGAGGGGCCCAATGGCATCGCCTGGGATCCAAAGGAGAAGCGCTTCGTGATCGTCTCCTTTCTGGGCAAGGGGATCTACGGATGGAAGCCGGGTCAGACGGAGCTGGAGTCGCTCGGCTCCGGGCCCGGCCAGCAGGATGGGGTGGTCGCGCTTCCCGATGGACGGCTGGTGGTCACGAGCTGGGCCGACTCCAGCTTGTTCGTCCTGGAAAAAGGCCAGACCAGAAAAGTGGCCTCGGGAATTGCATCGCCGGCTGACATCGACTTCGAGGAGAAGGACTCCCGAGTCGCTGTGCCTCAGCTGATGGAGAACAAGGTCCAGTTTTGGGAGCTGCCATGATGACGGCCAGCGGTTCAGTTCGTGGTGTGGCGACGTACGCGGTCGTCGCTATGCTCGCGGCATTGCTCGGCGCCGCGGCGATGTGGATGCACGCCGAGCGACGGGTGAAGGCGGCGCGGGCTCAGCCGATGGATCTGGTCACCACGCACGGCGAGTGGGTGAAGATCAAACGAGGCAAGGACACCATCCGGGCCTACGTCGCCTATCCCGAGCGGAAGACCAAGGCCCCCGCGGTGATCGTAATCCATGAGATCTACGGGCTGACTGACTGGGAGCCGACGGTGGCGGACCGGCTGGCCAAGGAAGGCTTCGTCGCCATCGTGCCCGATCTTTTGTCATCCAAGCACGGCCAGTCGCCCAAGAATCCCGATGAGGGCCGCAAGCTGATCGGAGAGCTGGACCCGGACAGCATCAGCGCCGACCTGGACGCCGTGTACGCCTACGTCAACAGCCTCCCCGCGGTGGAGAAAGACCACATCGGCACGATTGGCTTCTGCTGGGGCGGCGGGCAGAGCTTCCGCTACGCCACCAACAACCCGAACCTGAAGGCCGTTGTGGTGGCCTACGGTCCACCGCCGGACTCCGCCGCCATCAAGCGGATCAAGGCTCCCGTGCTCGGCGTCTATGGTGAGAACGACGAGCGGATCGATGCCACCCTGCCCGATGTCGCTGCCAAGATGGAGGGGTCGGGGAAGACCTTCACCTATGAGGTGTATCCCGGCACCGGGCACGGTTTCCTGAAGCCGGGACGGCAGGGATCGGATGGCCCGCAGGTGCAGAAGGCGTGGGATCGGATACTGCAGTTCTATCGGGCACGGCTGGGCAAGTAGATTCGAACCCATCAGGCTGTCACCCTGAGGGCGCCTGAGCGCCCGAGGGGGCCGGAACCCAGGTTGAGCTTCGGCCCCCTCGCCCTTCGCGATGCGAAAGGCTCAGGGTGACAGTCGTGAGCAGACTCAGGGTGACATGCGTTGATGATCCTTTTATTCGCTCTACAAGCAGCCTTGCAATCTCCTCTCGCCGCCCGGGCGGACACCATCCACCCGGTCCACGACGCGCTGCACTACGATATCACGCTCGTCCCCAGCGATACCGGGACCCACGTGCTGGGTGAGGTGCAGATCACCTGGCGGCTCCGCTCCACCGAGCCGGTCGAGATGGAGCTCGACTCCGCCATGCGGGTGGTGCGGGTGCTGGTGGACGGGAAGCCCAACACTCGGCTCTCGCGAACGATGTACGCCCGCTCGGAGGGGGAGATCGAGGTGCCGCACGAGAAGCAGCCGGGCGACACCCTCAGCACCCGGGTGCGCTACCATGGCTTCGTGCGAGATGGGCTCGTCGTTGGCAAGAACGGCTACGGCGACCGCACCATCTTTGCCGACAATTGGCCCGACCGGGCTCACCTCTGGCTCGCCTCCCAGGACCACCCCAGCGATAAGGCGACGGTGGCGTTTCATGTCCAGGCGCCGGTGGGGGAGCAGGTGATCGCCAACGGCGTGCTGGAGAAGATCGATACCCTCGCCTATGGCAACGCGGTGTGGCACTACCGGCTCGACACCCCGATTCCGGTGTATACCATGGTGGTGGGCATCGGCCGGCTGTCCCGTACCCGCCTGCCCGACGTCGGCTGCGCGGTGAAGTGCGTTCCGCTCACGGTCTGGACCTTTCCCCAGGATTCGGCCTACGCGGTGAGCGGACCATTTCGCCGGGCCGGCCAGATCGTGGACTACTTCACCCGCCTGATCGGACCCTTTCCGTTTCCCAGCCTGGCGCACGTCGAATCGAGCACCCGGTTTGGCGGCATGGAAAACTCGACCGCGATCTTCTACGACGAGAAGCGGTATCGGGAGAAGAATCTGGGCGAGCCGGTGGTGGCCCATGAGACTGCCCACCAGTGGTTCGGCGATGCGGTTACCGAAGCCGACTGGCATCACCTCTGGCTGTCGGAAGGGTTCGCCACCTATCTCGCCGCCCTGTGGCGGCTCCATGCCGATGGCGACAGCGCCTTCCGTGCCGGCATGGAAAAGGACGCCGCCACTTACTTCGCGTCCCCGGACACCGCCAAGCCTATTCTGGACACCACCGCCAGGGACCTGCTCGGACTGCTCAACAGCAACAATTACCAGAAAGGTGCCTGGGTGCTGCATCAGCTCCGCGGGCTGGTGGGAGACTCCGCCTTCTACTCCGGACTTCGCGCCTACTACCGGACGTATCGCGACAGCACCGCACTGTCATCGGATTTCGCCCGAATGATGTCCCGAGCGGCGGGACGTGATCTCGACTGGTATTTCCGGCAGGCGTTGACCCAGCCGGGCTATCCCATGCTGGATCTGCGCTGGAAGCACTCGGGCAAGAAGCTGACCCTGGATATCGGCCAGACTCAGCCGGTCGAGTGGGGGATCTATCGCATTCCCGGACTCGAGATCGCGATCGACGGCAAGCCGGTTCGGGTGGACGTCACCGGGCGGCAGACGCATCAGGTGGTCGAGGGGATTTCGCGCCGGCCCAGGAAGGTTGAGGTCGATCCTGGCGGCTGGTGGTTGTTGAAGAGCACAGTTGAAGGTGAGAGGTAAGAGGTGAGAGGTGAGAGGGCCGGGAAATCTCGTGGTACGCCTGGGATGACGGCCTGGCGTACCTCTTACCTCTTACTTCTCACCTCTCACCTCGTCGCCTGCGGCACCCTTCCTCCGCTGCGGGGAAAGATCGACGTGGGCCGGGAGGCATTCGCCGTGTTCGTCGGTGGCAGCGGGGTGAGCGGCGACCTCTACGCGGTGCGAGCCGACGGGGGACCCGCCTTTCCCATCACCTACACGCCGGTCGGTGAGCTCGCTCCAGCGCTGGCGCCCAACGGCACCGACCTGGCCTTTCTCCGAAGCCAGTCGCTCCGGGACTCCATCCCGGCCACGGTATGGGTGATGAACCTGCTCAGCGGAAGCGAGCGGGAGCTCGAGTTGGCCAAGGGGGCCGGTGCACCCGAGCGGGTTGGTTGGAGCAATGATGGTACGAAGGTGATCGTGCGGACGGGGGAGGGACTCTATCGGTTCGACGCTCCTCCGGCGAAACCCGACGTCAGTCCGGTGCCCGCGGCGGATTCGGCAGTGGCAGAGTCGAGCCTGGCGGTGCTCCTGGGCGATCCGGTGTTCGCCCGGGTGGTGCTGTGCAAGAGAACCAGCGATCTCTGTCTGAGCACGCGTAGAGGGGCACCCGGGATTCTCGCCCAGGCCGCGCGCGACCCGGTCCGCTGGGGGACCGATTCGGTGGCGTTCCTGGTGGGCGACAACCTGCTCCAGATTCGGCCGCTGTCCAAGGGCCGTCCCCGAGCGCTCAACTGGTCCAACGTCCCGGTTAGGCCCAGGCAGCTGACGTTTTTCGAAGGCGAGAAGGCGGAGAAGCAGGGAAGCGGGGATGCAGGGAAGTTTTAGGGCCGCTTGGCCACCGAAATCGCGTCCCACGCTGCTTCGAGGGTGAGCCCCACCTGTTGGTGATCCGGCGCCCACTCCTTGGCGCTGACCCGCTCCGCCGCAAAGGCAACGAGCGCCAGCCACACCGACGTCCACAGTTCCGCCGGGCCGGACCGCACCTGTCCGTCGGACTTCCCGCTGGCCACGATCTGCTGCAATGCGTCGCGAAACTCGCGCGCGGCCCCCCTGCTGCCGTCGTCGAGGTACCCCTCGTCCCGCCGCCGCAGCAGCATGCGGATCATCGCCGGATCCCGCTCGGCTGCGCTCACCAGGCGACGAGCCACGCCCAGTAACCGCTCGCGCGGCGGCAGCGCCTTGTCTCCGTCCTGCCCCCGGACCAGCTCCAGCCCCCAGGCCTGGGCCTCGCGGTAGGCACCCAGAAGCAGCTCCTCCTTGCCGCTGAAGTGCCGGTATATCGTCCCCTCTGCGACCTCGGCACGGGCCGCGATCTCCGGGGTGGTCGTCGCCCGAAAGCCCACGGTGGTGAACAGCTCCAACGCCGCACGAAGGAGCTTCTGCCGGGTGGCTGCCCCGTCGCGCTTGGGTGGAGGCGGAGTGGGAGTGGGCGGGGGGGAAGACATGCGCAGGAATGTAAGAGGTGAGAAGGCGGGCTGTCATCCTTCGCTGCGCCCAGGAGGACAGCCTCACTTCTCACTTCTCACCTCCCCCAACTACCTTCCGGGGCTTTTTTCCGATCACTCGTTGCGGGGTCATTAATGAAGCTGTTGGTCCTCGGCGCCGGGCTCCAGGGTTGCGCCTGCGCGTACGATCTGCTGCAGAATCCGGCTGTCACTCAGGTCACTCTGGCGGATCTTCGGCCGGAGAAGCTTCCTCCCTTTCTGAAGCGGGATTGGGGCGGACGGCTCAGCACCGTGCGGCTCGACGTCTCCGACACTGCCGCCGTGCATGCGACCTTCGCCGGTCACGCCGCAGTGATGAGTGCCATCCCCTATTACTACAACGGTCCCCTGGCCAAGGCCGCGGTGGAGTCGGGGTCGCATTTCTCCGACCTGGGCGGCAACACCGAGATCGTCCTGGAGCAGAAGAAGCTGCACCAGGAAGCGGAGGCCAAGGGAATCTCCGTAATCCCCGACTGCGGCCTCGCGCCGGGCATGGTAAACATCCTGGCAGCCGAGGGAATCCGGCGGCTGGATCAGGCGGAGCGGGTAAAGATCTTCGTTGGTGGCCTGCCCCAGACCCCCGAGCCGCCGCTCAACTACCAGATCGTCTACTCCCTGGAGGGGGCGCTGGATTACTACACCACGCCATCCTGGGTTCTCCGCGGAGGCCGGCCGGTGCAGGTCGAGGCGCTGAGTGAGGTGGAGTCGGTCGAGTTTCCTCCGCCGGTCGGCACCCTCGAGGCGTTTCATACCGGCGGCGGCATCAGCACGCTCCCCTTCGCCTACCAGGGCAAGATCGACGTGATGGAGTACAAGACGCTGCGCTATCCCGGCCACGCCGCCGTGGTACGGCCGATCCGCGATCTGGGTCTGCTGGCCAACGCCCCGATCGATGTGAAGGGAAAGAAGGTGGTGCCCCGGGATGTCTTTATCGCCGCGGTCAGTCCCCGGCTGCACAAGCCCGAAGGACGCGATCTGGTCGCCCTGCAGGTGGAGGTGACCGGAAAGAAGGGCGGCAAGCCCGGGCGAGTCACCTTCCGGCTGATCGATTACTACGATGCCAAGCACGGGATCAGCGCGATGATGCGGACGACCGGGTATTCTCTGTCCATCACCGGCCAGATGCAGGTCGACGGGCGGGTGACCAGGAAGGGCGTGCACACCCCCGATGAGGCGGTGCCGTTCCGGGACTACGTGACCGAGCTGGCCAAGCGGGGAATCAAAATCGAGGAGTTATGATGGGTGGGGAGGGGAAGCGGGAACTTCCCCGCTCCGGGTAGTGTTTGGATGACGTCGTTGGAGCTCATTGGGAGAGAGGTACATGCTGGATTTCAGAAAGCTGTGGGACCAGGGGCTTACCTTCGAGAAGTTCGTCGCCTCGTGTAAGGCCGAGCATTGCGGGCTTTGGCAGGGGATCTACAACCTGGCCCGAGTTCCGGAGTGGGGCCGGGCGGCAGTGCCGACCGGAGTGACCCGGAAACTTTTGGTGATTGCGGAAGACTGGTGTGGTGACGCCTCCAACACCGTGCCGATCGTCGCCAAGTTCGTCGATGCGGTGCCCGGTCTCGAGCTGCGGGTGGTTCAGCGCGACACCTATCCCGAGGCCATGGATCAGTATCTGACCAACGGCTCCCGCTCGATTCCGATCGTCATCGCCCTGGACGAGAATTTCGAAGAGGTGGGACACTGGGGCCCGCGCCCATCGGAGCTTCAGGCCTGGGTCATGGCTAATCGGAATACCATACCAAAGTCGGAGCTCTACCCCCAGGTGCGGAAGTGGTATGCGCGTGACCGGGGGGAGACGACGCTGAAGGAAGTACTCGAAGCGGCAGGGCTCTCGGTGGCAAAGGTGGCTTGAAAGCGAGGCTCGATAGCTTCTAGAACATCCACCCTGTCCCCATCGAGAATTTGAACCCGTCCGGCCCGCCGGCAAAGTTGAACGTGATAATGGACGAGCGCAGGATCCGGAGCGCGATTCCTCCACCCCCGCCCACCTTCAGACCTTTCGTCGTCAGCTTGAAGTTCTCCTGCTCAAACACTCTTCCCGCGTCGGCGAAGGCCAGCAGCGTGATCGCACCGAGGTCGCCGAAGGGGAGCAGATCGTGTCGCACTTCGAGGTTGCCCAGGAGCACGTGGCGGCCTGTCAGCCGCCCCGAGTCCAGCGAACGATGGGAGTACTGACCACCGAGCACCGGTATCCAGTTCTCCCAGGCCGGTATGGTATACCGGGCGTCCAGGCTGGGAGTGCCGCCGGTTCCCGAGGCGGCAATGCGGGCGGCCACGACCGTTCCCTCCCGTACCGGCAGGTATCCTCGTAAAACCGTGTAGAGCCGGGTGTATCCGTCACCGCCGCTTCCCACCTGCGTGCCCGCCTCCAGCAGCACTCCCTTGTGGGTGTTGTACTCGTTGTCGCGGGTGTCGTAGACAAGAGCCACTCGCCCAGAGACGTCGGTCTGTTTCAGCTCGGGGCCGAAGTCGGACTTGAAGATCGATTGCCCCGGAAGGGTGTTGAACTTCGCCGACTCGACGTCGCCCAACACCGCGACCTGAAACGGCCCTTTGATCCGGTGGGTCACCTCGAGCAGCCCGCGATACCGGGTCCGCTTGACCCGGTAAATGAACGGATCGGCCTCGGTCACCAGGGCCGGGTTGTACCCGGTCTCGTTCCCCAGGCCGAAGTAGCCGAAGCGGACTTCCCGGATGGCCCCGGCAAAGGTGTTCAGTCGCCAGCCTTTCCATAGCTCGGGCGCCTTGAATTGGAGCTTCACATAGCGGCCGCCCCGGAAAGTGATTCCCGCATCGGCGTTCAGTGCGGCAGTGGTGGTGACCTTGCTCTCGTACTCCGCGGGCTGCCAGTACCGCACCCGAAAGGCCAGCACCGGATAGTCGTTGGCGCCGCCGGTGATGTAGGGGAAGTAACTGGTCCGCCAGGGTGGCGGGGGCTCTGGCGCCTCCGCTTCCTGGGCGACGAGCCGTCCGGCACAGAGCACGGCCACTACGACCAGCGGGATCCGGCGCATCAGGCGGGCCTCTGGTAGAGATAGGCTGTGTCCCGCAGCGCACCGCTCTTGCCGTCGTGCGCGGCGTATTGGTTGGGGTAGATCGAGGCAGCCCCGAATTCACCCCGCTTGTTGACGGCGTAGAAGTTGAGGTTGAAGGTGGGGCGGCCGTTCTTGAGCAGGCGGGGTTGGGTCAGCCGGACCACTCGCTTGAGCGTGTCCAGGCAGGCATCCGTGGGCGCGAGTCCCCGGCGCATGCCCTCGACCGTGAGGAACCCGCCGCAGACCATGATGTTCGCCTCGCCTCGCCCGGTTGATCCCGCCGCACCGATGTCGTTGTCGGTGTACTGACCGGCGCCCACGATCGGCGAGTCGCCCGCCCGGCCGGGGAGCTTCCACGCCAGCCCGCTGGTGGTGGTGACCGATGAGACGTCGCCCTGGCCGTTCACCACGTCCAGGTTGATGGTGCCGCTGGGCCGAGCGACCATCGGCTCGTGCTCCGGCACGTTGAGCCAGTCGTCATCCGGGCTGCGATTGGCGCGCCATTCCAGCCAGAGCTGCCGCGATTCGGGTGTCAGCAGGTCTTCCTCCTTGAAGCCGTAGGACAGGGCGAACCGCTTGGCTCCCTCGCCGACCAGCAGGATATGGTCGGTGTACTTGAGCACCAGCCGGGCCACCTCGCTCGGCGTCTTGATCCCCTCCAGCGCCGCGACGGCGCCGGCCCGCCGGGTGGGTCCGTGCATGCACGACGCATCGAGCTGGACCACGCCTTCTTCGTTGGGAAGCCCGCCGTACCCCACCGAGTTGTCGGCCGGATCGAGCTCCTGAATCTTGACCCCTTCCACTGCCGCGTCGAGGGTGTCGCTGCCCTGAAGCATCAGCTCCATCGCGCGGTTCACTGCGCGGAGGCCGTTGTGCGAGCTCACCGCCGCAGGCCGCCCAGCCGTGTGCCGTAGAATCGCCGGCGCCGGGAATGCCGCTGCGGCGGCTGCAAGCCCGCTGGCGCCCAGAAAACTGCGGCGGGAGACCGGTTGTGACATTCGTGACTCCCTGTGCGGTATAAGGGCTCTCTGGCTCTGCGGGGATTTAGGCTCCGGCGTAAGCGAAAGTCAACCGATTCCGGGGAACGCTCGCTTGCTGGCTCCTCCAGCGCTTCCTAACTTGTCGGCTTGAGCAGCTCTCCTCTCGGGACCAAGGTCGACCCATCCGGCCGCCGGAGCGGCACCATCGAGCGCTGGACGGACGAGCCGTTCGGCCTGGTGCGATTGGCGGTTGGCGCCATCGTGCTCCTGGGCACCGTGCTTGCCGTCGCTCTCGCGCTGGTCACCCACGATCTCAGGATGCTCGAGCTGGTGGGCGCGCTGTGGGCGATCTATGGGCTGATGGTCGGCTTCCTGTCCGGCGTGCTGGAGCCGGTCATAGACGGATTCGCTCAGCTCATGGCCAACGTCGGGCTGACCCGGGTCGGCGAGGGCTATTCCTCGATCGAAACGCTCGCCGTCCGCGGACACTACCAGGCGGCGGTCGATGAGTACGGAGAGCGCGCTCGGAATCCAGCCGAGCGGGTGGAGGCCACCCTCCGGCGCGCGGAGCTGCTGGCCGGGCCGCTGGCGGAGCCGGAGACCGCCGCGGTGGAGCTGGACAGCCTCCGCGCTCATCCGCTGTCCGGCCGGGATGACTTCCGGATCGGACTCGCCTTGGTGGACCTCTATGAGCATCACCTCAACGATTCCAGCCGGGCAATGTCCGAGCTCCGCCGGCTGATCGACCGCTATCCCACGGCCCGGGACGTCCGCCGGCTACGCACCGCATTGGGCCAGCTCAAGTCCGAGCGGTTCGGCGGAACGGCTCCGCAGGCCTGAATGCCGGCTCGCCAGCGGCTGGATCCCGAGATCTTCAATCTGCCGGTCGCGAAGATGCGCGCCGGCTACTACTCCGACAAGTATTTCGTGCGGGCCCGGGACATCCTGCTGGCCGATGGCTATCGTCCCCGGGTGACCATGCAGGTATTCGGGAAGGAGCACGCCTTTCTCGGTGGTGTGGACGAGGCGATCGCTATTCTCAAGCTCTGCGCCATCGGGTGGCCCGAGCTGGAGGTCCACGCGCTCCACGATGGAGACGAGATCAAACCCTGGGAGACGGTGCTGCTGATCGAGGGCCCTTACGATGCCTTCGCTCACCTCGAGACCCTGTATCTCGGTGTGCTCTCCCGCCGGACCAAGGTTGCCACCAATACCCGTCGCGTGGTCGAAGCGGCGGCGCCCAAGGAGATCATGTTCTTCCCGGCGCGTCACGATCACTGGCTGGTGCAGACCGGCGATGGCTACGCAGCGCATGTGGCTGGCGCCATCGGCGTCTCCACCGACGCGCAGGCGTCCTGGTGGGGCAGCGAGGGAGTCGGCACCGTGCCTCACGCGCTCATTGCCGCCTACGGCGGCGACACGGTGCTCGCCACCCGCAAGTTCGCCGAGCGGATCGGTCCCGAGGTGAAGCTGATCAGCCTGGTGGACTTCGAGAATGATTGCGTACGCACGTCAGTGGAGGTGGCCCGGGCGTTGGGCGACCGCTTGTACGGAGTGCGACTCGATACCAGCGAGATGCTGGTGGATCGCTCCCTCTTCGAGCAGATGGGGACTTTCAAGCCCACCGGGGTCAATCCGCAACTGGTGGGGAATGTTCGCCGCGCTCTCGATGCCGCGGGATTCCCCCAGGTGAAGATCGTGGTGTCGGGTGGGTTCACCGTGGACAAGATTCGGGAATTTGAGCAGCAGGGAGTGCCGGTAGACGGCTATGGCGTGGGGTCGTCCCTGTTTCAGGGGCGGTTCGATTTCACCGCCGACGTGGTATTGCTCGAGGGGAAGCCGTGCGCCAAAGTGGGGCGAGAGTACCGGCCCAACTCGCGTCTCGAGAAAGTAGATTAGAGGGGGAGGTGAGGTGAGGGGGAGAGAAGATTTGAGCTTCGGGCCCTTCGCTGCGCTCAGGGTGACAGCCCTCTCACCTCTCACTTCTTACCTCTGGGGGGCGCAGAATGCCTCGACTCATCTTCTGGGACGTCGACACCGCGTACGACTTCATGCGAGCCGATGGCAAGCTCTACGTGCCGGGAAGTGAGGAGATCATTCCCGCGATCCGTGACCTGACCGATTTTGCTCACGCGAACCGCATCCCCATCATCGCGTCCGCCGACAATCACGAGCTCTCCGATCCTGAGATCAGCGATTCCCCCGACTGGAAGGTGACCTTCCCCCCTCATTGTATGCGGGGGACGCCGGGACAGCGCAAGATCGCGGAGGCTCAGCTGCGCGATCCGCTGGTGATCGAGCCTGAACCGGAGGAATCCGGAGCGCTCCCGCGGCAGGTGCTCACGCACCGGGGCGATATCCTGCTGCACAAACGAGCCCTGGATGTGTTCACCAACCGCAACCTGCCGGCGCTGCTGGATGTGCTGAAGCCCGAGGCCGTGGTGATCTATGGAGTGGCCACTGACTTCTGCGACCGCTACACGGTGGAGGGACTGCTGCGGCATCTGCCGGGCGCCACACTGTATCTGGTGACCGACGCGATCCGGGCGATCTACCCGGATGAGGGGGAACGGCTGATGGCTGACTGGCGCAACCGTGGCGTCAGACTCGTCACCACGCGCCAGATCGTCCAGGAGGATCTTCTTCGGGTGTTGAAAGCGGCGCCGTCCGGTGTGATCTAACGCACAGCGGCCCTTTGCTGCCGATCTATACTTGCGAGAGTGGGAGCGTTGCTGGACGGCGAACTGCGAGACGTCCGAATAAGCCCTGAGTCCCCTGCTCCGCGGCCGGACGAGTCGTCCAATCCAGCGCTCTCGCTGATTCTCCCCTCTACTTCCCTTTCTTCCAAATATCTCGCGGGAACGGGCCCAACGGCCCGTTCCACCCACCTTTTTGAGCGCTATTGGCTGTTCGCTATTGGCTATTGGCAGTCCATGGACGGACACCCCTTTAGTCGGCCTTGCCGCCCAGAGGGATGGAAACGCCGACCGAGGTGACGAGGTCGTTCTGGAAGCTATTCCCCCCACCGAAGTCACCGTTGTACATGTAGTCCTCGATGTCCAGCCGGAAGCCCACGTCATTGCCCCCGCCAAAACGGAAGCCCAGCCCGAGCGTGGCACCGAGATCGGTGCTGCTCTTGTCGTTGTCGAAGGTGTTCTTGCCCCGGGTCAGCAGCGCGCCGCCACCGCCGACGAAGACTCCGACGCCGCTGGTGACAGGTGTCAGCGCCAGCAGCAACCGGGCGTTCGCAACCAGCAAATTGGTCTTGGTCTCGTTGATCGTCTCACCCGCGACCTTCGCGGGAGCGTACCCGCCGGTGACTTCGAAGCCGAGGTGGCTGGTTCCCCAGAAGCTGAGACGAGCGCCGCCGATGACGCTCACGTCCCGCTTGAAGTTGTCAGTTGAGGTCGAGAACGAGTTGTTGGTCGGAAGGTAGGCCCCGGCCCAGGGAGTCAGCTCGACTCCTCCCTGGGCAGCCGCAGGCGTGGCTATAGCGGTCCCCACGACCGCAGTCGTGAGAATTCCGGAGATAGTGGTAATCAGCTTTCGCATCGACATACACACTCCCTTGGTTACAGAAACTGTTGTGGTAACAGGCCTGGCGCCGGGTTGAGTGCGCGCCGGTGCGGCACCGGGCAGGATCCCCCCGATGTACTCGCAAGGATGGACAATTTGTCCGTGAGTCGCTGTGAACCGGGCATGGTGGGGAGTGTGAAGCGAGTCACCTCGACGGCGTGAGGCAGGCTAAAAGAGCGGGGCGGCCCCTAAACGAAGCCGCCCCCTATGTATCCGCGAGACATTGCCTGCTATTTTTGCCCGCTCCGCCCCAGACCGAGGAGAGGTATGCCGACGCCGAATGAGAGGTGCACGTCATTCTGGGTAGGCTTCTGGTCAGACGGACCAAAGCCCGGAATGTCAGCCTTGGGCTTGTAGACATAATCCTCGGCACTAACCTGGAGCCGCAGCAGACTGCCCAGGCTGAACCGAGCCGAGGCGCCGACCGTGCCGCCGATATCCGTCTTATTCTGGGCACCGGCATAGAACGCACCGCTGCGATTGATGACGCCGACACCGCCGGTCACCTGAAACCCGATCGGGCTGGCGGACGGCAACAGCTGGAGGCCGATCCGGCCACTGCCGGTAAAGATGTTGGCGTCCTGGCTCTGATCGCTGAAGCCACTCTGGGTGATCTTCAGGTTGCCGGGGGCGTAGTTACCGGTGAATTCCAAGCCTAGACGGCTACTCAGCTGAAGGCCCATGCGGCCGCCAAGCGTGATGCTGATTTCCTGTTTGAAGTCCTGACCGCTCGCCGCTTTTACCAGTTCCGTGGTAGGAACGTAAAGACCGATGGTGGGGGCAATGCTGATCTTCTGAGCCACCAGCGGATGCGAACCCACCGCCAGGAGTACGCCGCCCACCAACACGACGCGAGCTATCCGCGAGTTGCCACGCATTGAGCCTCCAGTTCGGTATGAAGAGGGAAGGGTCAACGCGGGGTGAGGGGCAAGAACCGTGCAGCCTGGGGAGGCTCAGCGCCCGAACCGGAAATGTTTGGCTAAGTAGTTGGAACGAAACAACTAAACTGCCGGGTTTTCGGTGGCTTTAGGGCCTAGGACATGGAGATTTGAGGTGCTCCTGGCGGCCTGCCAGACTCGCTCAATCCTCCCGACTGACCTCCCCGGCCGGCTTGTCGTCGCGGAGGCCCAGGAAGCGGGGGTGGCGGAGCAGACCAGCCGACGTCCACTCGGAAAACCCCACCTGGCCCACCAGCTTAGGGCTCACCCACTGGACATCATTGGCGGGAGCCGGCCCTTCGGAGAACGGAGAAGTGGCGCGGTGAAGCGGCTGCAGACGTCGGTGTAGGTGCTCCAGCGTTCTGCGATCGTAGCCGGTGCCGACCTTGCCCGCGTAGCGCAGCGACTTACCGTCGTAGTACCCCACCAGTAAGGCACCGAGCCGTTCCCGCGACCCCTGGGGAGCGGTGTAACCCCCGATGACAAATTCCTGCTGCCGCACGCACTTGATCTTGAGCCAATCGGTCGAGCGTGCGCTCACATAACGGGAGTCGGCCCGTTTGGCGATGATCCCCTCTCCCCCTCGGTCGCAGGCTTCCCGGAACATGGCAGCAGACCCGGTGCTGCGGTACGGAGTGAACCGGATCGGCTCGTCGTACCAGACCACATCACGGAGCACCGACTTCCGCTCCAACAGCGGGAGACCGGTGAGATCGATGCCCTCGTAGAACATGCAGTCGAAGAGGTAGAGGTGCACCGGCACCTGGCTCCGACGAGCCCGAACCGGGTCGCGAAGCTGCATCCGCTGCTGCAGCCGGGCAAAGCTGGTGACGCCCCGCTCCTGATCGAAGGCGACCACCTCCCCATCGAGCACGGCATCACCCCGGACCGCGGTGGAAAGGGCCTCCACCAGCTCGGGATACGCGCCGTCCAGCGGCTTGCGATTCCGAGAGTAGATCTGCACCGCTCCACCACTCACGTAGATCAGCGCGCGCACCCCGTCCAGCTTCGGCTCGTAGACCCATTTGCCCTGGCTGGGGAGCTGGTCGGTGAGCGTGGCCAGCATGGGAGGGATCCAGGAAGGCAGCGGACGACGACGCAAACGGCCCCCGACATTCTTCGCCAGAACCTTCAATGGGTGATTCATCCCGCCGTCTGCTGCTCCAGCAACGCTGCCAGATCCTGTTTTGCCTGGAGAATGTCCGCCCACGGATCTCCCTGCTTTTCCAGAATGTCAGGCACGTTGCGGATGGTGAAATCGGTGGGGTAGATCTGCTCCAACTGGTCCCACTCGACCGGCGTCGACACGGTGCCCAGGGGGTGCCGCCTGGGGGAGAAGATTGAAGCCAGGGACTTCCCCCGCACGTTCTGGTTGTAGTCGAAGAAGATCTTCCCGGTCCGCCGCTTGACCGACCATTCCAGCGTTACCTCATCCGGCCAGCGCTGCTGGGCGTAGCGGCCGATGGTCTCGGCCATGCCCCGCACCGTCTCGTAGTCAAACTTCCGCAGGATGGGGAGGTAGAGATGCAGGCCGGTGCGGCCCGAGGTCTTCACGAAGGTCTTGAGGCCGAGCTCCGCAAGGAGATCGCGCAGGCGCAGGGCCAGGTCGCGAGTCCGTTTGAAGGCCTTGCGGTGGAGCTCCGGTTCCTCACCCTTGCCTTCGCGTCCGGAATATTGATAGGGGTCGAGATCGAAGACGACAAAGTCGGGATAATTGAGCAGTGATTTCTTCAGGTTCGCTTCCGACCCGGAGAACTTACGACCCAGACCGCGTCCGTCAGGAAAGGGGTCCACTCGGGAGAACCAAGGATGCAGCTCGAGACCACCCATCTGGCCCAGCCAGAGCAGGGTCGGAAGATTCTCGCAGATGATGTAGTCGCTGTCGCCCTCGGTGTGGCTGGAGTAGATCGTGACGGTGCGGACAAACTCGGGCGGGTTGTCCCAGTGTTTCTGGTAGAAGCTCTTCCCGGTAACACCATCGGGATACCGGGTCACGAACATTGGCCGCCCCTTGAGATGGGGCAACAGCCAGGGCGAGACCCGGGTGAGGTAGCGCAGCAGATCTCGCTTGGTGAGCGGCCGGCCCCGGCCCGACGCGGGCCAGAGGACTTTGTCCAGGTTGGTGACCGAGAGCTTGTAGCCTTCGACGGTCAGAATACCCTGGGGTACGCGCATCGCCAGCTGCTCCAGCACGCCCTGAGCTTTAGTGCTGGCTGGGGTCATCCGACCTTCCGAGTCCGCCGGCGCGAGCGTGCCTGTCGGGCAGGGGCACGAGCGGCAGGCTTGGCTTTGCCCTTCTTTGCCGCCTCGACGCTCCGCCTGAGCGCGTCAGCGAGGTCGAATACCTTTGCCTCTCGGGTCACGGGCTCCTCCTCCACCTGCCTCCCTTCCAGCTTGGCCTCGATGAGCTGGGCAAGCGCCTCCCGGTAGTGATCCTGGTACTCGCTGGGGTCGAACGGCTTGCGGAACATATCGATGAGCGAAAACGCCATCTCGAGCTCCCGCTCCGAGACCTTCACGTCTTTCAGCTCGACGCTCCGCTCCAGCCGGATCTCGTCCGGATAGAAGAGCGTCTCCAGCATGATGGTGCCTTCGTGGGCCCGGAGCACGCAGAGCTGTTCCTTGGTTCGAATGGCGATCGTGGCCACCGCGCTGAGCCCCTTCTTGCTTAGAGCCTTCAGCAGGAGGGCGTACGGCTTCTTGCCGCTCTCCTCGGGCTCCAGGTAATAGGTGCGCTCGTAGAAGATGGGATCGATCTCCCGTTCCTCCACGAACGCGCTCAGCTCGATGGTGTGCTTGCTTGGCAGCGGAAGACGCTCGAAGTCTTCGTCGGTCAGAGTGACGTAGCGGCCCTTCGCGTACTCGTAAGCCCGCGCGGTTTCGTTCCAAGGCACTTCGACCTCATCCTTGGGGCACCAGCGGCGTTGCTGCAGCTTGGTCCCACAAGTCGCGTGGACCAGGTGGAACCGGATGTCCCGACTCGACGTCGCGCCAAACAGCTTGACCGGGATGGTCACCATCCCGAAGCTGATCGAGCCGCTCCAGATCGCCTTTGCCATCGCTCATCCCTCCGGCTCGCGAGAACTCCACAGAAAACGCGGACCCGACGGCGCTTTTTCCACAGGCGCCCGACGTTATCCACAGTCTTATCAACATAACTTGCTGATAAGGAATGACTTACGTCGTCCGATTATCGGCCGTTTGGGAGCTGCCTGCTGTGGGATGAGTCACATCGGAGGACTAACGTTTGGTCGGGCTCTTCTCCTTGATCTGGGTTCCACTGACCTCGCGGAGGATGCGTTTGATCGCCTTCTTGTTGGTCGAATCAACCATCGGAGACGTCAGCGAGTCGGGTCGCTTTCCGGCGGGCACCGACACATCGATCGCGGAAGGTGCCGGTTCAATGTCCGGTGTTGCAGCGGACTCCTCAGGAGGCATCTCCGGCTTCGCTCCTGGAGCAGCCGGCTGAATTCCGCCCATGCCTCCAAACGATGGAGGTGTGGTGGAGGCGGGAGTAGGGAGCACCGGGATCATCGCGGCTGTGTTGGCCGAGCTGACCCGTTTCATCGCCTCAGTCTGCGCGGCGATTAATCGCCTTTGCGTCCGAGCTATGGCGGGAACGTCCGTGCGGGAGAAGAGTGGAGCGGAGAGCACCCATTGGGCGCCGCCGATCAGCAGTGCCCCCACCAGGGCCATGCGCAGCTGGCGGTTGGACTTGGTACGCCGGCGAGGTTGCTTCTTCTCGCTCGCCGGTTGCTCCGCCCGCGGCCGCCTCTTCCGCAGCGGCTGTTCCGCGGGGGGAAGGGCCTGCATTCTCGGCGCAGGGGGCGCAATGCGGACCGGCGGCTCGGGATCTTGCGGCTGGTCCAGGCTCAATGTCGCAAGCGGCTTCACCGGCGGCCCGGCCACGAGGGCTGCCTGAGTGAGCGGCATTGAGACGGCAACTTTATAGTGTGGGTGAAACTGAATCGGCAACCATCTATTGGATGCGTTGTGATAGATGCGAGCGCGAGCCGTGACGACTCCCCGCTTGATCGCTACCGCGAGTTCCTCGATCGATCTGAATACGGTCTCTTCCCCGGGCGAGAGCTCGATTCGATACATTGCACGCCCTCATGAGAGCTGAGGTTTTCGAGCGAGTGTGAGGTGATGAGGTTCCAAATGCCACGCAACTTTCGCGCTCGGGTGGGGTGCACTTTCGTTCATGCCGCCCTGACAGCCGAGCTTTCTAACAGTTGTCGCGCCGGGGAATGCAAAGGCTGATAGCGGAGCGCCAACGACTCTCTTCTTCAAAGACTTGAGCAGGGGGTTCGAGAGAGCGGAAACTGCTTCTTTCTGCAGCTTGCCGGGATGACAGCGCGGGTCGATGTTGTCGCTGTCGGCGGTGGTTTCCCCCGGTCTGGTAGATTGCGGCGAACCCTGCCGGGAACGAGAAGGGACAATGCTGCCAAACGTTGCGTCGCCTGTGATGCTCCGCGCCGAGAACGTGACCAAACACTACGGGTCCGTGGTGGCGCTCGCTGGGGTATCGGTCGAGGTAAGGCGAGCCGAGTGCGTGGTGCTGATCGGTGAAAGCGGCTCCGGCAAGACCACGCTGCTTCGCTGTTTCAACCGACTGATAGATCCTGACGACGGTCGGGTCCTGATCGAGGGAGTCGAGGCGTCACAGCTCGACCCTATCGTGCTGCGTCGCCGAATCGGCTACGTGCCCCAGGACGGCGGCCTGCTTCCTCACTGGCGCGTAGGCCGCAACGTGGAGCTGGTACCCTGGCTCCGTCGGGTCGCGAACGCCGGAGAACTGGCAGCCAGAGCAATGGACCTCGTGGGCCTCGAGCCGGAGCTGTTCGGCCAACGCTGGCCCCGGGAGCTCTCGGGGGGTCAGCGCCAGCGGGTGTCGGTAGCGCGGGCGCTGGCGGCGAGTCCCGATCTCATCCTGCTGGACGAGCCGTTCGGCGCCTTGGACGCCATAACCCGGGCCGATCTCCAGACAACCTTCCACCGAGTTCGGCGGGAGCTCGGGATCACAGCTGTTCTGGTGACCCACGATCTTCACGAGGCCTTCTTGCTGGCCACTCGGATCGTGGTGATGCGGCAAGGTCGGATAGAGCAAGTCGCTCCTCCCGACGAGCTGCGGAAGGCTCCGGCCACCGACTATGTCCGCCACCTCCTGGAGCGGGCTCGAGTGACCGCGGCTTGAGTGCGGCCTGGATGGTGAATCTGCTGCTGGGGCTGGGCCTCGGCGGCCCGGCCCAGGCGCCGCTACCGCAGGCGCGCCCGATCATCGTGGCATCCAAGCCCTTCGGGGAATCGTATCTGCTGGCCGAAATGTTTTCCCAACTGCTGGAGGCACGAGGTTTCCAGGTGGACCGTCGTCTCGGCCTCGGTGCCACGGAGATCGCGTTTCAGGCGCTTCGCACCAACCGGATCGATGTCTACCCGGAATACACCGGCACCGGGCTCCTGGCCATTTTAGGTGAGCGTCCCAGTCCCGATCCGCGAGAGGTCTACCGACAGGTCGCCCGGGAATTTCGCCAGCGCTTCGGCGCGCGTTGGCTTCCACCGCTCGGATTCCAGAACACCTATGCCATCGCCGTGCGCCGGGAGACCGCCAGCAGACTCGGCCTCGCGACCCTCAGCGATCTCGCCAGGGTCTCCCGCTCGCTTCGGGCTGGCCTCACGCCCGATTTCATCGGCCGGCCCGACGGGTTGCCCGGACTGGAGAAGGCGTACGGTGTCAGCTTTCGATCGGTCCGAGCGCTGCTCCCCGCGGTGAAATACCAGGCGCTCGCGGCAGGCGAGGTAGATGTCATCGACGGCTATTCCACCGATGGCTTCATCGCTCGATACGATCTGGTTGTCTTGCAGGACGAGCGCCACTTCTTTCCCCCGTACGAGGCAGCCGCGCTGGTCGGGGCCAACTTTGCTCGCGACCTGCCGGCCGGAGTGGCGGCGCTCACCGAGTTGAGCGGGCTGCTCACGGAGGCAGAGATGCGCCGGCTCAACCGCCGGGTCGAGGTGGATCGGATTCCCGTCGCCCGAGTCGCGGCCGCCGAGCTGTTGTCTCTGAGCCTTACCGTCGGCACTCCGACCCGGCCCCAGGAAGCCAAGGACCTCTCGACTGGCGGGGTGTTCGGCTATCTCTGGAATCAGCGGCAGACAATTTTTAAGCTCACGCTGCGGCACCTCCTGCTGGTGGGTATTTCGCTGGCAGGCGCCATCGCCCTGGCTCTGCCTTTGGGGCTAGCCCTCGAGGAGCGGAGCCACGGAGTAGCTGAATCGGTGATCCGGGCCGTCGGCCTGCTGCAAACGCTTCCCAGTATCGCCCTCCTGGCGTTCATGATTCCCCTGCTCGGCATCGGGATAATCCCCGCGCTGGTGGCCCTATTCCTTTATTCTTTGTATCCGATTCTGCGCAACACCTACACCGGGGTCAGAGATGCCGCTCCGGATGCGGTTGGGGCGGCGTGGGCTTTGGGGATGACCCGCGCGCAGATCCTGCGCTATGTGAGGTTGCCACTTGCCGCCCCGGTGATCATGGCCGGCATCAGAACCGCGGCAGTGATCAACGTGGGGACCGCCACCCTAGCCGCCTTCATCGGCGCCGGCGGATTGGGAGACCCGATCGCCGCAGGGCTGGCGCTCTCGGACACCCGGATGATCCTGTCCGGGGCGCTTCCCGCAGCACTCCTGGCGTTACTGGTAGACACCGGGCTCGGTCTCTGCGAGCGGGTAGTCACGCCGGGGCGATAATTTTCTTCAACCCAACCAGTTTTAGGGATTCCGTGCGACTCCACCCCTTCCGTGCGATCCGACCTCCTCCCCAGCTGGCCTCCCAGGTGGCCGCGGTGCCGTACGACGTGGTGAGCCGGAACGAGGCGGCCGAGCTGGCCCGGGACAATCCCTACAGCTTTCTGCACGTGGGCCGCTCGGACATCGACCTGCCTGAGGAGATCGACCCCCACGATCCTCAGATCTATGCCAAGGCGCGTGAGGCGCTCGATCGGTTCGTCGCCCAGCGGATCCTGATGAAGGATCGGGAGCCCGGACTCTATCTCTACCGTCAGATCATGGACGGGCGGGTTCAGACCGGCATTGTGGGCTGTGTGCACATCGAGGATTATGGGAGCGACCTGATCCGGAAGCACGAGAAGACCCGTCCCGACAAGGAGGACGACCGCACTCGGCACGTGCTCACCCTGAATGCCCATGCGGAGCCGGTGTTCCTGGCGTATCGTGGGCTCACCGAGATCGATGGGTTGGCGGAATCGGTAGTGCGCACGACGCCGCTCTACGACTTTACGGCGCCGGATCGGGTGCGGCACACGGTCTGGCAGGTGGGCGACCCGGGTCTGTGGATGGAGACGTTCCGGGCCGTCCCCCACGCGTACGTAGCCGACGGCCACCACCGCTCGGCCAGCGCGTGGCGGGCGGGGTTGGAGCGTCGGGCTGCCAATCCGAGACACCGGGGCGACGAGGAGTACAATTGGTTTCTGGCGGTGCTCTTTCCTGCCACCCAGCTCACCATTCTTCCTTATAATCGGGTAGTTCGCGACCTGGCAGGGAAGACTCCCGCTCAATTTCTTCATGCCTTACGCGAGGTCGGCCATGCGTCTGCCACCGAGCACCCCAGGCCGCCGCGGCCGGGAACCTTCTGCGTGTATCTCGCCGGCGCGTGGCATCGCATCGAGCTGGATAAGGAGGCCATCGACCGGCAGGACCCGATCGGCTCACTGGATGTCTCATTGTTGCAAGACCGGGTGCTTGCCCCGCTCCTGGGCATCGGGGACCCAAGGACCGACAAGCGGCTCGATTTCGTGGGCGGCATCCGGGGCACCGCTGAGCTGGAGCGGCGAGTCGATTCCGGTGAGATGGCTATCGCATTTTCATTATACCCCACGACGGTCGAACAGCTCATGACGGTCTCCGATGCCGGCGCGGTGATGCCGCCGAAGAGCACCTGGTTTGAGCCCAAGCTGCGGAGTGGCCTCTTCGTACATAGTTTAGAGTGATTCCGCGGGTCTAAAGTCTAGAGTCGAGAGTCCGAGCCGCCTCCGATGATCCTAGACCCGAGACTTTAGACCCTAGACTTCTGTCGTGGAGCGTAAATGAAGGTCCTGATAGCTGATAAATTCGAAAAAGTGGGTGTCGACGGGCTCAAGGAGTTGGGCTGCACCGTCGTCTCCGAGCCTGACGTGAAGGCCGAAGGGCTTCCGGCGCTGATCCGTCAAGTCGATCCCAACATCCTCATTGTCCGGGGCAAGAAGGTGAATGCTCAGGCACTTGGGGCGGGGACGGCGCTCACCCTGGTGATCCGGGCCGGTGCCGGCATCGACACGATTGACGTGGCGGCAGCCTCCGATCTCGGTGTCTTCGTTTCCAATTGTCCCGGGAAGAACTCCATTGCGGTCGCGGAGCTGGTGCTCGCCCTGCTCCTGGCCTGCGACCGGCGGATCCCTGATCAGGTAGCCGAGCTGCGCCAGGGCAAGTGGAACAAGGCCGAGTACTCGAAGGCGCGAGGTCTCTACGGCCGAACCCTGGGAATCGTGGGCCTGGGACAGATTGGGCGGGAGGTGGCGCAGCGCGCCCGGGCATTCGAGATGCGGGTAGTAGCCTGGTCACGCAGCCTGACGCACGAGGAGGCCGACCGGATCGGCGTGGTCTACGCCCAAACCCCGCTGGATGTGGCCCGCCATGCCGATGCCGTCACCATCAACGTGGCGGCCACGGAAGAGACCAAAGCCTTGGTCAACGCCGAGTTTCTGGCGGCGATGAAGCCAGGCGCCTATCTCATCAACACAGCCC
The DNA here is from genome assembly GCA_035997125.1 of Gemmatimonadales bacterium. Classification (GTDB taxonomy): domain Bacteria; phylum Gemmatimonadota; class Gemmatimonadetes; order Gemmatimonadales; family GWC2-71-9; genus CAVVWJ01. The sequence goes on from DASYIX010000118.1 coordinate 25,737, forward strand.
GCGGCTCTGTGGTGGACGAGGCTGCGCTGCAGCAGGCAATCAAGGACAAGGGGATCCGTGCCGGCCTGGACGTCTTCCAGAATGAACCACCGGGTGGTACCGGCGAGTTCACCAATCCGATCAAGGGGAGCGCCGGGGTCTACGGCACTCACCATGTGGGAGCCTCGACCGAGCAGGCTCAGGTGGCCATCGCCCACGAGGTGATCCGTATTGTCCAGGCGTTCCGTGCCACCGGCGAGGTCCCCAACGTGGTGAACCGTCTGGCCAAGAGCTCGGCCACCCACGTGCTCACCATTCGGCATCGCAACCGGCCCGGCGTGCTGGCTCATGTGTTCGGAGTGCTGGCAGGCGCTGCGATCAACGTAGAAGAGGTGGAGAACATCATTTACCATGGGGCCCATGCGACGCTGGCCCGGATTCATCTCGATGGGCATCCCGACCCCTCTGCACTGACCCGTATCCGCGATGGAAATCCTGACATCATTAGTGTGGAGCTGAGCGCTATAGACGGCCGCGGGCAACGCAACGGCGATGACCAGCCAGCTACAGCACCACCGCCAAAGAAGCAAAAGCAAGCCGCCGAGAAGCGCGGCTAAATCTCCAGAGTCTCGAGGACTTATGCCCGAACGAATCCACAACTTCAGCGCCGGACCCGCTGTCCTTCCCGAGCCAGTCCTCCGCAAAGCCCAGGAGGCCGTCTGGAACGTGGCGGGAAGCGGCATCGGGATCATGGAGCATAGCCACCGGGGCAAGGTGTTCGACCGGATCATCAACGAGGCCGAGCAGAGTTGTCGCGATCTTGCCGGTATCCCTGACAACTACCGGGTGCTCTTCCTTCAGGGCGGAGCGTCGCTTCAGTTTGCGATGATACCCATGAACTTCCTGGCTGGGGACCGCACGGCCGACTACCTGGTGACCGGGGTGTGGTCGCAGAAGGCGGTCAAGGAAGCCAAGCCGCTGGGGAAGGTTCACATCGCCGCCACCAGTGAGGCGACCAACTTCGACCGGATCCCCAAGGCCAACGAGATTCGCTATTCAGCCAATCCCACGTACGTCCACATCACCACCAACAACACCATCTTCGGTACCCAGTGGCGCGCCGAGCCTTCGATCCCGGCGAACGCGCCGCTGGTGGCCGACACCTCGAGCGACATGTATAGCCGGCCCATCGACGTGCGAAAGTATGGGCTCATCTACGCCGGGGCCCAGAAAAACCTGGGGCCCTCGGGGGTCGTGCTGGTGATCATCCGGGACGACCTGGTCGAAGCAGGCTCCAAGACTCTGCCGACCATGCTGCAGTACCGGACCCATGTGGCGGAGAATTCGATGTACAACACCTGTCCCACTTTCGGGATCTACGTGATGGGCGAGGTGTTCAAGTGGATTCAGTCACAAGGGGGGCTCACCGCAATGGCCGAGCGCAACCAGGCCAAGGCGCAACTGCTGTACGGCTACCTCGATGACAGTGACTTCTTCCGGGTTACGGCTCAACCGGACAGCCGTTCCCTGATGAACGTCTGCTTCCGCGCACCCACGGAAGAGCTGGAGGCTCAGTTCGTCAGCGAGGCCACCAAGCGTGGGCTCGATGGGCTGAAGGGGCACCGTTCGGTCGGGGGGATGCGGGCCAGCATCTACAACGCCTGCCCCCGGCAGTCAGTGGAGGCGCTGGTGGCGTTCATGAAGGAGTTCGAGCGGTCCAACCGCAGCGCGGCGGCGCGGGCTACGCAGCCAGCGACCTGATCAGCTCTGCGTTGGTCTTGTTGCGCTTGAGGTCGGTCAGCAGGTCGGTCATCGCATTGATCGGGGTCATTCCGGTAATGCGCTGACGGAGGAGGTGTGAGGCCGCCAGCGCCTCCTCCGATAGGAGAAGCTCCTCCCGCCGGGTGGCGCTCGCCACCAGGTCGATGGCCGGATAGATCCGCCGATCGGCCAGCTCCCGGCTCAGCACCAGCTCGCTATTGCCCGTCCCCTTGAATTCCTCGAAGATCACCTGATCCATCTTGCTTCCGGTGTCGACCAGCGCGGTGGCGATGATGGTGAGCGAGCCGCCGCCGTGGGAGGGATCGATCCGCCGCGCGCTCCCGAGAAATCGCTTGGGCTTCTCCAGCGACTGGGCATCGAGCCCGCCGGACAAGGTCCGGCCGGTACCCTTTTCGACGGTATTGTAGGCCCGGGCCAGCCGGGTCAATGAGTCCACGATCAGGACGACGTCCTCTCCCAGCTCTACCCGCCTCCGTGCGCGCTCCAGAGTAAGCTCCGCCAGAGCCACGTGGCGTTGGGCGGGATTGTCGAAGCTGGAGGCAATGACCTCTCCGAACCCGGCGGCCTCCATCTCGAAGACCTCCTCCGGGCGCTCGTCGACCAAGAGGATGAAGAGATCGGCCTGGGGATAGTTGAGGCTCACGCCTTCGGCAATGGACTGGAGCACCATGGTCTTGCCCGCTTTGGCGGGGGCCACGATGAGCGCGCGCTGGCCCTTACCCAGGGGACAGAGCAGGTCGATCACCCGGTTGGTAAAGTCCGTTTGGCCCGGCCGGCTGGCGTTGGCCTCGAGCACGAGCTGCTCGTTGGGATGAACGGCTCCCAGCCGGCCGAACTCCGGACGCTCGCGCAGATGATCGAGCGACTTGCCGTGGACGCTGGTGATGGTTTCGAGAGAGGGTCCCTTGCCCTTGGACCCGGGACGCACTGACCCAGCGATCTCGTCGCCGGTACGAAGCCCGTGCTGACGGATGAGGCGCTCGCCCACGTGCACGTCGCCATTGGCGGGGAGATAGCTGGCTTCCCGGCGCCGCAGAAATCCGCTCCCTCGTCCGGCGACCTCGAGCACTCCCAACATCAGGAGGTCGCTGACGCCACTGAGCTTTTTACCCGGTGCAGAATGGCCGTGAGTCCTTGAGTGCGGGTCATGCCCAGCGCCTCGCTGAGGCCGAGCTGGTCGAGCAAGTCGAGAGGGAGCCGGGAGACCGTTTCGGGGGTCTCGCCGTCGAGCGTACGAGCCAATAACGAGACAAACCCGCGTACGGTGGGCGACTCACGCGGCACATCGGCATGAATATGCACCCGGCCGCCGTCCACTTCGACCCAGAGATACACCGGGGTCTGACACTCCTCCACCATGTTCTTTCCCTGGGCCTTTTCCGCCTGATATCGCTCGGGCAGCGGCGGAAGTTTCTTGGAATAATCGAGGAGAGTCTCGAGCCGGGTTTGTCGGTCGGCGGCCTTGAAGCGAGGGATCAGAGTGTCCAACGTGGGCATGCTCGGGGCTCGGGTTTTATGTCCTCATAGGAAGCTGGCACACTTTGAGTCCTCCGGCTATCCCCCTTTGGCCGAAGCTCACTGACGAAATCGCCAGGGGCGGCAAATGATGGTAGCCTCCCAGCGATGCTGGACTATCCAGAGATTGCGCTCGAAACAGTAGGAACGCCAAAGGGCTGTATGGCACAGGTTTACACGGTGGAACCCATTCGCCCGGCCGGACGTTACAATGTCCAGTCGGGTTCCCGGATTGAGAAACTCGCGGACCCGCAAAATCCGCCGTATGATAGGGGCAGGATCTCTACTGAACGTCTTGGCCGGATGGGGCGCCAAATTCCATGACTACCATAGCCTTCCCCAGCCGGACCAGTCCCCGCCGTATCGCCCGTGAGCTACTCGAAGCCCGCGCTCGGACCTTCCTCCTCACGGCGCCCCTGGCCGATGAGGAGCTTCGGGCTCAGCACGATCCCCTCATGAGCCCGATCCTCTGGGATCTCGGCCACATTGCCCATTTCGAGGAGCTCTGGCTTACCCATAACCTGAACGGTCCCATCGAATTCGTTGAGATGCCAGGGCTGTTCAATCCGTTCGAGCACCCTCGCAGCGAGCGAGGATCGCTCGCCTTGCCAGGCCTCGCGCACTGCCAGGAAGTCATGGAGGAGATTCGGGAGCGGGTGCTCGAGCGGCTCGCGACCGCCGAGCTCGATTCCTCCAATCCCCTGTTGCGTGAGGCATATGTCTACCGAATGGTGCTCCAGCACGAGTACCAGCACAACGAGACCATTCTCCAGACGTTACAGCTGAAGCGGGGTCGTCCTTATACCCCGGTATCACGCTTCGTGATCCCGGCTGCTCCGGGCTCCTGGCTCGAGACCGGACGGGGCAATATGGTTCGTTTTCCCGGTGGGCCGGTCGTGATCGGCACCAGCGATCACTCGGTGGCGTATGACAATGAGCGGGATCAGCACCGGGTGCATCTGGCGCCGTTCTGGATTGACTTGCACCCGGTCACGAACGGGGACTTCGAAGCCTTCATTGCCGCCGGTGGCTATTCCATCCGTGACTATTGGTCGGATGCCGGCTGGAAATGGGTCCAGGAGTCTGGGGCGATCGCGCCGCAATACTGGCAGCACACGGGTGACGTATGGATAACTCGCGCGATGGATCAGGTTGGTCCGATCGATCCGTCCCACCCGGTGTGTCACGTCTGCTATCACGAGGCGGAAGCCTTTGCCCGCTTTGCCGGCAAGCGGCTCCCTACCGAGAACGAGTGGGAGGCAGCCGCCTCCTGGGATCCGGAGAGCGGCATCAAGAGCACCTTCCCCTGGGGTGAGGATGCCGTCACTAAGGACCTGGCCAACGTAGACCAGCTCTCCTTTGGTACGGCGCCGGTGGGAAGCTATCCCCAGAATGTCTCGCCGATCGGCTGCTACGGGATGATCGGAGACGTGTGGGAGTGGACTTCAAGCGACTTCCAGCCCTACCCCGGCTTTGAGAGCTTTCCTTACAAGGAGTACTCGGAGGCCTTCTTCGGCAGCGAGTACAAAGTGCTTCGGGGCGGCTCCTGGGCCACCCGGCCGGGTGCCATTCGCAACACTTTCCGCAACTGGGATTACCCGATCCGGCGCCAGATCTTCAGCGGCTTCCGGTGTGCTCGCGATGCCTGACTCTTCCATGACTAAATGGGCCCGCGCCGCGGCCCCGGCGTACCGGCAGCCAAATCCACGAATGCTGGCCGAGGTGGCGGCGGGCTTGTCCGCGCCACAGAAGGAGCTGCCCCCGAAATACTTCTATGACCACCGCGGATCCGAGCTATTCGAGGAGATCACTCGGCTGCCGGAGTACTATCCCACCCGGACCGAGCGAGCGCTGCTCCAAGGATGGATGCCGACACTGATCCCCCAGCTCGGCACCCGGTCCCTCATCGAGCTCGGCGCTGGAAGCGCGGAGAAGAGCCGGATCATCCTGAGCGCCATGCGGGAGAGGAGCAGCGGCGGAGTCTACGTGCCTATCGACGTGAGCTCCAGCTTTCTGAATCAGACGGCTGGCCGGCTTAGCCGGGAGTATCCCGGCCTCCGGGTGGAGCCTCGGGTCGCCGATATCACCGACGACTTCGCCCTTCCCTACGATATCCCCCATCCGGCGCTGTACGCCTTCCTCGGCGGCACCATCGGCAACTTCTATCCCCCTGCGGCCATTCGGTTATTGCGACGGGTGCGCCTGGCAATGGAGCCGAGCGACCGATTCCTCATGGGTGTCGACCTGCGGAAGGATATTCGCCGGGTCGAGGCTGCCTACAACGATTCTCAGGGGGTTACCGCGGCGTTCAACCGCAACATGCTGCTGGTGGTCAACCATGAGCTGGGGTCCAACTTCGATCCTGCAGCTTTCGATCACTTGGCATTCTACGAGTCAGAAACCCACCGGATCGAGATGCATCTGGTGTCGAAGCTCGACCAGGAAGTGAGAATACCGGGCATCGGCCTGGTGCCCTTCGCGGCCGGGGAATCCATTCGAACCGAGATCAGTTGCAAGCACGATCGGGGGAGCGTAACTGAGCTGTTTGTCGCAGCGGGACTTCGAATCGAGACCTGGCGGACGGATCCTGAGGCGCTCTTTGCGCTCGTAGTTGGAGCGACGGCATGAGCGGGCTGACGCGCCCGGCACTGTTGACTGATCTGGCCGAGGGCGCTTTTGCCGGTCCGATCTCCGGGTCGCTCACCCCCCGCCGGATAGGAGCTGAGGTGGAGTTCATTCCGGTGGACTCTCTCACCGGGCGGCGCTGCGCCATCGAGGCGGAGGGAGTTACGTCGACCCTTCCGTTCCTGCGCAGTTTCGGGGGAGCGGAGGGCTGGCAGGAAGGCCGTACCCCCAAGGGTACGCCATGCTTCACCATGCCTCTGGGTGGCACGCTCACCTTCGAGCCCGGTGGCCAGATCGAGTACAGCTCGCCGCCATGCCCCACGGCAAGCGGGTTGCTCGGGTTGCTTCGCCGGGTGGTCCTTCCCCTCCGCGCAGCGGCAGCGGGGGAGGGGATCGAGCTGCTCGCTCTGGGCATCGATCCGCTGAGCCCGGTTGGCGGCGCACCCCTGCTCGTCAACGCCAAGCGCTATCAACGCATGGCGGAGTATCTCGCGCGGCGGGGCCCGGCCGGCGCGCTGATGATGCGGCAAACCGCGTCCTTGCAGGTGAACCTCGACTTCGATGACGAGCCCTGGCTTCGCTGGCGGGTGCTGAACGCTGCGGCGCCTTACATCATCGCCATGTTCGCCAATTCTCCGATCTACGCGGGGGAGACCACTGGATATCAGAGCGCCCGTGCTGAAGTCTGGCGCAGGGTGGATCCGGCCCGGACCGGTCTCCCCTATGACGAAGAGCAGCCGGTGGAGGCCTACCTGGAGTTCGCCCTTAATGCGCCGGCGATCCTGTTTCCTGCGGTGGACGGAGAGCATCGTCCCTTCGGCGAGTGGCTCAGCCGGGCCGATCCCACCTGCGATGAGTGGCGGGACCATCTGAGTACGCTCTTTCCCGAGGTTCGGCCGCGGGGTCACCTCGAGCTCCGATCAGCCGATTCGATCGAACCCCGGTGGTACGCCGCCCCGCTGGCTCTTACCTGCGGGATGCTCTACGATTCGCGCGCCCTCCGGGCAGCCGACGATCTGTTGGGTACTCCCGACGCCGGACTGCTCGACAGAGCAGGGCGCCTGGGCCTGCACGATCCGGCCATCGCCCGGACCGCCAATGACCTCTTCGAGCTCGCGCTGGCAGGATGCCGCGGACTCGGCTCCAGTTACTTCCACCCGACCGATCTGGAACAGGCGATCGGGTTCTTCGACCGCTACACCCGGCGGGGCCGGGCCCCGGCCGACGAAGTCGTCGAAAGCGCAATCGCCGCGTAGGGGATTCCCCGGCAGACTGGCCCGCTTTGGCGGGCTTCTTTGTGAGGAGGATTCCGGCGGGCCCTCGAACCGAGACAGGTGGAGGAATTCCAACATGACGTCCCCAAATGGTCACACCTCCTCACGAGGCGGGCAGACAACCAGCCGTACCGTCGTCGGCCTGTTCAAGGAGCGCTCGCGGGCCGAGGACGCCATTCGCGACCTCAAGAAGGCCGGCTTTGCCAGCGAGCAGATCGGTGTGGTCACCCGAGATCGCACGGACCACCCCGAGCATCCGGCAGGAACAGGACGCCAGGGGACCGAACCGACAGCGGACGAGGAGGACCTGGGCAAGATCGTGGAGGAAACCGCCAGCGGGATGGCCGAAGGTGCTGGCATAGGCGCGATCACCGGTGGTGTCATCGGAGGTCTGGTTGGCCTCCTCGGATCCCTGTTGATTCCTGGGTTGGGCCCCGTGGTGGTTGGAGGTGTGCTGGCCTCGACACTCATGGGCATGGGACTGGGCGCGGCGACCGGCGGATTGATCGGCGCGCTGGTGGGAATGGGTGTGCCGGAGGAGGATGCCCGTTACTTTGACGCCGGGTTCCGCGAGGGTGGAACTCTGGTGACGGTGAATGCCGGTGAACGAACTCCTGAAGCACTATCGCTCCTGCAACGCTGCGGAGCGGATCTCGGCCCCTCGAAGACGCGCTATCAGGGCTCCGAACGCCGTTCCCGCCGGGAGGCCAGCTATTCCGGACCGGAGCGCCGACTCGTCGGCGTCTGAACTCTACCCACGTCGACTAGCGGGGAGGCTGCTCAGGCGGCCTCCCCGTCTTGTTTTAGATTGGTGCATCGCCCAGCTCAGCACGGAGCCATCGTGAAAGCCGTCCGGGTCCATGCCATCGGAGGTCCTGAGGTCCTGAAGTACGAGGAGGTTCCTCGTCCGGCGCCCGGGCCGGGTCAGGCGCTGGTTCGGGTGGAGGCGGTGGGCGTGAACTTCATGGAGATCTACCAGCGGACCGGACTATATCCGGTGACGCCGCCGTTCATACCCGGAACCGAGGCAGCGGGAACCGTGGTCGAGATCGGCCCCAAGGCGACCGCGGTGACCGGCGGCCAGCGCGTCGTCTCCGCCAGCTTTGCCGGTGCCTACGCGGAGTATGCGGTCGCTCCAGCCGACCGGCTGGTGATCTTGCCCGATGGGGTCAGCGCACGCATGGGAGCGGCAGCGATGCTTCAGGGAATGACCGCTCATTACCTGGTCCATTCCACGTATCGGCTGTCGCGGGGGGACACCTGTCTGGTGCATGCCGCGGCTGGTGGAGTTGGCCTCCTGCTGTGCCAGATGGCCCGACGGCTGGGGGCGCGAATCATCGGCACCGTCTCCACCGATGAAAAGGCGGCCCTTGCCCGTCAGGCCGGTGCCCACGAGGTAATCCTTTACTCCCAGCAGGATTTCGAGGCGGAGACGAAAAGGCTGACCGGCGACACCGGGGTGCAAGTGGTCTATGACTCGGTGGGCAAGACCACCTTTGACAAGAGCCTGAATTGCCTGACTCGGCGGGGCATGATGGTCCTCTACGGACAGAGCAGTGGGCCGGTGCCCCCGCTGGATCCTCAGGTGCTCAACCGAAAGGGATCGCTCTACCTCACTCGACCCACCCTGGTTCATTACGTCGCCACCCGACCCGAATTGCTGGAACGCGCCTCGACGGTACTGGGATGGGTGGCAGACGGCACTCTCGAGGTCCGCATTGGCCGGGAATTTCCGCTTGCGGCGGCGGCGGAGGCACACCGGGAGCTCGAGTCGCGGCGGAGCACGGGGAAAGTGCTTCTGATACCGTGACCGACAAGCTCCCGCCAATCGTCTCGACCGAGTGGCTCGCTGCGCGACTGGGATCCCCCGGGTTGCGAGTCATCGACGCCTCGTGGTACCTGCCCGGCAGCGATCGCAACCCGGCCGCCGAATACGTGGCAGGCCATATTCCCGGCGCGGTGTTCTTCGATCTCGACGCCAGCAGCGACCCCAACACCACTCTGCCGCACATGCTTCCGTCCGAGCAGGCATTCTCGGACCGCATGGCCTCGCTCGGGGTGAACAACTCGGACGACCTGATCGTGTACGATGGATCGGGCACCAATCTCAGCGCGGCACGGGTCTGGTGGATGCTGCGGACATTCGGACACCATCGCGGGGCGGTGCTGGATGGCGGAATGGGAAAATGGGGCCGGGAGAACCGGCCGATCGAGCAGGGAACGATCAGCGTTTCTCCGGGCAAATTCACGGCTCGGCTGAACCCCGCGGCGGTGAGAGATCTCGCCGCGGTTCAGACCAATATCCAGCAGAAGCGAGAGCAATTGGTGGACGTCCGGTCGGCCGGGCGCTTTGCCGCCACTGAGCCGGAGCCGCGCCCTGGGCTCCGCCGCGGGCATGTGCCGGGGAGCCGAAATCTTCCCTTCACCGAGCTGGTCCGGCCCGACGGCACGATCCTTCCAGACGACCAGCTGCGCCGCCGAATCGAGGCCGCTGGGATCGATCTTTCGCAACCTATCGTTGCTACCTGCGGCTCGGGGACCAGCGCCTGCACCCTGATTCTGACTCTGGCACTGCTGGGTCATCAGGATGCCGCCCTGTACGACGGGGCCTGGTCCGAATGGGGCGGACGACCCGATACACCAATCGAATCCGGACCGCCGGAGAGCCGACGTGCGCATAACGCTGGGGAGCAACCGAGTCGCCACTAGTTCTGCTGCCAGTACCGCACTGGGGTTGGGCTGTGTGGCGCTCTTTCTGCTTCCGTTCGCCGGCTTTGGCTCGTTTGCGGGCTGGCAGGGACTCCACCGGGCGGCTCAGGGGAACTGGCGTGAGGCGCTCTACTTCGGGCTTTTCGCGGTTGTCTTCGGCGGGGTGGGGTTCGGGGGCATTGCCCTGGTATTGCTCGGCAAGGGCAAGCTTCAGGAGCAGGAGGGACTCAAGGCCAGACATCCGACTGAGCCCTGGCTCTGGCAGAAGGATTGGGCGGCAGGCCGGGTGGACGATGCCAGCCGCATGGGCATGTGGGGTTCCTGGGCCTTTGCTGTCCTGTGGAATCTGGTGAGCATCCCCGCGGGGTATGCTGGAGTGCGCGCCGCCCTGTATGAAGGCAATAAGGCGGGCCTGGTCGCCTTGCTGTTTCCTCTGGTGGGGACGGGCCTTCTGGTGTGGGCCGTGCGAACCACCATCCGGTTCAACAAGTACGGAGCTTCCCGGTTCGAGCTCTCCACTCTTCCAGGCGTGATCGGCCACACCATCTCCGGCTCGGTTCGGGTACCCACACTCCTGGAACCGGCCGGGGGATTCTGCATCAACCTGACCTGTGTGCGCCGAGTGACCAGTCGGGGGAAAGACAGCTCAACCACCGAGAGTATCCTGTGGCAGGAGGAGCGATCTATCCGGGGGGAGCCGAGCCGGGATGCGAGCGGGATGGCGACCAGGATCCCGATCGCCTTTCGTCTTCCCGCCGATGGCCAGCCCTGCGATGCCAGCGATCCCAATGATCGCGTTCTCTGGCGGCTCAAGGTGGCGGCGAGCGTGCCGGGCGTGGACTATGAATCGGTCTTCGAGGTGCCGGTTTTCCGGACCGAGGCCAGCGGCCGGCCGCTCTCAGGCGACGAGGAACGGCAAACTCACGATCAGCTGATCCCGATCGACTACCGGCAGCCGGCGGGTTCCCGCATCGCGGTCACCGCCAATGTAAGAGGTGTGGAGATCTACTTTCCGGCGGCCAGGAACCTCGGAGCCGCCACCGGAGGAACCACGTTCACAGCGCTGTGGATCGCGATTGTGTGGTTCCTGATCCACTTCAAGGCGCCGCTGCTGTTCCCGATCGTATTCGGCCTCTTTGGGCTGCTGCTGATCTATGGTACGCTTCAGCTCTGGCTCGGCGTCTCCCGGGTGACCGTGACTGCAAGCATGCTCGCGGTGGCCAGCGGCTATATCTCACCGGGAAGTGACTGCAGCCTTACGGCCCCCGAGATTGCCGATATCTCTACCACGATCGGCATGCAGGCGGGCACCACCCCGTACTACGATGTGGTGATCATTCTGAAGAATGGCAAGAAAGTGATTGCCGGCCGCTCGGTGCGCGATAAGCGCGAAGCCGAGTGGCTGGCAATCACCATGAAGAAGACCTTGGGGCTGGACTCGGCCAGGGCAAGTGCTGCCCGAAACGTGGCCTAGCGGGCTGGCGGCGCCAGATTGCCGCAGGCCACGATGGTTTTCATGTTAGTGGCCGAGGCATGGACATTGACGAAGTAGTCGCCGGTCTTCGGCAGCGGCACCGATAGAACCGCAGTAGCGCTGGCCTTCCCGTCGCTTTCCACCTTCAACGGCTTGTACGCATCCGCCGGCCCGAAGACTCCCTGATCCGAGCCGCACTTTCCCCGATGCACATGCCAGGGGTGCTTGGCCCCCGGTACGGCGTTGGACATGTCGACGTGGGCCTGAGTCTGACCAGGGTCCTTGGGATCGGCTCCCATCCAGGCTTGCCCGTGCTCATCCACTATCCCGCCCAGTTCAGGCGGCGTCGAGAGGACGGCATTCCAGCGGGCGGCGACCGGCTGGGCGTCGGTTTTGATCTCGACCGGAGCGCGACCACCACAGGACCCCAGCACGAACGTGGAAACGATCAAGCTGACGGCGGCACTGGCCCTCATACGGACCTCTCGGGAGCGGGGACTGGAGCCCAATTGCAGGGGCACTTATATGCGCGACGCTCGCTTCAGGCGCCGTGATGAGCGACACACGGTCTCCGGAGTCCCTACCGGAACAGGCGGCCGTAGCGCAGCTTGTGCCCCCTCTCCCACGGCCGGTAACTGTTGGCAAAGTCGATCCGATCTCCCAGGGACGGATGACTTCCCCGCCAGAAGTTGTAGAGCGCGCCAGGCCGGGGGACACTCAGATTCTCCTCCTGTAGCCGCACGAAGGTCGTAGCGGCGACCCGGTTGTTCCGGGTGAGCTCGAGGGCGAACCGATCGGCTTCGTGCTCCTGATGCCGGCTGAACGCGAGCAGGAGCGGCGTCGCGACGAAGGACACGGCGGTTCCGAGGAGAATGAGCAACGGGAGGGAGGCGATATCGGAGAGCCGGTCGAACCCGAATCGCCGAGAAAATCGGGCGATGATCGCCCGCGCCACCCGGTGCACGACATAGAGGGATAGAACGGCCAGGATGGTCACCACCAGAATCCACGCCAGCACGTGGTGCAGAACGAAATGCCCGAGCTCGTGAGCCACGACGAACTCAACCTGATCCGGCTCCAGCTTGGCCAGAATGGTGTCCCACAGCACGATCCGCTTCGTCGCTCCCACTCCGGTCACGTAGGCGTTTACCGTCCTGGTATCGACGCTCTTGTTGACCTGAAAGACTTGGCTCCCCGAGACCCCTGCCCGCTCCGCCACCCCCAGGATGCGATGTTCCAGTGCCCGGTCTTTCAGGGGACCAAAGTCGTTGAACAGGGGATCCACCCACACGGGGCTGACGATCAGGAGGAAGGTGGCAATCGGGATGGTGGCCAGGCCGGCGTACAACCACCAGCGCTCCGGACTGCGTCGCAGCAGGAGATAGGGGATCCACAGCACCAGTGCGAGCCCGAGCCCGCTGAGCCCCACCCCCTTGAGCCAGTCGCCCAGCCATTTTTCCAGGCTCTGGTTCGAGAGCCCGTACGCGTGCTCCCGCACGAAGCCCTGGTAATACTCGAATGGGAACGTGAGTACCGCTGTGGTCAGGATGAACAGGAACGCGTAGAGCGCCAGCGCGGGCAGCCACCGCCGGCCTACCCGGAGCGCCACATTTCGCAGCCGGGCGGAGAATCCGGTGAAGAGCAGTAGCGCCGGGACCACAAAGCCGAGCCCGGTTCCGACGGCCCACAACCAGTTGCCGCTGTGGTAATACCGAAGCGCCTGGTGACTCGGCTCCGGCACGGCAACTCGGGCCTCGGTCTGCGTTGCATTGCTCGAATCGGCCTGGCTGGGAGTCCAGATTATCTCGAATCGGGTCACGGGTTCGCCTCTCTCCGGAAGAGATGCTCGGCACCCTGTTTCCGCAATCCACCGGAGCGCCGGCCGGTCGTCGGTTCCAGCCCGGCGGAGTACCTTTATGCCGGCACCCAAGGCTGCTACACTAACCAGTCGCTCTCACTCCTTTACGAGGCAATCATGCGCGTGCTCTTCGCACTCCTGGCGCTGACGGGTGTCGCGGGAATCGTGATCGGCGTGCTCACGATCCTTCGCGGAATGAAGGGTCCCAATCAGCTGCCATTTCAGCTCGAGAACTATGGCGGCCCGGGCCCCATCATCGCCGGAGTGATTGTCCTCGCCACCAGTCTCTACCTGCTCTCGATCTGGAAGCCGAAGGACTGAAGCCCACTTCGTTTTCTCTAACTCCCGGAGCCGACTATGCGACCGCAGGCCCTCGTTGGAATCATCCTTCTAGTGCTGGGTGCCTTTATCCTGTTCCGTGGCATGAGCTATAAATCCAAGGACGAAGTGCTCAAGGTGGGTGACGTCAAGGCATCGGTGGAACAGAAGCACGCAGTGCCCACCTGGGCCGGTGGGGTTGCGCTGGTGGCCGGACTGGTGCTCCTGGCCGGCGGGATGAAGCGCCGCGCCTGAGTCCGTCTGACCCAGTGAGCTATCAGCGGATCTATGCCGTGGTCCGGCGGATACCAAAGGGACGGGTGGCAACTTATGGCCAGGTTGCTGCCCTTGCCGGTATTGCCGGCCACGCCCGCCAGGTAGGCTACGCGCTGCATGCCCTGCCCGAAGGAACTGCGGTACCCTGGCATCGGGTGGTCAACGCGAGCGGCGGGATCAGCGTTCGGGCCACGCGGGGTGGAGAGCTGATCCAACAGCAGCTGCTGGCGCGCGAGGGGGTGCAGCTCAATGCCCGGGGCCGGGTGGCGCTCGCCCGGATTCGCTGGGCGCCCCGAGTCCGGGCATGATCGTCCATCTGCTGGGCGTGCCGATGGATCTGGGCTCGGGTCGGCGGGGGGTGGACATGGGACCATCCGCCATTCGCATCGCCGGAGTTGCCGACCGCCTGGCGGAGCTGGGACACAAGGTCGTGGACGACGGCGATGTGGTCATCAAGAACATGGAGGAGCTCAAGGTCGGCAACGAGCGGGCTCGCTACCTGAGCGAGATCGCGCGGGCCTCGGCCATCCTGGCCCGGAAGGTCGAGCGGATCATGGGGCTCGAACATTTTCCCCTGGTCCTCGGCGGCGATCACTCGATCGCGGTCGGTACCGTCTCCGGCATATCGGCGTTCGCCCAGCGGCAGGATTCGAAGCTGGGCCTCATCTGGATCGACGCTCACGGCGACATCAACACGCCGGAGACTTCCCCATCCGGCAACATCCACGGCATGCCGTTGGCCACGTTACTGGGCTTTGGGCCCAGCGAGCTGACCTCGATCGGCGGGACGTCGCCCAAGGTGGATCCTTCGAACGTGGCTCTCGTGGGAGTCCGGAGCCTGGACAGCGGAGAGAAGAAGCGGCTGAAGGAGACCGGCGTGCAGGTGCACACCATGTCGGACATCGACCGTCATGGGGTCCACCGGGTCATGAAAAAGGCCCTTGCCCGCGTGACCGACGGTACCGACTACGTGCACGTGAGCTTCGATCTGGACGCGGTGGATCCAACGGTGGCGCCCGGGGTGGGGACTCCGGTCAAAGGAGGGCTGGATTACCGGGAGGCCCACCTCATCATGGAGGTGATCGCAGATGCTGGGGTGATGACCTCACTCGAGCTGGTCGAAGTCAACCCCATTCTGGACCAGGGAAACGCCTCGGCCGCGTTCGCGGTGGAGCTGGTGCAGTCGGCCTTTGGCAAGAAAATCCTTTAGCGGGCGATTTTCGGGGTTTGCCAATTCCGGCGGCTGGTATGTAGTATAGGGCGGATTGGCGCGGCTCCCCAGCCAACCTCACGTGAGAGGAACATGCTCGAAATCAATTCTTACCCCTCACCTCCCTGCGGCCCGGTGCGTGGCATTCGCTCCGACAAGACCGATATCGGTCATGCCGGAGACAAGAGTATCGAAGCCAGGGTCAAGCCCGAATGTGTTCACCTCTACCCCGGGGTGGATCCGAAGACCTGGTACCGGGTGGTGCAGGAGGGCGAGTATCGGGACGAAATGGAGGGACTCTGGATCCAGGTGACCGACTGGGTCACCTACGTGCTGGCAAGGCACTTCGATCTCCAGTCCCGAGCCGAGATGCACTGACCCCTATTGTTCCTGGGGGCTCGCCAGCAAGTCCCGCACTCTTCTCCCCAACTGTTCCGATGTGAATGGCTTCTGGATGAACGGATGACTGGGGTCGAGCGCACCTTCGTTCACCATCCGCTGGGCTGGAAATCCCGACATATACAACACCCGCACCTGTGGCCAGCACTCCGCAATCGTCTCCCCCAAGCGTCGTCCGCCAATGCCCGGCATAGCCAGATCGGTGAGCACCACGCCAATCCGCTGGGGGCCGCGCTGAAGCACCTTCACCGCTTCGTGGCCGTCTCGCGCTTCCAGAACCTTGTACCCAAGCAAGAGGAGCATCCGCGCGGCTAGGCGGCGGACCATCTCCTCGTCATCCACCACCAGCACGGTCGCCCGGGGCGGTGGCGCTGCGTCGTCGGGACGGAGGGAGGCAGTCACAGCAGTGTCTCCATCGTCGCCAGTGGTCGGTCGGAGCCAGTGACAATGACTCCGTGGCTACGCCGGGCGAGAATTCGACGGATACTGAAAGTCCTGAACCTGCCATCGAACGACTCTCCCGTACGAGGTCGCCACGGGGTGACGACGGACCCATCGGCGATCAGCGATGAGCCCCCAAGCACGGCCCCACTATGTCGAACTTGCTCCCAGCAGACCGTGGCGAGTGTCACAGGTTAGAGTGCTGCGCCGCTCACGTGCGCAGGGGCCCTCCGATCACTCCGCATACCAAACGTCTACGGAAATGAAAGGATTACAGGAGAGTTATGGATGAGAGCTGCAGCGCATTGGCGCAAGCAAGCATGAGGAACAGCGAAGTTCTCAGCGGTAGGGCGAAGCCTACAATGCGGCATCATCTGAAGGCGCGCCTTGCTCCAGCCACCTTCGGAACACCACCGACGTCTGTGCCAGACGCCAGTCGGACAAAACATCGAGTGCCATCGCCCGCATCGGCCCACTGGGTGTATCCTGAGTGAGACAGCGCTTTAGCAGCCACTCCTCGTATGCGTCCGGGTCAGGATCAGAACGCACGGTCTCCTCCAGGATCGTACGCTTGATAGCCATTCCGATGGAGTCGGGCGTGGTGTTCCGCTTCCGTCTCCGGCGGCGTCCCTCGGAGGCGTCGAGGGCGCTGAGGAGTCGGCTACAGATTTCAGCGGGCCGCATCGTCGACGACTTCCAGATCGAGCTCGAACCCGCGCTCCAGAGGGCGGCGGTAACCCCGGTCCAACGCTACCAGGTCAAACTCGACCGTTTCCAGATCCTGCAGGAGGAGTTCGAAGGCAGGAAAGCCCTGGAGACTGGCCATCGATTTCAGGTATCCCCAACAGGTGGCGCAGGTCTCCACCTTGAGCATCTCCCCCGGATCGTCCGGCGCCAGGGATCCCAGCCGATCGTGTTCCTTTTCGCCACAGTAGATGCAGTACAGCCACGGAACCTTCCACTCCGCGGCGCAGCGCCCGCACCTGAGCCGGCGACTCCGATCGAGTCCGCGGCGCTCCGCCAGAATCGGCCAGGCAGCACAGATCGGGCAGTAACCTCGGTGCCAGGAGGGAAGGACTCGGCCCTCGAGCAGCCGCCCACATGACTGCAGCAAGGGGAAGGCTGCTAGATGGGCCACCGAGGCGAGTGCGCCAGGATCGACGCCACGCTCACCTGCAAACTGGTTGATCTCATCTGCATCCTGTCTCACCGCCGCCGAAATCAGCGTCAGCGTCTCGACCTCCGACGGTTGGTACCGGCGGAGCGACATTCCGCCCTCTAGTCCTCCAGCAGATGCAACTGACGCGAGACCGCGAACCAGCCGCTGGGTCCGGGCGGCATCGACCTGTAGCCTTTGCCGGTTCAGGAGGGGCACCTCCTCCGAGGAGCTAGAAAACCCGCTCGCAAGCTCCGTCTCATTCAGCGGCGTGCGCCAAGCCTCATCGTCCAACGCGCGCTCCGCCAGACCCAGCAGGGCGATCCAGGTGTGCCACTCGGGCCGCTGCTGCTCGAGCTCGGCTAGTCGGGCGGCGGTGTCGGTCCGAAGACCGGAAGCGGTCCGTTGCATTCGACCTTCTCCACACAGGGGGTCTGGTGATAGGGCCGGGCGCCGGCGTGCAGCTCCACCGGCGTTCCCCGGTTGCCGACGTCGGCGCCGGGTTGGCCTCGGGCTCGTACGGCCTCGGGGCTGGCGCAGGCGATGAAGCAGGCGCCCAGTGCTTGAGTCATCGCGAGCGGGCGTAGCCCGCGTGGCGATCTCATGGCCCCGTCACCCGGGTACCGATCACATGAATCTGCTCCGAGGAGAGCAGAACCACCACGCGGAGCAGAAACCCGCCCAGCAGTACCAACGACGCACTGCGAACGAGGTGTCTCGAGGCGTGGGGTCCTTTTCGTTCCAGCAGCAGTGGAATGAGGATGCCAGCCCCAATGACCCCTACCAGCAGCACCGCGCCCCACCAGCCGAGGAACACCCGCGCCACTGAGCCGAGTGACAGAATGAATGCGATGAGCACGACCAGCTCGATAACCAGCACGTTGCGGTCGAACCAGACCAGCCACGCCAACGACGCCGGGTCGGCGGCGCGTCGTCGGATCGCGAGCAGGATCAGCGCCGCCGCGCCGGTGGAGGCGCCGGATAGGAGAAAGAGAAGGCCGAGCAGGTGAGAGTCGGCCCAGACGGGCCGGTTGGTGACCGCGAGCAGAACTCCGGTGTAGCCGGCGATGAAGAGCCCGCCGATGCTTCCCAGCACGGCGATGACGGCAGACGGGCCGCGGCGGCGGAGGAATCGGACCGCAGCCCAGCGCAGTGGCTTGATGTTGGGTCGATCCTCGCCCAGCGCGGCGAGCGCCGCCAGAAACGAGAACAACCCAAAGAACAGCAGCCCCCATACCCCCACCGACATCGGTTCCCAGCCTTTAAACATCGGCTTGCCGGTATGGTTCTGAATCACCATGTGCCAGAACCGGAGCGGCCGGGTGAGGTCAATAGTTAGAAGGAATCCGCTGATGACGACCCCGATAAACGCGATGTAGTAGCCCAGACGGATAATTGGGCTCCGCCGTCCGTCCGCCCGTTCTTCTGTCCGTCCCCCATCGGTGAGCTGGAGAAGGGCCGCCAGGAAGAACGCCGTTCCGGCGATCCCGCCGACGAAAAAGTACAGGATGATTCCCCAGGCCCAGTGCGGCGAGGCAGTAAAGAAGGTGTCAGACACTGGCGTCCTCCGCTCCGGCGGATCGCTCATCCATGCGCCGTTTTCGTATTCCTACCAGGCCCAAAAGCGTGATAAACACCGCACCTGCAGTCGAGAAGAGGGAAGAGGGAATCAGGTTTCGGGTCGGCACCTTGGGCGAGCTGGGCAGCCCATACACCTCCGGCTGGTCCACCAGCAGGTAGAACGAGTTGAGTCCGCCCAAGAACTTGTCGTCGGCTCCGTAAAGGTGGGCGCGCTTTTCACCCAGCTGATGCAGCTGCTGCACCCGGGCCTCGGCCATCTGCTTGAGCTCCCGAATCGGTCCGAACCGGATGGAATCGGTGGGGCACGCCTGGGAGCACGCCGGCTCCATTCCGGCCTGCAACCGGTCGTAGCAGAGGGTGCACTTCTGGGCCACATTGGAGACGTCGTTGATGCCGATCACCCCGAAGGGACAGGCCGCGAGGCAGGCCCGGCAGCCGTTGCAGGTGTCCGACTGAATCACCACGGTGTCGAACTCGGTTCGGATGATGGCTCCGGTGGGGCAGACCTCGAGGCAGGGCGCCTGGACGCAGTGTTTGCAGACGTCACTCATCATCAGCCAGCGGCCGTCGGTGCGATCCTCGCTGAACTGCTCCACAAATTTGACGTGGCGCCAATGTTCCCCATCCAATCGGCGCGTGTTGTCGTAGCTGTCGCCGCTCATCTCGTGCTTGCCACCGCCAGTCGCGGGCAGCTGGTTCCACTCCTTGCACGCGACCTCGCAGGCCTTACACCCGATGCACACCGTAGTGTCGGTGTAGAACCCCATAGGTTCTGCCGCCCCGCCGCCCCGCGGCCCTGCTGCCCCGCTGTTCATGCTTTCTCCACGTTGCACACGAAGGCTTTGCCTTCATGGATGGTGACATTGGGATCGCCCACCAGTGACGTGAGAGCGTTCACCACGTCTCCGGTGACCACGCCCTCCCAGCCCCAATGCCACGGCATGCCGACCTGATGCACCACTTGGTTACCCATACGGAACGGTCGAACCCGCCGAGTCACCAGTGCCTTGGCCCGGATCTGCGCCCTCGGCGTGCTGATCCGGACCCAGTCGGTGTTCTTGATTCCCTTCTCATTGGCCAGCTCGGGCGACAGTTCGATAAACAATTCCGGCATCAGCTCGGTGAGCCAAGGATTCCACCGGCTCATGCCGCCGGCGAGGTAATGTTCGGTAAGCCGGTAGGTGGTGATCACGTAGGGAAACCGCGGATCTGCGATGGCGGC
Source organism: Gemmatimonadales bacterium (assembly GCA_035997125.1). Classification (GTDB taxonomy): domain Bacteria; phylum Gemmatimonadota; class Gemmatimonadetes; order Gemmatimonadales; family GWC2-71-9; genus CAVVWJ01. Next base: position 45,556 of record DASYIX010000118.1, read on the forward strand.
GAGAGTGTTGTCATCGCGCTTCCAGTACTTCAACACCGGACTGCTTTGCTGCCGGTAGAGAGCATTTCTCACCACCGACTCGGCCGGCTCGTAGTGGGTCGGCAGCGGCCCGTCGAGGAGGCCGGAGGGGTTGTACAGCCAGCCGGTGCCGTCCGGAATCATGATAAAGGGCTGCCGGCCGGAGAGAGCGTCCAGCCCGATGCCTTTAGGCTTCCCCGGAGTGCTGGGTGACTTAGTGAGCGCGAAGTCGGGCGTGTCGTACCCGGTCCACTGCTTCCCGTCCCACCAGACCCACTTCTTCCGCTCGCTCCAGGGCTTCCCGTTTAGATCGGCCGATGCGCGGTTGTACAAAACCCTGCGGTTGGCCGGCCAGGCCCAGCCCCAGTTCCGCTCCGCGTTGTTCACCCCCGGCGGGTCGGCCTCCTTCCGCGCAGCCAGGTTCCGGTCGGGGGCGGGGAAGACGCCGCAGTAGATCCAGGAGGCGCAGGTGGTGGAGCCATCATCCTTCAGCTTGTCGAAGCCATCGAGATGCTGGCTGGGATTCCCGGTGACGTAGCCGTTGATCTCGCGGAGCACCTTGTGGGCGTCCGGCTCGCCAGCCGGCGTTATCGGGTGACCCGGGTCGGGATCGAAGTCCCAGGTCATGTTCTTGAAGGGCTGGTCTCGAGGGAGCTCGCTATCGGCGTAGAGCTTCTTCAGCCGCAGGGCGAGCTGATGAGTGAACCAGAGATCGGTGCGGCAGTCGCCGGGTGCCTCGGCCGCCTTAAAGTGCCACTGCAGCATCCGCTGGGTGTTGGTGAAGCTCCCCTCGGTCTCCGCCACCTGGGCGGTGGGGAAGAAGAAGACCTCAGTGGCGATGTCCGCCGGCTTCACCTCGCCGGCCTCGACCTCCGGCGCCCGCTTCCAGAAGGTGGCGGTCTCGGTGAGGAAGTTGTCCCGCACCACCAGCCACTCCAGTTTGCGCATCCCCTTCCGCTCGACTGCGGCGTTGAGCGAGGTCGCCGGGTTCTGGCCGACGCAGATCATCCCCTTCACCTTGCCGTCGGCCATGGCGACAAACATGGGCATGTGGGAGTGGTCGCCGATGATCTTGGGGTGCCAGTCGTAGCCGAAGTCGTTGGCCGGAGTCGCCGCGTCACCATACATCGACTTGAGATACGAGATCAGGAACTTGGGGTAGTTGGCCCAATAGCTGGTGGCGTTGGCCTCAGTCGCGATGTAGTCGCGCAGCGTGCCGTGGTCCTTGAGCGCCGAAAACGCGGGCATGTAGCCGTGGATGCTGTGGTACAGCGTGGGGATGTCGGTCGAGCCCTGAATCGAGGCGTGCCCTCTCAGCGCCATGATACCCCCGCCCGGACGCCCGATGTTGCCGAGCAGCAGCTGGAGCAGGGCACAACATCCGATCACCTGTGGCCCATTGGTGTGCTGGGTCCAGGCGACGGCGTAGGCAAACGAAGTGGTTCGGTCGCGTCCCGAGTTCTCCAGGATGGTCTCCGCCACTTTGGTGAACATCTCGGGTGGGCACCCGGTCACCTGCTGGACCATCTCCGGGGTGTAGCGGCTGAAGTGACGCTTCACCAGCTGAAAGACACAGTGGGGATGCTGGAGGCTCGGATCGTGCCGGATCGGGGGCTTGATCAACGAGCGGATTACCTGCTCGAACGGCTCACCCGGGCGGGGCTTGGCCTGCGCCTTCTTCCGTCCTGGTGCGGAGTTCTCCTCCCCACCCCTGGGTTGGCCCATCTCGTCGCCCTGGCTGGCGTACTGCCAGGTGTCGGTCTGGTACGCTCCGACAAAGCCGTCGTAGTCCCAGCCCGGCTTGTCCCTCTTGTATTCCATGAGCCCCGAGAAGATTCCATCCAGGTCTTCGGTGCCCTTGAAGTCGGGCCGGACGATGGCGGACGCATTGGTGTAGTGGAGCAGGTACTCCTGAAAGAACGAGTCGGTCTTCCAGCGCTCCTGGTTGATCACGTAGTTGATGAGGCCGCCGAGGAAGGCAATGTCGCTCCCGGCGCGGATTGGGGCGTAGAGGTCGCACATCGCGCTGGTGCGGGTGAAACGGGGGTCCACGTGGATCAGTTTGGCGCCGTGCTCGGTCTTGGCCTTCATGGGCCAGCGAAAGGCGATCGGGTGGCACTCGGCCATGTTGGAGCCCTCAAACACGATGCAGTCCGAGAGTTCCATGTTGCGCGGGTAGGTAGTCGCGGCGCCGCGACCGAGCCGGGTCCCCAGACCGGGGACGCTAGAGGAGTGTCATATTCGAGCCTGGTTTTCGATGGCGACCACGCCCAGCCCCCGCATGAGCTTCTGCTGCATGTGGTTCCATTCGTTGTCGAGAGTGGCGCCGCCCAGCGCGAAGATCGCGGTGGTCTGATTGACCAGGGTGCCGTCCGGGAGCCGCTCGAGAAAGGTTTCGTCCCGGGTCTGCTTGACCAGCTGGGCGACCCGGTCCATGGCCCAGTTCAGCTCCACTTCCTCCCAGTCTCCCGCGCCGGGCTTCCGGTGCAGCACCCGGGTGGCCCGGTTGGGGTTCTTGTGCAGCTGGTAGGTGGCCGCGCCCTTGGGGCAGAGGCAGCCCTCGCTATGGGGACTGCGCAGGTCGCCCTCGATGTTCACGATCTCCCCGCCGATGGTGTGGACGATCGTGGCGCAACCGACGGAGCAGTAAGGGCAGACGCTAGGGGTGGCTTTCGCGTCCTTGATGCGGAGCTGCTGGGCCCTGGCAGTGGCCGGAGCGAGGCTCGCGCCAAGTCCGAGGAGGGACCCCAGTGCGGTCCCGGGCGCAAGGCCGGCTGCGGAGACACGGAGGAACTGACGTCGGGAGTATTGGGTCATCTTGGCCGGGATCATCAAGAGTGAGTTAGCGACAAGAATGCACTTTGCCGGCTCCTCAGTTTGTAGCGTACATCACATGATCGATTGTACCCGATTGCTGCTGTCAGGGAAATGGGAGGTCGGCCGGCAAGGCCTTGAGGAAGCGAAGCATCTCCGATGTCCGCTCGAAAACCCGAACTCCCGGACGCGCGAGCGCCCGATCGCGAGCCTCCAGCTTCAGATCGAGATGGGGCCAGCGCCGGTTTCCCAGATGCAGCGCCGAGGCCGGCGCGCCCACCAGCCGGCAGAAGTCGCGCAGCTCGGCCACGTCGTTCGTAGTCGACAAAACGTGAGACCAGCCTTTAGCCCACAGGTTCTCCCGGTCCATCACAATCACGCGTCTAATCCTACCCGGAGAAAATCAATCGTCCGGCGCACTACCTCCGGATCGCGCAGTATGCTGCGATGACCCAGACCTTTAGTGGTAACCAGCTCGGCGGCGGGCCAGGCACGCGCAATCTCCTCTCCGTGCCCATAAGGGACATCGGGGTCATCCATGTCGTGCACGATGAGCGCGGGACTGGTCATGCTCCGGGCGAGGGTGGGTACGTGCAGCTCTTCCCAGCGGATCTGCAGCCGGCTTTCCAGATTTTCCCGCATGACGCGGCGAACCCGCGGCGGAAGGCGCAGATGCTCGGCGAAGGCGTGCGTGAATAGAAATACATCCGCGGGTGACGCAATCAGTACCGCGCGGCGAGCCGCCAAACCGTCACGCATGGCCAGGGAGACCGCTGCTCCGCCCAGGGAATGTCCGATTAGTCCGTGGACTGGGCCCAGCGCATCACCGACATCTCGGAGCGCGCGGGAAAATTGGGGGAGGGAAGCCAGGCGCCCCATGGATGCCCCGTGGGCCGGCGCATCGAACAGCACTACCCGGAAGCCGTTCTGCATCAGGCCGCCGGCCAGGGCGGTAAGCCGTCCGGCCCTCCCTCCCCATCCGTGGGCCAGGATGACCACCGGACCTTGGCCCCAGGCCCACACCGCGAGGTCCTGCTCCTGACTTCGCACCGTGAGCCGCCTGCCGGTGGCCAGAAAAGCCTCTTCCCCGGGCCGCGCCTCATGCCGCGGAGGGCTGCAGAAGATGGTTTCTGCCCACCGGGCCGCCACGCTCGGAGCCACTGAGCCGACGGTGCGGAACGCGGTGCGAAGCATCCAGAGCGGAGGCGCGGTCTTCAACGGAGACTCCCGGTGGCCGAAGGTGACCACAATCACCCGAAATTCAGTATCAGGCTTTTAGAATAAGCTGGATTTCCCGACCCGAACAATGACCGCCGTTCTTTCATGGGAGGTGGCTGGTGTCCAAGAGAAAAGACTCGGAGAGTGACTCGCTCCCGCTAGACCCGGCCTGGCAGGCCGCCTGGGAAACTGAGGACAACTACTGGTACGAGAACTTTACCGGCCGACCCTACGCACTAGGGCCAGACTATTACGATCGTTTCCGCCCAGCGTTCCGCTACGGTTTCGATTCGGCCCAGCACCACATGGGAAGGAACTGGGATCAAGCTGAACCCGACCTGCGGCAAGGCTGGGAGAGCTACCAGCACCGGGGCTCGAGCCCCCCGCTCTGGGAGGAGATCAAAGATGCCGTCCGGGATGCCTGGGACCGGGTGGTCGGCGCCCGGAAGACGGACTCGGAGCGGCGCCACCCCGAAGCGCGGGAATAGGTCTATAATCCAAGGGTGGCCGATTCCATACGCGACCTTCTCTTTGGGGCCGTCTCCCCTGGCCGAGAGCTCGTCGAAGCGATCGAGCCCCGGCGCTCGTTCGACGACGTCGTGCTCCCCGCCACCACGCTGCGCGCGCTCAACCACGCGCTCGCCCTGGTGCGCAAGCATGACCTGATCTTCCACCAGTGGGGGCTAGCCGAGCGCCACTCCACCGGTCTGGGCCTGGCCTTCCACTTTGCCGGTCCCCCGGGCACCGGCAAGACCATCTGTGCCGAGGCCCTGGCCTACGCCCTCGACAAGAAGCTGCTCGTGGTGCGGTATGCCGAGCTCGAGTCGCGCTGGGTGGGCCAGACCTCCAAGCATGTTGCCGCCGTGTTCCGCTCCGCTGCCCGCCAGGACGCGGTGTTGTTCTTCGACGAAGCGGATGCCATAGCCGGCCGGCGCTTCACCTCCATGAGCGCGGCGTATGAGCGCGAAGCCAACGCGATCGTCAACGTGCTGCTGCACGAGCTGGAGAGTTTCCCCGGCGTGGTCATCTTCGCCACCAACCTCGCGGCCAATATCGACCCCGCCTTCGAGCGGCGGATTCGAACCCACATTCTCTTCGAGATGCCCAACGTCGAGGAGCGGGAGCGGATCTGGCGGGTACAGCTGCATTCCCGGAAGACCCCGCTGGCGGACGACGTTGATTTCGGTGCCTTAGCCGAGACCTATGTCCGGAGCGGGGGCGACATCAAGAATGCGGTGCTGAAGGCCGCCCAGATCGCCACCGTCGAGCCCGGCCCCGACTCCGACAAGCGGATTCATCAGCGGCACTTCATTCAAGGCATGGGTGAGGTCGTTGCAGCCGAGGGGGTCATGTCGCAGTCGCTGTTCGATATCCCGAACGGCGTTGTGCCCGGCGGCATGGATCGACTATTGGAAGCGCAGGAGGAGCTGCGAGGTGAGCTGGGATTGTTGGCCGAACGGTTCGAGACCCTGGAGCAGCGCCACGAGCACTTGAGAGCGTCGCTCTCGTCCGCCGGGCGCCGCAAAGAACGAATCCTCATCTCTTTGGTGGCGGCCGCAGTGATCCTTGCTCTGGCCACCCTGGTCATCTCCGTCGTTCGCTAAGACTCCCAGTTAGTGCTGTAGTAAGGTTGTCATCCTGGGATCGGCTCCCCCGCCCGCCATTTCATTGCCGCCAGGCGGTCCAGCAGGTCGAGGACCGCGGGTCGGTCCTCGTGCACTGCGAGCACCAGCAGATCGTCCGGCCGAGCCCACTCCAGCGCCCGGCGCACGCCGGCGATCTCCGGTCCGGCCCAGGATATCGCCTCTTCCGGGACGCCGAGCCGGGAGAACTCGTCGGCCAGCAGGGCGGGGACCTCGCCCAGCTCGCGGCCCCGGAGGTACGTCTCCATTTCCTTCACCACGACATGGTCCGGCCGGAGCGTCCAGGCAGCTCGAGCCAGCTCGCGAATCGCGTCGTCGCTCCGGTCTCCCGCCTGGCCGACCAGAAGCAATCGGCGCTGGGCCGGAATGGTCTTCGCCACCGAAACCAATGCTGCCATGCCATGCGGGTTGTGCGCAAAGTCGAGCAGGACCCGAACCCCGCCTAGCTCGATGAGATTGGCTCTGCCGGGGTTGTCTTCCAGCTGTTGACCGAAACGGCGCAGCGCCGCAGTCATCTCGGGAACCCCAATTCCCAGGGCCGCGGCCGCGGCTACGGCGGCCAGGACATTGGCGACGTTGTGCCGCGCCGATCCCGCGAAGGTGATGGGGATCTCGGCTATTTCCAACAGGGTGGCCCGCCGCTCGCCTTGTGCCAACACGATCCTTCCCCCGTCTGCCACCACCGCAGTGCCCCCCCTCTTCAGGTGCCGGGCGACGAGCTCCGATGAGGGGTCCAGGGTGAACCAGTTGATCCGGGCGGCGATGCTGTGACCCCGCTCTGCCAGCAGCGGGTCGTCGGCATTGAGCACCAGCGTCCCCGTGCTTCCCAGTGGCCGAGCCACTAGCAGCTTGGTGGTTGCCAGGTCGGGAAGACTCACGACGCCGAATTCACCCAGGTGGTCGTCGGAGACATTGGTGACCACGGCCACGTCGGCCCGCTCGACCGGTAGCCCGCGCCGCAGAATTCCCCCTCGTGCCGTCTCCAGAATCGCGGTCTCCACCTCGCGTCGGCGCAGCACCATCCGGGCGCCGCTTGGCCCCGAGAAATCGCCCCCCTCCAGCAGGGTAGGCCCGACGGTAACGCCGTCGGTGGAGGTGATGCCGGGAACCCTCCCGGCGGCGGCAACCATGGCGCCCAGCAGCCGAACCACCGTGGTCTTTCCGTTGGAGCCAGTGACCAGGACGGTGGGGATATCGTGAACCCCGGTCCAGTCTATTTCTCCCAGCTCGGGTAGCGCGTCGGCCGGCCAGACCACTGCACCGGAGCCGGTGCCCACCGATACCAGGTCTTCACCGCTGAGAAAGGTCACCCCTCGCGCTCGCGCTGCCAGGGAGATGGCGACCAGATCCGGGTTTCTCTCGTTCGCCATCTCGTTCAGCAAGCTGGCGACATCCGCCCTGAAATCGGGTGCCCGCCGGCCCTCGAGCTCGGCGGTAGCCGCGGCCCAGGCGCGTTCGTTGAGCTCCGTTGCAGCGTACAGCCCATCGAGAGGCGCAGCCACCGCCAGGCTCACCCCGCCCGGGAATGTCCGGCTGATCAGCCTCTCGTTTTCCCAGCCGACGGCCTGAAGCAAGCGACTCGCCGCTTTGGTCCAGGCGGAGACGGCCGGATCGCGCTCGGCCTCCTCCAGCTGAATGTCGAGGACCGCTCCGGGCCCGTCCAATAAGAGCCCCGGTCCGGTCAGCCGGCGAGAGTCGAGAATGTTCATGGGGTGTACGCTGGTCAATCCTCTTGCTCCTCTCGCGCCAGTCGCACGCCCCGGGAATCACGGACGAACTCGCGCCGCCGGTCTTCCAGCAGAGGTGCCACCAGGGACGGCATGGGTTCCGGCCGGGAGCTGCGCGGCCGCCCGGCCTGCCGCGGCGCGGCATCGGGCCGGAACTGGATCACCTGCTTCCAGCTCCGGGTGATCGCGTCGGCAAAGATGAGCAGAAGATCCCCGGCCTCCGCCTCCCGCAGCGCTGCGTCCACGGCAGTCTGCTCGTCGGGGATCACCTCGATCTGGTCGGCAGGGACCCCATTGTCCATCAGGGCCTGCCGCAGGAGCTGGGGCACCTCATCGGGGCGCCGTCCCCGGAGCTGGTCGTCCCTCCGGCAGATGTAGCGCTCGAAGCGTCCTGCCGCGATCCGGCCGATCTCGACGATGTCCTCGTCCCGTCGGTCTCCTGGCACCGCAATGACTAAGAGCCGTCTTCCCGTGACGTCGAGCCGTTCCACCAGCTGGCACATCGCTTCAACCGCCGCCGGATTATGACCGTAGTCCAGAATCACCTTGAACGGATGCTCGTCGTAGATGTTCATCCGGCCAGGGGCCTGGAAGAACGTGGTATCGAAGGTGCGGAGCCCGTGGCGAATGTCCTCCAGCTTGAGCCCCATGCTGAACGCCATTGCCGCCGCGAACATCGCGTTCTGCACGTTGTGCAGCGCCCGGCCCTCCAGCGTGGCCGGAATCAAGTGGGTCCAGACCAGCGGGATGTGAGCCCCATGATCATATAAGGTGATCATCTGGCCTTTGATACCTGATTCCAGCACCACCCCGCGCCCTCCAGCCTGGATATGCTCGCCCACCAGCTCGTGGGTCGGGTTCATGGTCACGTAGCACAAGTGCGTGGCCTCCGCGTAGTCGGCCATCTTGAGGCAGAGCGGATCGTCGGCGTTGAGGATGGCGGTGTCCCGGGCCACCTCGACCACGATCCGTTTTACTTCGGCCAGCTGGTCGAGCGTGCCGATGCCTCTGAGCCCCAGGTGATCGGCCTTCACATTGAGCACCGCCCCGACGTCGCAGTGCCTCACACCCATGCCGGCCCGCAGCAGCCCACCCCGAGCCACCTCCAGCACGGCCACGTCCACCGATGGGTCGCTCAGGACCATCCGGGTGGCCACCGGGCCGGTCATATCACCTGCCACCGTGCGCTGCCCGTCGATGTAGACGCCATCGGTCGAGGTCAGCCCGACGTGATGCCCGGCGAGCTTCTGAAGATGGGCCAGCATTCGGGCGGTGGTGGTCTTTCCATTGGTGCCGGTGATCGCAGCGATGGGGATCCGGCTCGGCGTGCCCGGTGGAAAGAGCATATCCATCACCCTGCCACCCACGTCCCGGGGGCGCCCCTCACTCGGAGCCATGTGCATTCGGAAGCCTGGGGCCGCATTCACCTCACAGATGCCCCCGCCGGCCTCCTTGTACGATTCGGTGATGTCTCCAGTGAGAAAATCGACCCCGCCGACATCCAGCCCGATCGCCTTCACCGCCCGCACCGCCATCTCCACATTGTCGGGGTGGACCTGGTCGGTCATATCGGTGGCGGTGCCGCCGGTCGAGAGGTTCCCGGTGGAGCGGAGGAAGACTCGCTCGCCGCTGGTCGGAACCGTCTCTCGGGTGTACCCCTTGTCGGCCAGCAGGGTCTCCGCCTGGTGGTCGAACAAGAGCCGGGTGAGCGCCTTCTCGTGGCCGACCCCGCGCCGCGGGTCTTGATTCACTTCGTCTACCAACTGCTCGATGGTGTGGATCCCGTCTCCCACCACGTGACCGGGGATCCGCTTGGCAACGGCCACCAGCTCGCCGTTGATCACCAGCATGCGGTGGTCCTCGCCGCTGATGAAGCTCTCGACAATGACGCTGCGGCTGTGCTCCCGGGCCACTTCGAATGCCGTCCGCACCTGCTCCGCGGTGGTGAGATGGATCGAAATGCCCCGGCCATGGTTTGCGTTGTACGGCTTGACCACTACCGGAAACCCAATCCGCTCGGCGGCCGCAGCCGCATCATCGGGGTTCTGCACCAGTCGCTGCTGGGGGACCGGAAGCCCGAGATTCCCCAGGATCCGGTTGGTCTCTTCCTTGTCGGAGGCCAGCTCCACGGCGATGTGGGAGGTCCGGCCGGTGACGGTGGCCTGGATCCGCTGCTGATAGCGGCCGTGGCCGAATTGAATCAGGCTCTGGTCATTGAGCCGGATCCAGGGGATGCGCCGCTCCTCCGCCGCCCGTACCAGTGCCATGGTGCTGGGACCCAGCGCCCTCCGCTGCGCAAAGCGGATGAACTCGTCCCGCTCAGCCGCAAAATCGAACCCCTGGGGAACCGCACCCGGGGGCCGCAGCTCGGGGGGAAGCAGCGAGTGCAGCAGGGTGAGGCCGAGCCGGCCCGCCTCGACCCCGACGTCCTCCTGCTCGTACTGGTAGATCACGTAGTAGTGACCCACCGGGCCATGAGAGCGGGTCTTGCCGAAGGTGACGGTCTCGCCGGCCACGTTCTGGAGCTCGATGGCCACGTGCTCCAGGATGTGACCCATCCAGGTGCCCTCGCCCTCGGTCAGCCGGCGGACGAAGCCACCCGGCTTGCCGTAGGAGCAGGTGTGGTCCTTCAGTCCCGGCAGCGCGGCAACCAGCGCGTCGGTAAAGCGGGGACCCAGCTTGCCCGAGGGCCACTCCTCCAGCGGGCCGAGGTCGATGTCGAGCCGGATGACCGGGAAGTGGGCGAAGAGACTGGGGCCGACGAAAACCGCGCTGTCAAGTATCTGCATTTACTTTCTCGGGAATCCGCAATGCTGTTTGCCCCACTGCCCCGCTGCCTACACTCGCTGTGCAATCACCTGCGCCGGCGCCGCTACCCGGGTATTCAGGTTGAAGGTCGAGCCCTGATCGAGGATGTGCAACTTGAGCCCGATCAGACACACCGCGTCGTTCTTCCGCACCCGGGCCATGGAAGAGAACTCCAGCCCGGAGGGATCCACGATGGTCAAGGCACCGCCTCCGACCACCTCGAGGCAATCGTCCGGACCGATGAACGCCGCGGTGTTCTCGTCCAGCCCGATCCCGATGGCAAACGGGTTGTAAGCCAACGCGGTGAGCAGCCGGCCCAGGCGGTCCCGCTGCCGGAAGTGCTGGTCGATGATGACCCGGTTCGTCAGCCCCAGCCCCGGAGCGAGAGTCACAATCTTGGCCCGGGGCGATGCCCCTTCCTTGCCGAAGGCGATCATGTGCTCGCAGAGGAATGCCGCGCCCGCGGAGGTTCCAGCCACGTGCATCCCTTCCCGGTTGCGGCGCCGCAGAGCCCTGGCCACCTCGGTGCCGCCGATCGTGGTGCTGAGCCGCAGCTGGTTGCCGCCGGCCAGGAAGACGCCCTCCACCTGGTCCAGCACCTCCAGCCATTCGGGATGCTCGCCGTCGGCCCGGCTCACGATGGGAAGCGCTTTCGCTTCCTTGACGCCGAGGCTGTGAAACAGGTCCTCGTAGCGGCTTCCGGTCTCGCTCTGCATCGAGGCGGTCGGGATGATCGCGATCCTGCAGCTCGTCCCACACAACGCCGCGAATCTCCGCAGGATGGCGATGTCGCCCATCTTGTCTTCGGCGCCACCCACCGGAATGATGTATCCTCGCTCTTTCTCCAACCGCTTACTCGCTCCCCTCGAATGTGCCCCGAACCGCGGGCTGGCCTCCCAGGACGTGCCAGCGCCCGCGAGCCATGACATCCTCCACATTCCCCTCCTCGTCGAGCACCACGAGATCGGCATCCGCGCCCGGGATGAGGCTGCCCTTGTCTAGCCGGAGCAGCCGCGCCGGATTAGCGGTGAACGCAGGCAGCACCCGTTCGAGCGGCTGGCCGCACCCGAGCAGCTCCTTCAGCGTCCCGGCCATCGCCGATGGGCTGCCAACGTCCATCGCGGTGACTCTTCCCTCGGGATCGAATACCGGCAGGCAGCCCCCGCCGTCCGAGCTCACGGTGACCCGGTCGGCCGGAAGTCCGGCTTCGAGATAGCGGGTCAACCCTTCGGCAGCGGACCACCCATCGTCGCCCTCCTCCATCGGAAAGGCGGTGATGTCGACCGTGCATCCCCGTTTCGCCAGCGCCATGGCCTCCTGGAACAGCTCCTTCCGGCGATTAACGTGCGTCGGGTTGAACACCCGGGGAGGGAGCTCGCTCTGTTCCAGTGCCTGGCGCACCAGCTCCAGCCCCCGGCCTCCGTCTCCGACATGCAGGTGCACGATCCCGGCCTTGCCACTCATCAGTCCGGCCACGTGAGCGTCGGCGGCGATCCGGAGCAGCTCATCCAGGGTGGGCTGGCTGGAGCGGTGATCGCTGATCGCGAGCTCGCCGACTCCCAGGATGAGATCGATGAGCACGATGTCCTGCCGCACGCTGCCGGTTACCGTCACCGGAGGTACGTGGTAGCCTCCGGTGTAGCAGAAGGCGCTCAGTCCCTCGGCGATGAGGCCTCGCGCGCTGGTGACCAGCTCCCCTGGGGAACGCACCGTGTCGTCAGTGCCGAGGACTCCTACCGCGGTGGTGACCCCACCAACCGTCAGCCGGCTGAGCACGACGGGGGGAACCCGCGTCTCCGGCCCGGCCTCGCCGCCGCCCCCGGTGAGATGGACGTGACCATCAATGAGCCCGGGTATCACTCGCCGGCCTTCCAGGTCCCGCTCATTTACCCCCAGCGTCCTGGGCAGAGCCGGTACCTCGGCCCCGATCCAGGCAATCGACTGGCCTGCAATCAGCAGGTGAGCCCGGCCTCTGGGCTCGGGGTCGTACAGCTCGGCGTTTCGCAGCAGCTCCATCGCTGAGAACTTACTTCAACCTGGCGACCCCGACCAATGGGAAGCACCTGCAACCATGAGGGACGGGACGCCCGGAGCGCGTGTCAGCACTTGCGGCAGGACCCCGATGCCGGCCGCACCAGCGTAGCAAGTGCGAACGCGCGCGGAGGGGGTTCCGTCCCTCACCCCCCGCCCATCTGGGCAGCCCGCAGTACTGCTCAGGCCTCTAGCCCCGAGGGGACTCCGTTGGGATAGAGTTCTCGAATGGCGGCTTCGATCCGCTGGATCCGGTTCTCCGGATTGGGGTGGGTGCTGAAGAACTCCGGCGGGCGGTTTCCTTGCGAGCTCTCCTCCAGGATCTTCATCAGGGCGATCATCGAGCGCGGGTCGTAGCCGGCCTCGCTGCCAAGTCGAACGCCCAGGCGGTCGGCCTCCAGCTCGTCTTGCCGGCCAAAACGCATGCTGACCAGCTGGCCGATCATTGCCGCCACGGCTGCCGAGTTCCGGCTGGAAGGATTGTTCGGGTCGTAGGTCGCCAGAACCGCGGCCCCGGTGAGGCCCTGGGTGAGCTGCTGCTTGGCGATGTGCTCGGCACCGTGCCGGGCCACCACATGCCCCATCTCATGACCGAGTACGCCGGCCAGCTGTCCGTCGGTCTTGAGCCGGCGCAGCAGACCCTCGGTGATGAACACCTGTCCGCCGGGCAGGGCAAAGGCGTTGATGGTCTCGGGGTCGTTCAGGACGTGAAACTGGAACTGGTAGGGAGTCTGCGAGGCGGCGCTCTTGGCCAGCAGGCGCTCTCCGACCTGTTTGACTCTCGCCTGCAGCTGGGGATCGGGATCCTCGCCGCCATACTGCTGCGCCATCTCGGGCGCCGCCTGCAAGCCGAGCGCGACTTCCTGCTCCGGCGTGATGCCGGCGACGTGCTGCTTTTCCTGGGTGACCGGATTGAAGACGCTGCTGCCGAAGTATCCGAGGATCGAGATTGCGGCGACGACGAGCGCCACCAGGAGCCGGCTGCGGGACACGAGTCCTCCCTGAGAGGGGAGGTCGTAACCTACGGCGCCGTTCCACTCACGCCAGCTTGAAGCCGCCTACCGCTCCGGTCAGCTTTTCCGCCGCCTGGGCCAGGTGCCCGGCCGAGGCGGAGATTTCTTCGGTGGAGGCATTGAGCTGTTCGGCGGCGGAGGCGATCTGCTGGGCTGCCGCGGCGTAGTCTTCCGTGCCGACGGAGACCTCTTTCATCCGTCCGGCAATTCCCTCGATCAGCCCGCGCACTTCTCCCGCTGAATTGGAGATCCGCCGGGTCCACTGGTCGTTGGCTTCGGCATCTGCGGCGACGTTCATCAGCCCTACCGCGGCTGCATGGGCCGCCTCCCGTGCTGCGGTGCCTCCCTTTCCCAGCCGGATCAGCCGCTCCCGTGCCGCCTGGACCTGGGCCACGATGCTCTGCACCGAGTCGCTGGTGGATGTCGCCGCCTTGGCGGCTTGGCTGGCCAGCTTCCTGACTTCCTCGGCGACCACGCTGAATCCGCGCCCTTCGTCACCGGCGCGGGCCGCCTCGATCGAGGCGTTGAGGGCAAGCATGTGGGTTTGTTTGGCGATGACCTTGGCCTGAGTGATGAACTTCTCGATGTGCCCCGAGGCGGTGGCTAGCGCCTCCGCTTCCGTCGCGCCTCGCTCGATCTCCTCGGCCAGCCGGGCCAGCTCCGCGGTGCTTTCGTCCAGCCGCTCGCGATGCGAGCGTGCCAGCCGGGCCAGCGCCGCATTGCGTTCCGCCGCCTGGGTGGCGCCGGCGGCCAGCTCGTGCGCGATCTCGAGAATCTTGCCGGCATCCTCCGCGGCGGCCCGGACCACCAGGGCCTGCTGATTGGCTCGTTCGGTGAGGTCGCCGGTGGTGCTGGCGACTTCCTGGGTCGAGGCGGTCATCTGTTGGGTCGACGCGGCGATCTCCTGCGCCATCGACGCGGCATCATGCGAGTGATGCCGGATGGTGCCCACGAGCTCCTGCAGTCGCTTCACCATCCCCACGATTGAGGTAGAGAGGCTATCGAGCCCCTCGCGATTGGCCCAGTCCGGCGTGGTCAGATCGCCCAATGAGACCCGGGAGGCAACTGCCGCCACCTTCCCGGTCGGCTTCAACACCTGGCCGAGGAGCAGCCGCATCAGCACCTGCTCGACGACGATGCCCAGACCGAGGAGGAGGGGAGGGCCCCAGAGGACCGGGTGCGTTGGATCCAGAGACTGAGGCATGGGGCAGGCGAGCACGATGATGCCGGCGGCAGCCGCCGTCATGATGACTGCCGCGGTCAGGCCAACCAGGTGCAGCCGGAAGATGAAGCTGTTGCGATTTGAAGCCATGGGACGCCGCGCCGGGAATTGGGGGGCACCGAGACCTGCATCTATCAGCAAGAGGGGGGCCCGGTGGGCGGGCGGACGGGCGGACCGGCGGACGGAGCAACAAGTCCCCCTCTCCGGTGGCACTAACACCGCAGTGGCAATAGATTTACGGTTCTTCAGAATGGGTATTTCTCTCAGATCGCGTGCCCGGCCGGCCGCGAACCGGACCGCGGTATGAACCCGAGCAAGTCTCCAGTGAAGCAGAATCCCGCACCGACCCACGAGCTGCCCTACCAGCCCGACGCGGTCGAGGCCAAATGGCAGGCCCGCTGGGCGGAGCGGGGGACGAATGAGCCCGACCTGGATAGCGCGCCCCGGCCCTTCTACAACCTGATGATGTTCCCCTATCCCTCGGCCGAAGGGCTGCACGTGGGGAACATGTTTGCCTTCACCGGGGCCGACGCCTATGGCCGCTTCAAGCGGCTGCAGGGGTTTGACGTGTTCGAGCCGATCGGGTTCGACGCGTTCGGCATCCACAGCGAGAACTATGCGATCAAGCTGGGTATCAACCCGGCCGAGCTGATCCCCCGGAACATCGTCAACTTCCGCCGCCAGCTCAAAAGCATCGGGGGGATGTTCGATTGGCGTCACGAGCTGTCCACCACCGATCCGGCCTACTACAAGTGGACCCAGTGGCTCTTCCTGCAGTTGCTGAAGGCGGGCAAGGCGTACAAGAAGGCCGCCGCGGTCAATTGGTGTCCCAGGGATCAGACGGTGCTGGCCAACGAGCAGGTGATCGACGGTCGGTGCGAGCGGTGCGGCACGGTGGTCGAGCAGCGTACCCTGGAGCAGTGGTTCTTTCGAATCACCGAGTACGCCGACCGGCTGCTGGCCGACCTGGACGACAAGTCGAAGATGGACTGGTCGGAGAGCACCACCCTGGCGCAGCGGAACTGGCTGGGGCGGTCGGAAGGCGCTGAGATTGTGTTTAGCGGGGCGGGTGCCCTCCGGGCGGATGGGCAGCGGGGCGGCGGGGCGGCAGATGTCACCCTGAGCGCAGCGAAGGGGCCGAAACCCAGTGGTGCAGAGATCAAAGTGTACACGACGCGGCCGGACACCGTATTCGGCGCGACCTTCATGGTCCTCGCCCCCGAGCACCCGCAGGTACGCGCGCTGACCACTCCCGACCGCAAGGTGGAGGTGGACGCCTACTGCCGCATGGTGGCGGCCAAGGACCTGGTGTCCCGCAAGGTGGGCGAGCGGGAGAAGACCGGCGTCTTCACCGGCAGTTACGTCCAGAACCCGGCCACCGGGAAGTCCATCCCGGTCTGGGTGGCCGATTACGTGCTGATGGAGTACGGCACCGGTGCCATCATGGCGGTGCCGGGACACGACGAGCGTGACTTCGAGTTCGCCCGCCGCTACGGCCTGCCCATCGTCCGCGTCGTCGCTCCCACGAGTCACCCTGACCCCGAGCGTAGCGAGGGGGAAGGGGCCGAAGCTCCAAAAGGAGCCGAAGCTCCACTTGAAGCAGCATTCGTGGACAACGTCAACGGCGTTCTGGTCAACTCCGGCCAGTTCGACGGCATGCCCGTACCCGAGGCCAAGCAGGCGGTCACCCGCTGGCTGGAGAGCCGTGGCGCCGGGCGCAGTCAGGTCCACTTCCGGCTGCACGACTGGACCATCTCCCGCCAGCGCTACTGGGGCCCGCCGATTCCCGTCATCTATTGCGAGGACCACGGCCCGGTCCCGGTGCCCGAAAAGGACCTGCCGGTCCTGCTGCCCCTGATCGAGGACTTCCAGCCCGACAATAGCGGAATATCGCCGCTGGCCCGGCACGAGGAGTGGTATTACGTGCCTTGTCCCGTCTGCGGCAAGCGCGGCCGGCGGGAAACCGACGTGAGCGACACCTTCCTCGATTCGTCGTGGTACTTCCTGCGGTACCCGAGTACCGAGTTCGACGACCGCCCCTTCGATCCTACGCGCACCAGGAAGTGGCTGCCGGTCACCTCCTACATCGGGGGGAACGAGCACGCCGTGTTACACCTGCTGTACTCCCGGTTCATCACCATGGTGCTCCAGGAGCTCGGCTACCTCCATTTCGACGAGCCGTTCCGGAAGTTCCGGGCCCACGGGCACATCGTGAAGGACGGGTCCAAGATGTCGAAGACCCACGGCAACGTCGTCGTGCCGGACGAGTACATCGCCCGCTGGGGCGCGGACACCTTTCGCATGTATCTGATGTTCCTGGGCCCGTTCCAGGAGGGGGGCGACTTCCGAGACGAGGGGATCAGCGGGCCCCGGCGCTTTCTCGACAAGGTCTGGACTCTGGTCGGCGAAGCCGTCAGCGAGCAGCGGAGCTCACCGTTGAGTCATGCCGTCGAGATCAAGCGGCATCAAACGGTGAAGAAGGTCACCGACGGACTGGAGGAGCTGCGGTACAACACCTCCATCGCGGCCCTCATGGAGCTGGTGAACACCTTGCGGGCGGAGAACAGCTGGAATCAGCAGCTCATCGAGGAGCTGATCCTCATGCTGGCGCCGTTCGCGCCCCACTTCGCCGAAGAGAACTGGGAGCGGCTCGGCCACGACGGCTCGATCTTCCGCGCGGCATGGCCCAGCTGGGATGAGCGGCTCACGGTCGAAGCCTCGGTTGAGATCGCGGTGCAGGTGAACGGGAAGACCCGGTCGAAGGTCACCGTGCCGCGCGGCGCGGAGCAGGGGGCGGCGGTGGCCGCGGCGCAGGAGGATGCGGCGGTGCGGAGGTTTACGGAGGGAAAGGAGGTGCGGAAGGTGGTGTATGTGCCGAACCGGTTGCTAAATTTCGTGGTCGGCTAGG
>DASYIX010000119.1:0-2768 GCA_035997125.1 Gemmatimonadales bacterium
CACGATCGCAGGACCGACGAGGTCATGGCGGCCATCAACGCCACTGGAGAGGCGTTCTTTACCGGCACTACCTGGCGGGGCAAGCGCTGCATGCGGGTGTCGGTCTCCAGCTGGCGCACCACTGGGGATGACATCGACCGCGCCGTGGCGGCCGCGGACCAGGCGCTCCACGTCGGTGCCGACCAGCCGGCCTGAGTCTATCGTGGCCAAGCTGCGCTTCCAAATCGCAATGTCCCTCGACGGCTATACCGCGGGACCAGAGCAGAGCACCGACAATCCCGTCGGCATCGGCGGGCATCGGCTGCACGACTGGGTGTTTCCTCTCGCCGTCTGGCGGGCAATGCACGGCCTCGAGGGCGGAGCGGTAAACGAAAGCACCCGAGTGATCGAGGAGTCGTTTGCCAACCTCGGCTCCACCATCATGGGCCGCAACATGTTCGGCGGCCACCCGGGTCCGTGGGACACCAATAAGCCGTGGACCGGCTGGTGGGGCGACAATCCGCCGTATCACCATCCCGTATTCGTACTGACTCACCACCCGCGGCCTGCGCTCACGCTCGAGGGCGGCAACACCTTCACCTTCGTCACCGACGGGATCGGGTCGGCGCTGGACCAGGCGCGGCGCGCGGCCCGGGGTAAGGATGTGTCGCTCGCGGGCGGGGCGCACGCAGCTCAGCAATATCTCCGGGCTGGCCTGGTGGACGAAATGGAGATTCACCTGGTCCCGATGTTGCTCGGCGGCGGCGAGCGATTGTTCGAAGGCATCAGCGACTTGGGCGATCTCCGGCTGGTGCGCACAGTAGCCGCGCCTGATGTCACCCACCTCAAGTTCGTCCGGGGTTGATGTTCCTGAGATGCGTGCCATCCTCGTCCAGGCACTGGGCGGCCCGGAAGTGCTCGCCCTCGGCTCCACCGACACGCCGCGGCCTCAGCCCGGCGAGGTGCTCGTCCGGCTTCACGCCACTGGCGTCAACTTCTCCGATACCGAGCGGCGCCGCGGCGTCTACGATCCTCCCCAGCTCCCCTGGATTCCGGGCAATGAGGGCGCAGGCGTCGTAGAAGGCGTTGGGCCCGGCGTTGAATCCGAGTGGCTCGGCCGACGGGTCGCGTTCTGGGCGCCTCGCACCAGCGGCACCTACGCCGAGTACGCCTGCGCTCCAATGGTGGCTCTCTTCACCCTGGTTGACGGCCTCGAATTCCCGATCGCCGCGGCGCTCCCGAGCCAAGGCCTCACGGCATACGGCCTCAGCCATACCGCCACGTCGCTCGCTCCCGGCCAGACCGCGTTGGTTCACGCTGCTGCGGGTGGTGTCGGAGCCCTCCTCATTCAGCTGTTGCGGAACCGCGGGGTCCGGGTCTTCGGGACTGCGTCCTCCCCCGCGAAACTGGCGTTCATCGAGGAGCTCGGCGCCCTCCCCCTACCCTATGGCGCCACGCTCCCGGAGCGCCTCCGCGCTGCCACCGGCGGACACGGAATGGACGCGGTCTTCGATTCCGTGGGCCGTGCGACTCAGGCGGACAGCCTCGCGGCCCTGGCTCCGTACGGCCATCTCGTATTCTTCGGGGAGGCCAGTGGCTCGCCCCTCCCAATTCACCCCGATGAACTGTACGGCCGAAGCCTCAAGGTCAGCAGTTTCTGGTTGGCCACCGACCCCCCGGAACGTTGGGCTCCAGCTCGGCGCGAGCTGCAGCGCTGGGTTCTGGAGGGGAAGCTCCGAGTGACGCTGGACCAGACCTTTCCGCTAGCCGAAGCCGCCGATGCCCACCGCCGGCTGGAGCGACGCCAGACGCAGGGCAAGGTGATTCTCCTACCGCCTGGCTGACTCTCGAGGAGACAGCGATGGACATTCTCGACGCGATCGGAGACACCTCGTTGGTTCAACTGCGGAAAGTCGTGCCACCCGGCTGCGCCGACATCTTTGTGAAGCTGGAGTGGGAGAACCCCACCGGCAGCATGAAGGACCGGATGGCGGAAGCCGTCATTTCGCGGGCGGAGGCGGACGGGCGGCTCCAGCCTGACGACACCGTGGTGGAGTACACCGGCGGCAGCACCGGGACGTCGCTCGCGCTGGTCTGCGCGGTCAAAGGTTATCGAATCCGGATCGTCAGCTCGGATGCGTTCAGCCGGGAGAAGCTGGATCACATGGCCGCCCTGGGGGCGGAGCTGATCCTCGTCCCCAGCGAGGGAGGCCGCACGACCAAGAAGCTGATTCTGGACATGATCGAGCAGGCCCGCCGGCTGAGCCGGGAGCCACACACCTACTGGATCGACCAGCTCAACAACCACGACAGCATCGCGGGCTATCAGCCCCTCGGCGAGGAGATCTGGAACCAGACCGAGGGAAAGGTCGACGCCTTCGTGCACTCGGTGGGGACGGCGGCTTCCTCCCGCGGGGTAGCCACCGTGCTGAAGCGACACAAACCGAGTATGAGGTTTGGCGCCGTCGAGCCCACGGAGTCCTCGGTGTTATCGGGAGGCCCGCCAGGGCCGCACAAGATCGAGGGTGTCGGGATCGGCTATACTCCCCCGCTCTGGGAGCCCAGTCTGGCCGACGAGATTCTGGCGGTCAAGACCGACGACGCGAAGGCCATGGCGAGGCGCCTCGCCCGGGAGGAGGCCCTCTTCGCGGGGACCTCGTCCGGAGCCAACGTGGTCGCCGCCATTCGGGTGGCCCAGCGACTGGGGCCGGGTGCCACGGTGGTCACGCTGATGGCCGACTCGGGCCTCAAGTATCTGAGTACCGATGTGTACAAGGACGGGAGCACGC
>DASYIX010000120.1:0-22322 GCA_035997125.1 Gemmatimonadales bacterium
GGATTGGCAGCGGTTTTGGTTCCGATGGCAGGCGGCCTCATCATCGGGCTCATGGCCAGGTATGGGTCCGAGAAGATCCGAGGCCATGGCATCCCCGAAGCCATGGAAGCCATTCTGATCGGCCGCAGTCGCATGAGCGCCAAGGTGGCCTTGCTAAAGCCGCTATCCTCGGCGATTTCCATCGGCACTGGCGGCCCGTTCGGTGCCGAAGGGCCGATCATTATGACTGGCGGTGCGCTCGGCTCACTGTTCGCCCAGGCCTTCCATCTCTCGGCGGCGGAACGGAAGACCTTGCTGGTGGCAGGCGCCGCCGCAGGCATGGCGGCGATCTTTGCGACGCCGCTCGCGGCAGTGCTCCTTGCGGTCGAACTACTGCTCTTCGAGTGGAAGCCTCGGAGCTTCATTCCGGTAGCAGCCGCCGCCGCGGTCGCCGCGGCGCTGCGAGTCCCGCTCCTGGGCCCAGGTCCGATTTTCCCGCTCGAGGCTCACCCAGCGCTTTCGGGGGCAGAACTCACCGTCTCCCTCGGGGTGGGCATCCTGGCCGGCTTCGGCTCCGGCGTTCTCACCTGGCTGGTGTACACCGCCGAGGATGCTTTTGCCAAACTCCCCATTCACTACATGTGGTGGCCGGTGATCGGGGGACTCTTCGTCGGGCTGGGCGGCCTGGTGTTCCCCCGCGCGCTGGGCGTCGGCTACGACACCATCGGTGACTTGCTCGCCGGACATCTGGTGGGCGGATTTCTGATCGGTCTCATGTTGACGAAGGCGCTCATCTGGGCAATTGCGCTGGGCTCGGGAACTTCAGGCGGCGTACTGGCACCGCTCCTCATCATGGGCGGCTCGCTCGGTGCAGTGGAGGCCCATTGGCTTCCAGTCGGCGATGTCGGGCTCTGGGCCATGATCAGTATGGCGGCGATGATGGGCGGCACCATGCGGTCTCCACTTACCGCAGTCGCCTTCATGCTGGAACTGACCGACGACATCCGGGTGCTGCCCGGGCTGCTCATCGCATGCGCCGCCGCGCACGCCGTCACAGTGCTGATCATGCGCCGGTCGATCCTCACCGAGAAGGTTGCACGGCGCGGCTATCACGTCATGCGGGAGTACATCGTGAATCCACTCACCCGAGTCCGAGTGGGTGACGTGATGGAGCGCAATGCGCCGACCATTCAAGCCGACCAGAAGGTGGACTTGCTCTTTCGGCGACTGGCGGCGCACGACCCCGTCCTGGGACGGCGCTACGCCTGGCCCTTGGTGGATGAATCCGGCGCGTTGGTGGGCATTGTCACCCGGGGAGACCTGGTGCGGGCCCTCGAACGCGAAGTCGACGGAGAAGTGAGCGTGCTGGAGGCGGGAAACGCCAACCTGGTCGTAACCTATCCTGACGAGTTGCTGGAGGAGGCGGTCGATAAGATGGTTCGGCACGACATCGGAAGGTTGCCGGTAGTCGAACGAAGCGACCAAACCCGTCTGCTCGGCTACCTTGGGCGGAGTGGTATCGCGGCAGGATGGCGTTTTCTGTTCGAAGAGGAGCAGGTCCAGGATACCGGCTGGCTCTCGCGACCTTTACAGCGCCGGAGGGCGGTCCCGGCACAGGAGAAGGAATAACGAGCCTGAATCATTTCCCGTAGGCGTCGCCGTTGCGCTTCAGGGCAGGGATTCCCCGCCGGGGAGCGACGACCTCGGCCGGCACCCGGCGGCCCAGACACGCAGTGAAGAAGGCAGAGACATCCGAGGGACGCTCGCGGCGGGTGGCGGCCAGAGCGCGGCGCACGTCGTCCTCCCGGCGACCATCGATGAGCGCGCGAACCGCTTCCGCAGAGACCCGGCGATCGAGCTGGCGCAGCTGGCGCGCGACTGCGTCGGCAAAGGGAAGCTCCGCTGCGGGAGGATATCGCTCGATCCCTTCCCGGCCGTTGAGGACGGCGGGCCGGGGGAACTTGACGAAGATCGGCTGGGTGAAGTGCGGATGGCGCAGCATCAGCTCGCCTTTGGGCATCGTGGCAAGCTTGATCTTCGTGGCCGGCGAGATAGTCGCGTAACCGGCCGTCGCCAGCTCGTCGAGATCCATCCGGCCGTAAATGGCGGTACCCGCATTCCCCACCACCCGCCGCTGGACCTGAGAGCGAAACTGCTGGGCCGAAAAGAGAACCAGCCCGAGATAGCGACCCCGCTCAGAGAGATCCAGCAGCATCTTGCGGACGTAGGTATCCGGTCCGTCCGCCGGTGCGTACTTATTGAGCTCATCCACGAATACCACGACGTGATCCACTCCCAGATCGCGGCGCTCGAGATGCTCCCGCAGCTTGGACACCACCCGGGCAAAGACGAGATCCTGCGCCAGCGGATCGAGTCCAGCGACGTCGATGACGTGAACGCTGCGGTCTTCGAAGCGGCCCCAGGGAAGATCGTTGGCCGTGCCATCGTCGGTGACGAGACCCTTGGAGCGAGTGCTGATGTTGCTGAGCCGATTCCGGATCTTACGGATGGTGGCGACGTGGTGGGTTTTCCAGACTTCGGAGCCTTTCCCCAATGCCTCCATAAAATCGAAAATGCTGCGGAAGAACTCCTCCAAATCAGAGAAGCTCTGCACCAGAAAGGGCTTTCTCCGCAGCATCTCGTCGAGGTACTCCCTCCCGACCACCCGCTCGGCCAGGAAATCGATGAAGGCATCCGCCTTGGCGTCGATGTCATCTCGATTGAGGACCACTTCAGCATAGTCGAGCACTTCGCGCAGGCCCCACACCAGCGGCTCCGTGTTAGCGGCCAGCGCCTCGTGAGTGCGCAGGGTATTGAGATTTACGCCATCGGGCTTGAGCGGGGCGTAATACCGGACTTTGGGGAAGGGCTCAGGCCGGAGGCCAAGCCGAGCGTACTGCCGCTGGTCTTCTTCGCTCAGGCTGGTCGGCTGGTCCAGAAAGCACAGATCGGGGCCCTTGACGTTAAAGCAGAGCGCGGCAACCGACCCTTTGTGGGAGGGAAAGGTCTGAAAGATGCTACCGAGAAGGAATTCTACCGCGCTGGTCTTGGTGGCCAGGCCGGAGACGCCGGTGATGTTGAGGTGCGCAGCCTCGGGTCCCAAGAGGAAATCGCAATCCAGGTACACCGGAGACTCGAGCCCCCCGGCGGCATACAAGCCAACCGGTATACCGGTACCGCGCTCAGTGCCGGTGTACGAGTCCATGCGAAGGGCCAACACCACGTCGGCATCGGATGCGAGCCAGACGGAGCCGAGCGGCACCGGCTGGAGCGGCTCCTCGGGGATCTGGCGCAACACGGCCGCGGAATACAACCGTATCTCGGCCCGAATCGTGGGCTCGGCGCCGGCAGCGACCGGGTCGCCATCGGCCCCGATCACGGCGTGTAAGGGCGAGACCAGATCGGAATAGGCAAACCCGTCTGTCACCACCCCGAACACCACGCGACCGTTCTCTTCGACCCGCACGATCGCTCCGATCCCGATGGGTGATTCGTGCGCGGTCCAGAAATGAAACTGGTGGGGGGTGGAGGGCTTGAGCTCGGTCGCCACCACACGGCCGACGGGCGGGGCTTCAGGAGGCATGGGTGGATTCTAGTAGAAAAGCGTGAGCGGGACTAGGAACAGCGTGAGCGGTGAGCGGGTGTCAAGCGGCTAAAGTCCATGGCCGCTGTGTCACGAGCTTCTCCCGCTTACCGCTTAGCCTGTCCCTGTCCCGTTCACGCTCTTGTCTTCAGATACTGATCGACACTATAGACGCCGTAGACCAGCCGATCCCACCGCCGGTCGGGGGCGCTGACCGGCGCCCTCTCGGTCATGATCCAGCGGGAAATGGTATCCGCCATTGCTGAAGTGCCGTTGATCGGAGCCACCTCCACCCGAATGAGTCCATGCAGTAAGTCTTTTCCCTCCCACGGCCAGAGGCGCAGTCCCCAGGCGTGAACGGGGGCCAGGCTTCGGGTCTCCGGGGCATAGACCGGCGAGCGGTGGGCCAGAGGCAGCCGGAGGTACAGCTCGAGATCCTCTCCCTCGAATGGGAGGACGGAATGACTCTTGGAGATAGCCACCATGCGCCCGTCGGCGGCCCATCGGGGACTTTCGGACAACGTTCCGTCCACCAAGAGCCAGCTGTCGGAACCCGACCGGTAGCGCTCGCCCAGCCGGATCTCGAGGGCCCCCCGGCATCGGTCCAGCGCCCGCGCAGCCTGGACTAGATCCCGCACCGGGTGAACCGGCTCTTCGTCGGGCAACGACACTGCCTCCATCTGTCTCAGCGCATCACCGGCCTTGGCCAGGGCCGCCGGCCGCCCCAGCGCCAAAGTACGCCGTTCTTCCAAGACCGTGTGCAGCCTTCGATTGTGTCGTTCTCGCACGGCCGCAGCGATTTCCGCCGCCAGGATCGGCGCCGAACCGGCGTAGCCCACCACCTCGGACCGTTGGACTCCGTCGAGATAGGCGAGCGATCCTGGCCAGGGCTCAGGCAGCCCTACCGGAATGGCTCTCAAGTGGTCTCCCTCGACCAGACGCGCCAGCCGGATGGTGGCCTCTTCCACCCTCCCTCCGCTGGCCTCAGGAACCAAGGTGGCTGGGGTGAGCCCTCTGACTTTCAAAGCTCGGCGAATCGAGGTGAGGTTCATAGAGCCCTGATGTGCTCGGGGGGCTTTCCTGCTACTGTTGTAAGTAGGCCAATCAGCCTAGTAGGCTGTAGGGTCAATCCCCCGAGAAACCAGTTCGAGGTCATTATGAACGACCGTGTGTTTGACCTCTGGTCCACGTTCTCCGCTCTCCGAAACGACGGGCACGTCCTCCTCGATCAGATCCGGGGATCATTGAGCGAGATGCGTAAGCTGCACGGCCGGCTTCGCATGCAGCAGTACGTGCTGGCGGTGCCGGACGGACCCAGCGGATTGAACCCGCAGGCGATCCTGCAATCCCAATATGGGCTCACCGAGCGGGAGGCTCAGGTGGCCAGGCTCCTGGCGGAAGGTCGCTCGAATTCGGTGATTGCTGAGAACCTCAGGATCAGCCCGCACACCGCACGGCATCATACCCAACGCGTCCTCTCCAAGCTCGGCGTGCACTCCCGCTCCGCGGCCGGGGCGAGAATCCGGGTTTAGCACCAAGGTAGGCGATTCCGAAACTTTCTGGTCTCGAATGCTCTTTCGATCGAGGCGAGTGGCAGGCCCAACTGCCTGGTCCGGGACTCTGCTTGGGGTGCAAGCAGGATGCGGGTGCCGGGGATGAATCCGGGGGAGGGGGTGGTCCGGCTGGCCCACCGCTCCCTGTAGCGGGAGTGAAGCTCTGGGAGTTGCCGGGCTCGGGTGAGTTGCTCCTAACCGG
The DNA here is from genome assembly GCA_035997125.1 of Gemmatimonadales bacterium. Lineage (GTDB taxonomy): Bacteria > Gemmatimonadota > Gemmatimonadetes > Gemmatimonadales > GWC2-71-9 > CAVVWJ01. Next base: position 5,318 of record DASYIX010000120.1, read on the forward strand.
TTAAGCGACAACGCTTCCGCCCCTGCTCCTGGCACTCGATTCCGGGACCCTCCGATGTGCCGCCCCCTCGAATCCACCTTCAGCAGGTTCTTCCGCGCTACAGAGAAGCAAGGCACCGAACTTGCTCGACCCGAGCACGACTCCTTCCCTGCTTAAATGCCACACAACGGCCTTCAGCTCGCCAGGCGATCGCTCCAGTTTGTCCGCCCCTATCGCCGCCCGCTCATCGGGGTCATAGCTCTCGCCCTGGTCCTGGCGTCGCTCAGCGCCATCGATCCTCTCCTCATGAAGTACCTCTTCGACGAACTGGCGCGCCGCGCCGGCCTGGCAGCGCTCGGGTTCATCGTGGGAGGCATGGTGGTGCTGGAGCTGACTCGGGCAGGGCTTCAGGCGTGGCTCGGCATCCTGAGCTGGGATGTCCGTCTTGGAGTGGAATACACGGTCCGGGAACAGGTCGTCAGCAAGCTCAACTCGTTGCCCATCTCGTTTCACCAGCGCGAAGGCGTGGGTGGAACGATGAACCGGGTCAACCAGGGCATCAGCGGCTACATCGGGGCCTTCAGCGACGTCGCCTTCAACCTGCTGCCTACCCTGCTCTATCTGATCCTGTCGGTCACGGCGATGCTCCAGATGGAATGGCGACTGGCGCTGGCCGTCATCGTGTTCACCCCGCTCCCGGCACTCATCGGGGCGAAGGCGGCTCCGGAGCAGATGCATCGGGAACGGCGGCTGGTGGAGCGGTGGAGCTCGATCTACTCCCGCTTCAACGAGGTGCTGGCCGGGATCATGACGGTCAAGGGGTACGTCATGGAGGAAGAGGAGAAGCGGCGCTTTCTCGAGGGGGTACGGGAGGGCAACGAGATCGTCCGCCGGGGTGTGCGCACCGACAATCGGACCGGCACCCTCCGCACCCTGGCCGCTACCACCGCGCGCTTGGCGGCGTTGGCACTCGGTGGCTATTTCGCCCTGACCGGCAAGATCACGGTGGGAACTCTCGTCGCCTTCCTCGGCTATATCGGAGGGCTCTTCGGGCCGGTACAAGGCCTCACCAACGCCTACCAGACCTTCCGCCGCGTCAGCGTGTCGCTGGAGACCATCTTCGGGATTCTCGATGCCGATGACCTGGTGGGAGACTCACCGGGGGCGGCAGACGTGCGCTTGCTGAAGGGCGAGGTCGAGTTCCGCAACGTGAGCTTCGGTTATCAGCCGGGCTCGGCAGTGCTCCGGGGCATCAGCCTCACTGCCCGGCCGGGAGAGACGATCGCTCTGGTAGGTCCCAGCGGCAGCGGGAAGACCACGCTGGCGACCCTGCTCCAGCGGTTCTACAGCGTGAGCGATGGGGCCATCACGATCGACGGAGTAAACATCCGGGACATGACGCAGCACTCGCTCAGGAGCCAGATCGGCGTGGTGTTCCAGGACGCACATCTCTTCAACGACACCGTGCGCGCCAACATTGCCTACGGCCGGCCGAAAGCCACGGATGCCGAGGTCGAGGCGGCGGCACGAGCCGCCCACGCCCACGATTTCATTATGGACCTGCCGGAGGGCTACGACACCATCGTTCGGGAACGGGGCACCCGGCTCTCGGGCGGTCAGCGGCAGCGCATCGCCATTGCCCGGGCTCTACTCAAGAACCCTCCGATCCTGATTCTCGACGAGGCCACGTCGGCCCTCGACAGCGCATCCGAGCGGCTCATCCAGGAGGCATTGAAGACGCTGCTGAAGGGCCGCACCGCGTTCGTGATCGCCCACCGGCTTTCGACAGTGCGGGATGCCGACCGGATCGTGGTGATACAGGACGGGGAGATCGGGGAGGTCGGCAGCCACGCAGAGCTGCTCGCGGGCGGCGGGTACTACGCCTCGCTCGTGGCCCGGCAGACCGAGGGGTTCCTGGAGGAGTCGGAGCGGGCCGCCTAGTCCTCTTCCATCGCGGTGAAGGGCGGCACGTTGGTCAGCCAGAATCCCGCCAGGCCGCCCTGCTGATCCACCTCAACGTAGAAATTATCAGCAGCGCGCACACACTCGACCGGCCGCTTGGGCCCGATCTGCAGGTGAAACACACTCTCCGCACTGTTGGTCTGGACCGACAGGGTGGTGTCCACCTCCACTGAGGCCACACCGGGCCGGGAAGGACGCGACGGCAGTACCACCCGCCCGTCGGTGAGCTTGGCCGGAACACTGAGGTCGGCGGTGGTCACCTCAGGCCAGACCACGACGTCGAGCCCGCAGATCACTCCGTTGGTGACATCCAGGACGGCCACCGAGCCCTCGGCGTCCGTCAGCTCAACGGTGCCGGTGAGTCCGCCACTCTTGCGGTTCCCCTTGAAGGAGCCGGAGAGAATGTCGGTCTCCGAGTCCCATCGCCAGTTGATCGAAGGCAAGGCTCCGCTGAGCGGCTCGATCCGCGCGTCCATGCTCATGGCGCGGACCTCAGGCGGCACGGGCGGAAGCGAGACGCCGAATCAGACGGAGGATTCGATCCAGGCCTTTCTCCAGTTCGGCATCGGAGACGGCGTAGCTCAGCCGGACCCAGCGGTCATCCGCGAAGGCGGCACCGGGCACCAGGGCCACCCCTTCCTGTTTCATCAGCTGCTCGCAGAAACTCTGGCCGGTCACCGGGTCGTTCTCCCGGATGCCATCCACCCGGAAGAAGAAGTAGAACGCCCCGTGGGGCTCGACGAACTCGATGCCGGGGACCTCGCTGCGGAAGCGGTCCACCAGGTAGTCGCGCCGGCGACGGAACGCCGCCACCATCCGGGTAACCTCGGCATCCACCCGCTCATCGGTAAACGCGGTGGCAGCCGCCCATTGCGCCGGATGATTGGCGCCGGTGGTGGTGTGGGACTGGAGCGCGGCCATGGCCTTGGTGACATGCGGAGGCGCCAGGGCCGCTCCGATTCGCCAGCCGGTCATGGCGTACGCCTTGCTTGCGCCGTAGATGATGACGGTTCGCTCCAGCAGCTCGTCCGGCAGATCCAGCAGCGATGGGGCGGGGCCGGGCCCGTAATTGATCCGGCGATAAATCTCGTCCGAGATGATCCAGATGTCGTTCTTCTTGGCCCACTCCGCGATGGCCTTGAGCTCGGCGCTGGTGTACACTGCCCCGGTCGGATTGCAGGGCGAGCAGAGAATCAGGCCGCGGGTGAGCTTGTGGCTCATCCGGTCGAGGTCCTTGACGCTCACCTTGAGTCCCCACTCCGGATCGCCCGGCACCAGAACGGGCTCGGCCCGTGTAAGGTGCACGATCTGGGGATAGGAGACCCAGGCCGGCGATGGTATCAGCACCCGATCCTTGGGCCCGAAGAGGGCAAAGCACGCGTTGAAGATCGATTGCTTCGATCCCGAGCTTACCACGATCTGGTCCGGGTCGACCCGGCGACCGCCGGACATCGTCGAGAGCTGCTGGGCGATCCCGCGTCGCAGCTCGGCAATGCCCACATTGGGCGGGTACCGCGTCATCCCTTTCTGGATGGCCAGAATACCGGCTTGCGCCGCCGGTGCGGGAGTGTCGAAGTCGGGCTCACCGACGCCGAGGTCCAGGACGTCTTCGCCGGCGCCCTTCCGACGTTTGGCTTCGTTGCTGATGGCCACCGTCTCCGAGGCCTTCAAGTGCTGGACGTTGATCGACAAGGGGTCGGGCATGCGACGGTCCAAATTGGGGTGACTCGCTGGCAGACGGGGGAAAAGTTTGTTCGCGGCCTGGCGATGTCAACCGCTGCGGGCTTAGCTTGGTCCGGCGTGTCGTGATCGCATCTGCAAGCGGAGAAGCCGTGCTCACCTTCGAAGACCTGCATCTCAAGCCGCCCGTCGCGGAGACACTGGAACGACTTGGGTGGAGCGCGGATGACCCATTGACCAGAGAGGTGGCCCCCACCGCCGCCCGGGGTCACAACCTGGTCGCCATTACGCCTCCCACCCCGGTCTACGCCATCCCTGCCATAGCCGGGATTCTCAGCCGGGGAGGGGAGGGATCGCGAGCACTTCTGCTCTGTCCCCCGGGCCAGCTGAATGAGTGGGGTGCCCTGCTGCACCGGCTGGCGGAGCCGGTCGGCGTGCGGGTCCAGGTGGCCCATGGAACCGCGCGAGTGACGCGGCAGTTGCGGGCGAGTGCGGTAGATGTCGTGATCGCGAGCCCCGAAACCGCGTTCACCCTGGTCAGCCGCTCGGCGCTGAGTATGGAATCTATCGCATCGCTCTTCCTGGCGTGGCCCGAAGGCTGGCTGGAGGACGAGAGCCTCGCTCCACTGATGCAGGACCTGCCCAAGGAGACCCAGCGTATCATTTACACCGCGGAGGCCGAACGGGTAGGTGAACTGGTGGAGCGATACGCCCGGAAGGCCCCGACGGTTCGGGCTCCGGGTCTGGAGGGGTCGCCGGCGGGTCCGGTGCGAACGGTGGGCGTGCCGTGGGCCCGGCGGGTTCAAGCGCTCGGCGATCTGGTTGAGCTGCTCGATCCGGCTTCCCTGGTGATCTGGACCGTGGACCGAAGCTACCACGCGGCCATCGCTCAAGCGGTGGCGCTCCACGAGCCCGAGATCCGTCTTGCCACGGGAGACGCTCCCATCGCCGGGACGATCCTCGCCTTCGATCTGCCGACCGGCGAGCGGCTGCGGCAGCTGCTCGGCGCTGGTGAGGTCGTGCTCCTGGTCCCGCCTGGCACCGAGCGTTACGTCGCCCGGATCGCGGCTCCGCGCCGGCCGCTTCAGCTTCCCGGCCTGATGGATAGCGTCACGAGTGCGGCGGGAGCCCGGCGTTCGGCAATCGTCAAGGCCATCGAGGCCGGCACGCTCGACCGGTCCCTTCTGACCCTGGCTCCCTTGTTCGAGCGGCACGACCCCACGGCGGTGGCTGCGGCGCTGTTTGAGCTCTGGACCAGTTCGGGCCAGGCCGCGGCGCCACCGCCGCCGGATATTCCGGCGACATCGAAGGTATTTGTGGGAGTGGGCAAGAAGGACGGTGCCACCGCCAACGACCTCGTGGCTGTTCTCACCAAGGAGCTCAGGGTCGACCGGACCAAGATCGGCCGAATCGAGCTCAGAGACGCCTATTCCCTGATCGAGCTCCCGGCCCAGGACGCGGAGAAGGTTGCCACCGGCTTGAACGGGGCGACAGTGCGGCGGAAACGGGTGACAGCCCGGGTGGATCGAGGCCCCACTCGCCCGAGCCGGCCAGAGCGAGGCATGCCAGGGAAACCGGCCCGGCGCTAGGGTCTACCGTTTCTTATTCACCAAGTCCCTCAGCGCTCGGCTGGCCCGAAAGGCGGGCACGACTGAGGCCTTGATGGTCTTCGTCTTCCCGGTGCGGGGGTCGCGCCATTCTCGGGCGGCCCTTTTTCTGGTCTCAAAGCTGCCAAACCCCGTGAGGGCCACTTTCCCGCCGCGCTTCAGCTCGGACGCGATAATGCCGCTGGACGCGAAGAAGAGCTCCGCGACCTCGCTCGCCTTGGCCTTGGTGAGGCCAAGACGCTGGGCCACAGCAGTGACCAGCTCCTGCTTGTTCACGGGGACTCCTTGCGGGGCGGAAGCGACAATCGGGCGGACGAATATCGCGGCGCGGGCAAAGCCTCCGCAAGATGGCTGGAGTTTCGCTGGCGCGCCTCTACATTTGCCTCCCTCACCCCACCCGCCGGAGAATCAGTGATGAACTATGGGATGCATCCCGGATGGATCGAGGTCATCAGCGGAGTAATGTTCAGCGGCAAGAGCGAGGAGCTGATTCGCCGGGTTCGGCGGGCCACGATCGCCAGGCGGAAGGTCCAGGTCTTCAAGTCCCATCTCGACGCGCGCTATGCCGGCCTCTACAGCGTCTCCAGTCACGATGGCAGGGAATTCGAGGCCAGTCCGGTCGATTCTGCCGCGGAGATCTTTCGTCTGGTGCGTCCCGACACCCAGATCATCGCGATCGATGAGGCCCAGTTCCTCGATGCGCAGATCGTCACGGTAGCCACCGATCTCGCGTCCCAAGGCGTCAGGGTGATTCTGGCGGGGACCGACACTGATTTCAGGGGTGAGCCATTCGGCGCCATGGGAGCGCTGATGGCGGTGGCGGAGATGGTGGACAAGCTCCAGGCCATCTGCGTCATTTGCGGCGACCCTGCTTGCCGGAATCAGCGTCTCATCGATGGCCAGCCGGCGCGCTACGACTCACCGACGATCATGATCGGGGGGCGGGAAAGCTATCAGGCCCGCTGCCGGCACTGTCACAAGGTGCCGCGGAAGGATGAGGATCAGACGGCGCTTCTGTAAGAGCCAAGACCTTCTCTCTCGATTCCTCTGTGTCCTGTGTGCCTCTGTGGTGAATTTCTATGCTCTCCGTAGCGCTGACTGGCAATATCGGTGCTGGTAAAACAACCGTCGTTGAGCTTTTTAGACGCTGGGGCGCCACGATTATCGACGCCGACCAGTTGGTCCGCGAGGCGCAGGCGCCGGGACAACCGCTACTCAAAGCGATCGCGGCACGGTTCGGTGCAGAGGTAATTCGCGCCGATGGCACCTTGGATCGCGCGGTTCTCCGAACGAAGGTCCTGAAGGACCCCGCCGCACTGGCCGATCTCAATCGCATCGTGCACCCCGAGGTACACTGGCGGCGAAACCAGCTCCTGGAGCAGGCGCGAGCCCGCGAGGTCCGCATCGTCATCAGCGACATTCCGCTGCTGTTCGAAGCGGCCGACCCGTCGGAGTTCGACGCGGTGATCTTGGTAGAGGCACCGGAGCGGGTCCGCCGAGCCCGTTTGCTATCCTCCCGACCCTGGCCGGAGGACGAGGTCGACCGGATGATCCGGTCCCAGCTCTCCTCGGCTCTGAAGCGCGGGCGCAGCGATTATGTGATCGACAATGCGGGGGATCCGAACGCGCTGGAGCGGTCGGCCTCCGCGGTGTGGCAGGCGCTGCTCGCGCGCGCTTGACCTCCTTCGCCGGCCCGCCTATCCTCCCTCGCGCAACCACATTGGAGACCGTGGGTGTCGAAGGTACCGGACGACCTGTTTTACACGGCGGAGCACGAGTACGTCGTGCGCACCGACAATTCCCCGATCGTGACCATCGGCATTACCGACTATGCCCAGGGTGAATTGGGCGACGTGGTCTTCGTCCGGCTGCCCAAGCCTGGCGATCGCTTCGACGCCCATCAGTCCTTCGGCGAGATCGAGGCCGTCAAGGCCGTTTCCGAACTCTACAGCCCGGTCGCCGGCGAGGTGGTCGAGGTGAACGACGCGCTCGATAGTGATCCGGGCGTCATCAACCGAGACCCCTACGGCGATGGTTGGATGATGAAGCTCCGGACATCGCAGCCGGGGGAACTCAAGGAGCTGATGTCGCCCCAGGCATACCGGTCCCACATAGGGGAATGACCGCGCAGCCGATGCAACTCTTGCCAGCAGGCCAGCAGCACTGTCGGACAATGATCGCAAACGTCATGCCTCGAGCGCGTTGCCTCGAGGCATTTTTTGTGGCGACCGAGGGAACTAAAGATGGCTAAGAAGATGGCTAGCAGGGTTTCTCAGGATGAGATCAAGGTGAGCAGCGTCCTGGGGCGCAAGTTGAGCGCGCCCACGCTCGACGTGCTCCACCCTTCACACTTCGCCTACCGGCACATTGGACCTCGGCGGGCCGATGTGGATGAAATGCTGGAGCTGCTCGGATACGAGACGCTGGAAAGCTTTATCGACGCTGTCGTGCCGGAGGAGATCCGGCTGCGCCGGCCGCTGGCGCTGCCACCGGGCCGGAGCGAGCGTGAGGTGCTGCAGGCGCTGCGAGGGTTGGCCGGAATGAACCGGGTGTTTCGCTCCTACATCGGCATGGGCTACGCCGGCTGCTTCACTCCCCAGGTGATCCAGCGGAACGTGCTGGAAAATCCCGGCTGGTATACCGCCTATACACCCTACCAGGCCGAGATCGCGCAGGGACGGCTGGAGGCGCTGCTGAACTTCCAGACTATGGTCTCGGACCTGACCGGGCTCGAGGTGGCCAACGCATCGCTGCTGGACGAGGCCACCGCGGCCGCGGAGGCAATGCACCTGAGTCATGCTATGCGACCGGTCAAGGGTGAGCCGGTCTATCTGGTGGACGATCAGTGTCATCCCCAGACCATCGCCGTGGTGCGCACTCGGGCGGAAGCCCGCGGAATCCAGGTGGTGGTGGGCGACCCATCGGGATTCCAGTTCGGACCGCAAGTGCTCGGCGCCCTGGTGCAGTACCCCGCCACCGACGGCCAGGTACGCGATTTCCGGCCGCTGTGCGAGCGGGCTCATGCCGCAGGCGCGCTGGTCACCGCGGCCACCGACCTGCTCAGCCTCACCCTCCTGATGTCTCCCGGCGAATGGGGCGCGGACGTCGCTATTGGCAATAGCCAGCGCTTCGGCGTCCCCATGGGCTACGGCGGGCCCCACGCGGCGTTTTTTGCCACCCGGGACACGTACAAGCGGCATCTCCCCGGCCGGATCATCGGGGTCTCCAAAGATCGCGACGGGCGGCCGGCGCTACGCATGGCGCTCCAGACCCGGGAACAGCATATCCGCCGCGACAAAGCCACCAGCAACGTGTGCACCGCGCAAGTGCTGCTCGCGGTTATGGCCAGCATGTATGCGGTGTACCACGGGCCGTCCGGCCTTCGCCGGATAGCCGAACGGGTGCATGCGCGGACGGTCATCCTGGCCAACGCCCTGCGCCGGCTGCGCTACCGGCTGGTGCATGAGGATTACTTCGACACCATCTGCGTCGAGGCCGAGAATTGGGCGCTGCCGCGGTTGCTCGATGCGGCCCGGGTGAGGAACATCAATCTGCGGCAGCTGTCCCCCACCCGCATCTGCGTCGCGCTGGACGAGACCGTCACCCTGGGCGACGTGGCCGATCTCATCACCATCTTCTCCCTGAATGAAGCGCTCCCCTTCATGCTGGACGACATCGGAGTCAAGCGGGAGCGCGCCATTCCGCCGGCGCTGGCCCGCACCACCTCATACATGGAGCACCCGGTCTTTCACCGGCACCACAGTGAGACCGAGATGCTGCGCTACATCAAGCGGCTGGAGGCCCGCGATCTCTCCCTGACTTCGGCCATGATTCCATTGGGGTCGTGCACTATGAAGCTCAACGCCACCACCGAGATGATGCCGGTGAGCTGGCGAGAGTTTAACCGGCTACATCCCTTCGCCCCCCGGGACCAGGCAGCCGGCTATCAACTGCTCTTCAACCAGTTGGAATACCAGCTGGCCGAGATCACCGGGTTTGCCGCGGTGTCGCTGCAGCCCAACGCTGGATCACAGGGCGAGTACGCCGGGCTCCTGGTCATTCGAGCGTACCACCGCTCTCGCGGCGAGACCCATCGGACCACCTGCCTGATTCCCCAGTCGGCCCACGGCACCAACCCGGCCAGCGCTGTGATGGCGGGCATGCAGGTGGTTGCGGTAAAGAGCGATCCTCAGGGCAACATCGATCTCCAGGATCTGCGGACGAAAGCTGCCGAGCATCGCGATACCCTGGCCGCTCTCATGATCACTTATCCTTCCACCCACGGGGTATTCGAAGGCTCGGTTCGGGAGATCTGCCGGATTGTTCATGAGCACGGTGGCCAGGTCTACATGGATGGCGCCAACATGAACGCGCAGGTTGGCCTCTGCCGGCCGGGCGACATCGGAGCCGACGTCTGTCATCTCAATCTGCACAAGACGTTCTGCATACCCCACGGCGGCGGCGGTCCGGGAATGGGGCCCATCGGGGTGGCGTCGCACCTGGTTCCCTTCCTGCCCGGCCACCCGGTGGTGGACCTGGATCACGCCTCGGCCTGCGGAACGATCTCGGCGGCCCCCTGGGGAAGCGCCGCTATCCTGCCGATCTCCTGGGCCTACATCGCGCTCATGGGATACGACGGGCTCAGCGAGGCCACCCAGATCGCGATCCTCAACGCCAACTACGTCGCCCGCCGATTGGCCGAGCACTATCCCCTGCTCTACACCGGGCAGAACGGGCTGGTGGCGCACGAGTGCATCATCGACACCCGGCCGTTCAAGGCATCGGCCGGGGTGGATGTCGAGGACATTGCGAAGCGCATCATCGATTACGGATTCCACCCGCCGACGGTCTCGTTCCCGGTGCCCGGCACGCTGATGATAGAGCCCACCGAGAGCGAGTCCAAGGAGGAGCTCGACCGGTTCTGCGACGCCCTCATCTCCATTCGGGAGGAGATCCGCGAGATCGAAGAGGGCCGCGCCGACCGGGACAACAACCTGTTGACCAACGCGCCGCACACTCTCGAGCAGGTGATTGCCGACTCGTGGGACCGCCCCTACCCGCGCGAGCGGGCGGCATATCCCTCGCGTTCGGTGCGGGAACACAAGGTGTGGCCGACGGTGGGGCGGATCGATAGCGCGTTTGGGGACCGAAACCTGGTGTGCAGCTGTCCCCCGGTCGAGGCCTATGGGTGAAGGCGAAGTAGGGGGATGGCAGCTTTGGATCGATGACCAACCCCGTCCCGGCTGGGCCAACATGGCCATCGACCAGACCCTCCTCGACCGCGCCGAGCATCGCGGAGAGAGCTGGCTCCGGCTCTACCAGTGGCAACCTCACTGCCTGTCCTTCGGGCGACACGAGCCGGCCCTGCGGCGGTACGATGCGGATCGCATCCGGGAGTTGGGACTCGATACCGTAAGACGGCCCACCGGAGGCCGGGCAGTGTGGCATTGCCGGGAGCTGACCTACGCAGTGGTGGCTCCGGTTCAGCAGCTCGGCTCACTGCAAGTCGCCTACCTGGAGATCCACCGGATGTTGGCCGCCGCGCTCGAAGAGCTGGGCACGGCAGCCACACTCGCGCTTCCGGCAGGCCCAACCTCGCTCGACGCCGGCGCCTGCTTTGCCCGAGCCGCGGGCGGTGAGGTAATGGTGGCCGGGCGCAAGATCGTCGGCAGTGCGCAGCTTCGGCGCGGCGACGCGCTGCTGCAGCACGGCTCCATCATGTTGGAGGACGACCAGGCCATCGTGGCCGACCTCACACTCGGCACGGACGGGAACCACCACTCGACCCCCACCACTCCGCTCGCGTCTGTGCTTGGCCGTCGGCTCGGACCTTGCGAGTTGGTCGAGGCCGTTGCGCGAGCTGCCGCCTTCTGCTGGCGGGGGGCCTGGAGCCGGATCTCAGACCCCGGCGCCGTTCTGGGCGCTGCGGCCATGCACTTCGCCCAGTTTCAATCCCCGGCGTGGACCTGGGCGAGGTAAGTCCACTAAATTCCGCAACCCCAGACAATGCATCGACACCCGGAGCTTCTGTGACGCGCTGGACGCCACGGACCGCCATCGTTGCTGCCCTCGCAGCCTTCCCGCTGGCTCAATCGCTAGCCGCGCAGTCGGAACAGAATCCGTCCGCCAGCATCGTCATCGTTACCGGGCAGCAGCCCACCATGCCGATCCCTACGCTTATGGAAGGCGCGGCCTCGAGCCTAGGCAACCAAGAGCTCGCGGACCAGCTCTTTCTCCGGTTGGCCGAGCTGGGGCCCACCCTGCTGACCGCGGGCGATCGCAACTTCGTTCCGATCCTGGCCCGCTCCTGGACCCGCCGAGACTCGGTGACGCTCGCGTTCGATCTCGATCCCCGGGCCCGGTGGCAGGACGGGGTCCCTGTCACCGCGCGCGACGTCGTCTTCACCTTCGGCCGGGCCCGGGACCCGGCGATTGCCCCGAGGCTGGCCGAGCTGCTGCGACACATCACTTCGGTCACCGCCGAGGGGGAGCGCCGAGTGGTATTCCACTTTTCTCATCCGTACGCTGAGCAGCTCTATGACGCCACCTTTCATGTGGCTCCGATTCCGGCTCACCTGCTGGATTCCATTCCGCCCCAGGCCCTGGCCCGCTCGTCGTTCGTGACCCAACCGGTCGGCAGCGGCCCCTATCGGTTGGTCCGCAACGTTCCCGGGCAGTTTGTTGAGCTGGCGGCCAACCAGGAGTTTTTTCTCGGGCGACCCAAGGTCGAACGAGTCATCATCCGGGTGGCGGCGGACGCTGATGCCCGCCTGAACCTGCTGTTGAGCGGCCAGGCAGATGCCATGGACAATGTTCCCCCACCGCTGGACAATCTCCGGCGGGTGGCCGCCGACTCGTCGCTCCGGCTGATTCAGGTGCCATCTTCCAGCGTCGGCTTCCTCCTCTTCAACCAACGCGACCGGCGCGACCGCTCCCAGCCGCATCCCATCCTCTCGGATATCAGAGTGCGCCGGGCGATCACGCGGGGACTCGACCGCCGGCTGATGGTGCAGGCCGTCTTCGGAACCTATGGCGAGGTCCCCTACGGTCCGGTCTCGCCACTCCTGTGGATCCGCCACCGCTCGCCCAAGCCTGCGCTGCAGAACCTGGCGGAAGCGCGCGGCCTTCTGGCCGCCGCCGGATGGCATGATTCGGATGGCGATGGCGTTCTCGACCGCAATGGACGGCCGCTGACGCTCGAGCTCATCCTGCCCAACACCAGTGCAATCCGCCGTCAGATGGCGCTCCTGGTGCAGGAACAGCTTCGTCAGATCGGGGTCCGGCTGGAGCTGCAGTCGCTGGAGTTTCCGGTCTGGGCCGAGCGCCATGCCGCCGGGAACTTCGACATCGATTTCACCTCGACGATGCAGGATCCGTCGCCTGCCGGTCTCACGCAGGCCTGGACTTGCAACGGCGGCAGCAACGTGGCGAAGTACTGCGATCCTCGGGTGGATTCGTTGATGGAGCGGGCGGTGCTGGGAAAGGGCGATCCCGGCCAGAACTGGGTGGCGGCGCTGCAGCAGATCGAGGCCGATGCCCCGGCCGCCTTCCTCTACGCACCCACCTATGTGTACGCGGTGAAGCGCAGTTTCCGGGACGTGAAGATCAGCCCGGTCTCGTCCTGGATTCTGTTGCGCGAGTGGTCAGCCGGGCCAATGAGGTGAGTGGTTGGCTGCTGCGCCGGACCGGGCAGGCGTTGATCACCTTTGCTGTGGCCATGGCCCTGCTGTTCGTACTCATGCGCGCGGCCCCCGGCGATCCGCTCTCCCGCCTGAGTGAAGACCGGCCGCTCTCTCCTCGAGAAGTCGCGGTGCTCCGGGCCCGCTATGGACTGGACCAGCCGGTCGGCAGGCAGTTTGCCAGCTTTCTCCGCGGCTTCGTGCGGGGAGATCTCGGGACTTCAATAGAATACGGCCGTCCGGTGACGGCGCTTCTGGCCGAGCGGTTGCCGGCCACCATGCTCCTCGGTGGCAGCGCTCTCCTGCTCAATTTTACCGTGGGACTCTGGCTCGGCGTCCGCCAGGCCGTGCGGCGCGGCAAACGTGAGGACCGCTGGCTCACTACCGTATCGCTCGCCGGCTACGCGATGCCCTCGTTCTGGCTCGGCCTCGTGCTGGCGTGGCTCGTGGGTATCAAATGGAGGCTGCTGCCCGCGGCGGGCATGCAGGATCCGCTCTTGAGCTTCGATGCGAGCATGGTCGCGCGAGCAGTCGACGTCGTACGCCATCTGCTGCTGCCGGCGTTGACGCTCTCGATCGTGAGCATTGCGGCGACGATGCGCTACCAGCGCTCGGCCATGCTGGAAGTACTGCGTCTTCCTTATATAGTCACCGCACGGGCCAAGGGACTGCCAGAGCGGGAGGTGACCTGGCGGCACGCGTGGCGTAACGCGCTGTTTCCCGTGATCACCCTGTTCGGCCTTTGGCTTCCCATTCTGGTGAGTGGGTCGGTGTTCGTGGAGGCAGTTTTTGCCTGGCCCGGGTTGGGATCCCTCGCCGCCGCGGCGGTGGGAGGACGGGACTATCCCCTGCTGATGGGCGCCTCGCTCCTTGTCGCCGCCCTCGTCGTGGCCGGCACGTTCCTTACGGACGTGGCCTACGCGGTATTGGATCCCCGCGTGCGGCTGGCGTGAGAGAAGCACTCGCACCGCTCAGGAAAGCCTGGCGCGATCCAGGAGGCCGTGCGGGTGCGCTTCTCTTACTGGTGGTTGCCATCGCCGCTATAGTCGGACCCTGGTTTCTTCCCGATCCGCTTGCGCAACCCGATATCCTGGCGGGGAGCGCGCCCCCTGGATTGGGGCATCCCTTCGGCACCGACCAGTTGAGCCGCGACGTGCTCGCCCGCGTTGTGGCCGGAGCCCGGGTCTCACTCGGGGTGGCGCTCCTCGCGGTCCTGCTCTCGGTCACCATCGGGGCAACCATCGGCCTGGTTTCCGGATACTGGGGCGGTATCGTGGACGCGGCCCTCATGCGTCTCGTCGATGGAGCCCTGGCAATTCCCCGGCTCTTTATTCTCCTGTTGGTGCTCGCGGTGTGGGAACGGGTGCCGGTGGTGGCGTTGATCTTTCTGATCGGCGCAACGGGGTGGCTCACGACCAGCAGGATGATCCGGGGAGAGGTGCTCCGGCTGCGGGAGGAAGGCTACGTACGAGCCGCCGAAGCGTTAGGCGCTCCCCGGAGGCGCATTATCTTCCGGCATCTGCTCCCCAATGCGCTGGGGCCACTTCTGGTGACGGCCACCCTGGGCGTCGGCGACGTGATCCTGCTAGAGGCCGGGCTTTCGTTCCTCGGCCTGGGAATCCAACCCCCAACCCCATCATGGGGAGGAATGATTCTGGACTCGAAAGAGGTGCTGGTCAGCGCGCCGTGGGCCGGCATCTTTCCGGGCCTGGCCATCGTGATCACCGTCTGGTCGGCCAACCTGTTCGGCGACGCGCTACGCGACGCCATCGATCCGCGAAGCGCATGACCCGAGTGCTCGAAGTCCGGAATCTCCGAGTGTCATTCCCCGGCCCAGCCGGGAGCCGCTTCTATCCGGTGGATGGAGTCAGCTTTCAGCTCGATCGGGGTGAGACGCTCGCGCTGGTGGGCGAATCGGGGTGCGGCAAGAGTCTGACCAGCCTGGCACTGCTGCAGCTGGTTCCCTCGCCCGGGCGTATCGAGGCCGACAGCGTCATCCGTCTGGGGGACACCGATGTGCTGGCCCTGCAGGGGGAGGCATTGCGCCGGATTCGGGGACGGCGGATCGGCATGATCTTCCAGGACCCGATGACCAGCCTCAATCCGGTCTTCACGGTGGGCGACCAAATCGCCGAGGGTATTCTGGCCCACTTCAAGATGCCTCGCAGCAAGGCCCGAGAGCGAGCGCTTCAGCTGCTGCGGGAAGTCGGCATCTCCGATCCCACCCAGCGGCTGGAGGCGTATCCCCATCAGTTGAGCGGGGGTATGCGGCAACGGGTGATGATCGCGATTGCGCTCGCCGCCGAGCCCGAGATACTGGTGGCCGACGAGCCGACGACGGCGCTCGATGTCACGGTGCAGGCCCAGATCCTGGAGGTGCTCGACCGGCTGCGGGCAAGCCGGGGCATGGCGGTGCTTCTGATCACCCACGATCTCGGCATCGTCGCCGGCCGGGCGGACCGGGTAGCGGTGATGTACGCCGGCCAGATCGTCGAGCAGACGACGACCGCCCGGCTGTTCGCCAATCCCTCCCATCCCTATACCCAGGGCCTGTTCGCGTCGGTGCCGCGCATCAGCGGCCCGCTCAAGCGCCTCAATCCGATTCGTGGGAGCGTGCCCGCACCTACGGCATGGCCCAGTGGCTGCCGCTTCCGGCCTCGCTGCCCCAAGGCGTTCGACAAGAGTGAAATGGAACCACCATTGCTTCCGGTCGAAGCAGACCACCAGATGCGCTGCTGGCTCGCGGAACAACAATGACTCAACTGCTCTCGGTCCGCGATCTGGTGAAGTACTACCACTCTACGGGTTTGTTCGGCCGGGCGGCGCCACCGGTACGCGCGGTGGACGGCGTGTCGTTCGACGTGGCTCCGGGAGAGACGCTCGCGCTGGTCGGGGAGTCGGGATGTGGCAAGTCATCGGTGGGCCGCACCATTCTGCGTCTGCAGGAGCCCACCAGCGGCAAGGCACTGTTCGAGGGAGTGGACGTCTTCTCGTTGGATCGTCCGACGCTTCGGGGGTTGCGGCGTCGAATGCAGATCATCTTCCAGGACCCCTACAGCTCGCTCAACCCGCGGATGCGCGTGGGCGCTGCCGTTGCCGAAGGGATCGAGATCCACCGGTTGGCGCCGAAAGCGGAGATTCCGGCTCGGGTCGCCGCGCTGCTGGAGGAGGTCGGGCTCGATCCCGAATATGCCCGGAGGTACCCCCACGAATTTTCCGGAGGACAACGGCAGCGCATCGGCATAGCCCGGGCCCTCGCGGTGCAGCCTGCGTTCATCGTGTGCGACGAGCCGGTCTCCGCTCTTGACGTATCGGTCCAGGCTCAGGTGCTGAACCTGCTTTCCGATCTGCAGCGTCAACGGGGTCTCTCGTATTTGTTCATCGCCCACGACCTCGCGGTCGTCCGGCAGATCGCGCACCGCATCGCGGTCATGTATCTGGGACGGATCGTGGAAGCAGGTCCTACCGATCAGCTCTTGTCCCATCCCCGCCATCCCTACACCGTCGCCCTGCTGTCAGCGGTGCCGGAGCCCGATCCAGGCGCCCGCCGCAACCGCATCGTGCTGGGTGGCGACCTCCCGAACCCTTCGAATCCGCCTCCCGGGTGCCCTTTTCACCCCCGCTGCTTCCATCCGCTCAAGAGTGAGCGGTGTCGCACCGAAGTGCCTTCGCTGCGTCCGGTACAGAGCACTGTGGCCGCCTGTCACTATGCGGAGAGCACGCCGCAACCGGCTGAAGTCGGAGTGGCATGACGTTGCGGTGATGGTGCTCACGGTTCTCCCCCGGCATCAGGCCGATGTTCTACTCTCATTCTCGACTTCGAACCCATTATGGGGGTGAACATGACTGACAGGAAAGACCTGGCAACCGAAGGGGCCAAGGACCGGCTCAAGGGTGCCGCGAAGCAGGTCGAAGGCAGGGTCCGCAGCGCGGTCGGCGGCGCCACAGGCGATACCGGCGAGCAGCTGAAGGGAAAGGGCCAGGAGATCAAGGGGAAGGTGCAGGAGAAGTTCGGCAAGGCCAAGCAGGACCTGGATCCGAATCCCGGGGTGGATGACGAGTAGACTGAAGTGCAATGCGAGGGGGCCGCAGCTTTTT
>DASYIX010000121.1:0-3783 GCA_035997125.1 Gemmatimonadales bacterium
ACAATTCCCCGGTGCCGCCGCATCAATACGCGTTGGACTGCCCGCGGGCACGAAGAAGGTCGCCACTACGGTGGCGTCAACCGCTCCTTCGTTGCGCGCCATCCCCACCATGCCGCCTTTCTCAATGAATGTGGTACCGGCGCGGTGAACCTGTGGGGAACAGCGGGGATCGTCCCCCATGTAAAACGTGATGGTTCCGGTCTTCACGACGACCAGCACGGGACCCGGATGATAGTGCCAACCCGAATGCCCACGGGGTCTTACGACTATGTTCGCGACTGCGACGTCGGTGTTATCGTGCGATTCGAGCTCGACGTCATAACCATTGGCTTTGGATCGAATGTGAAACTTCCCGAGATTGCCGCGTCCGACCAGCGTGCTGGTAAATCCAACTGCGGTCGTGAAGCTCGGCTCAGTGATTCCCGGGGCGCCGTTGCCACTGGACGAGGTCGCGTTGGGCTCGGAGGGGCGGTCGGCGCATGCGGCGAGCACGAGTGCGGCACTCGCGACGTATAGAATCTTGGACAGATGCTTGCGGGGGATCATGGGGTGGCTCCTGACTGGACTGGGTAGGTACCGGCTGAATTCGCTGCTTCACGGTACGACCCCAAGTTAGAAAGACCCCGTAGGAAGCCAGTCAGAGGCCCGTCAGACGGGCAACATGCTACACCTCACAAGGTTCGGCGGCCGCTCAGCCGAGATCGACGGCCCCGTCGTCGCCGCCGGTTCACGAGCGGCGCCATCAGCGGCAACCAGGTCTCCCTGTATCAGAAGGGCGGGATCGTCGTTCGCGGTCTCGAGGCCTCCGCCGACATCCTCGACAACGAAGTGAAGGGTCTCGGTCCGGTGGATTTCATCGCCCAGAACGGGATCCAGGTCTCCTTCGGTGGCAGCGGCATTGTCCGGGGCAACGTCGTGTCCGACAACGGTTACACCGATCAAATGGACAAGGCGTGGTGGAACACTTTCCGCGGGTCCCACCGCGCCTTGATCTGCTGCAGCCGAGGGTAGCCCGCCCCGTAATACAGCGTGTGCCAGGGCACGCCCGAGGTGTTCAGGGCCGGGTCGGCGAGGTCGGTGTCCGGATGATTGATGAATGCCCCACCGTACGCCTCGCCTGGCACCGGCACTCCCCCGCTGTCCGCGAACAGGTCGCGATAGAAGGCCCGCACCCAGGCCAGGTTCTTCACCTCTTCGGCCGGATCCAGCCAGCCAGTGGTGCAGGCGATGTCGAGAATGGAATCGCGCTGGGCTGAGGCGGTGGCATCGGGGGCGACGGTATTGATCCGCCCGCCGTAGGTGGCAAGCCCCAGCATGCCGCCCATGACGTCGTGGTCGCTGCGGGTCAGGTGATCGTACGCCACGCCGATCTGGCGATCAGTGAATCGTTGCTTCAGCAACGCATCCTTGACCTTGGTACTGACTCCGCCGGGCGGCATGGCGAAGAGGTCGGGCATCGGGTTCAGGGCGAACTCGAGCCAGGACATCCGGGCCAGCTCCCTGCCCTTCGGTCTGCGGACCCCTTCGCCTACCGCCGCCAGAAAGTCATCCACCTGCCGCACGGCCGCGTCGCCTGCCGTGCTCACGCCGCGGACGAGGATCTTCCCGAACTGCTGGCGATGAATCTCCAGCAGGGTCCAGAGTGAGGCGTTGGGCGATTCCGCCCCGCTGTTGCGCTCGCACCAGAGCCCGTGGTTCCGGAGCAGTCGTACGAAAGACGGGAGATCGATGTCGCTCCAGTCCCATTCCGCCTTGAAGGTGGTGATGGAATCCGGCGCCGGGGGCAACAGGCGGGCGGGCTCGTCGCCGGATGCGCCGGGCGAGCGGAACCAGAAACGGGTGGCGACGCCGAAGTTGCCGGCCCCTCCGCCGGTGTGGGCCCACCAGAGATCGCTATGCGGGTCGGACGGGTCCTGGGTGGCCACGACATTCCTGGCCTGCCCCTCCTTGTCCACGGTGACCACCTCGACGGCATACAGATAATCCGCTGTGAGGCCGAGCTGGCGGCAGAGGAACCCGAAGGCGCCGCCGGGCACGTGGCCGCCCATGCCGATCGCGGGATGCTCGCCGAGCGGGATCACGGTTCCCCAGTTCTCGTAGAGCGCGCGGAACGTCTCGCCCACCGTGGCGCCGGCCTCGACGGCTATCGCGCCCATGCCCGCATCGTAGTACACCCGCTTCATGGGCGAGACATCGAGGATCACCCGCACGTCGGGATCGGAGACGAATCCCTCCAGGCAGTGGCCGCCGCTGGTCACTACGAGACGGCGTTCTTCTCTCAGCGCCTCCTCCACCGCGGATACCACCTGCTCGGTCGAGCCGGCCAGGCGGACGTAGTCAGGATTGGCCCGGAAGCGCTTATTGAATTGCCTCTCGAGCACCGCGCGATAACGAGGATCGTCCGGGCCGATTCTGCTGGGTTCGATCAGAGTATCGGTGGTTGGTCGTGTCGACATCGTTCCTCTGCGACAAGTATCCGTTCGTCTAGCTATTTATGGCGTCTACGATACGTCGCATCTGCGCCCGTCGCCTGTCGGCCCCCTCCAGGGTCAGACCTTCGGCCGTTCGCATTCGCTCATGCAGTTCCTCCGAGACGAGACCGACGAGTCCAATATGAAAACTCGAGAAGCGCATTAGGTATTCCAGCCGCTCCTCGACAGGCGTCGAACCCCAAAAGAGCCGCTCCTGGCTGCGCTGCTCGGATTCGGGAAGAGGACTCGCGATAGCAAGCCCGTGCGCTCCCTTGATCCCCGCCAAGTGATCTTCGTACAGGAAATAACCCCGTTCATCTACCTCGCTCGCAAACTGCTCCCACCATACCCTCGCCGCCCGGGTGGCAACCTCTGGCGGGAGAATGAGACCGAATGCCGCTTCGATCTCGGGCTGGGTGAATAGAGGAACTGGCATTGGTTGGAGCCGACACCTTTGGGAGCGATTGTTCGTCAAGATAGTGTCCGAACCCAATGAGGCACAACGACTATGCCGAGCGGCTCATGCATCCGCGGCGTCACGACTTGCATCCTGCTCACCGGGCTCGCCCCGTCCTTGGCAGGCGCGCAAGGCGGGAACATCCCGCTCTCACCCGAAGCCTGGATCGCCACCGACAGCCTGCGTTCCCTGTCCTACCTCGGCCGTCCTGCGCTCTATATCAACCGGGGCGTCGCCCTCGCGCGCGGGGTGGCGATGGAGAACGGCACGCTGGACCTCGATCTGGCCGCCACTGACACCACGAACTTTCTGGGAGTCGCCTTCCGGGCCGCCACGCCGCGGTTCTCCAACGTCGTGTTCCTGCGGCCGGGGGCCAGCGGTACCGAAGAGGCCGTGCAGTACGGCCCGGCGCTCAACAGCGTGGGCGTCGCCTGGCAGGTGTACCATGGCGACGGGGCCAATGCAGTCGCGGAGCTTCCCTGCAATCGCTGGATGCATCTCCGGATCGAGCTGGATGGCCCGGTCGCCCGGCTCTATGTGGATACCGCGACGGCGCCGACTCTCGTGGTCCCCCGAGTGGTGGCGTCGGGTGGGGAGGGTCTGGGGGTCTGGGCCGGCGCCTTCGGCCGGGGAGCCTACTTCTCCAACATCCACTACGCCGCCGCGCCCGGTTCCTCAGCCAAGCCGCCGGGGCCGGCCGCGCCGCCCGGTACGCTGCTCGGCTGGGAGATCTCCAATCCGATCGAGGCCGCTGACTTCACGCCGGCTGTTCTTCCCGACTCCCGCCGGCTCACCTGGCAGCGGGTCGCAGCGGAGCCGGAAGGTTTCGTCCTGATCAACCGCTACCGGGAGGCG
>DASYIX010000122.1:0-3254 GCA_035997125.1 Gemmatimonadales bacterium
CGTGAAACGGTTGACCCTGGCCGTCCGTCATTATTTATCAATGAGATAGAGCAGTGAAGAAAACTGCAGTCCGCGCTCCATCAGGCAGATCGGGTGACCGGCCCGGCAATGTGCAAGGAGAGGCGTCGACGCCAGGAAAACTGGGAGGATTCGCCCGCTGGGTGGCCCCAGACCCCGCCGTACGGGTGGTGGCGCCGCCATGACGAGTACTGAATTCTCGCCCTAGCGGTGCTTGATGAAGGTGCCGGCCCGTAACTCGCTCACCGCCTGATCCAGCTCGTCCCGAGTGTTCATCACGATGGGACCGTGCCAGGCCACCGGCTCCTCGATCGGCTTCCCCGAGACCAGCAGGAAGCGGATCCCCTCGTCGCCGGCTCGAACGACGACCTCGTCACCCCGGTCGAACAGCACCAGTGAGTGATTGCCGGCGTCGTAGCGAGCCGGCGCATTTGGGTCGGCTCCTGACTCGGTCAGGACGGCCTGGGGGTCGGACGCGTCGCGGAACGTGCCCGAGCCGGCAAACACGTAGGCGAACGCGTTGCGGGTGGTCTCAACCTTGAGCTGCTTCCGCTTGCCCGGCGGGACTGAGATGTCGAGGTAGCTCGGATCGGCCGCTACGCCTTCCACCGGCCCCCGCTTTCCCCAGAACTCACCGGAGATCACCCGCGCCCGGGTGCCGTCGTCGTCGGTGATCTCGGGAATGGCGCTCGCGGGGATGTCCTGGTAGCGCGGATCGGTCATCTTGAGCGTCGAGGGCAGGTTGGCCCACAGCTGGAAGCCGTGCATCCGTCCCTGGGAGTCGCCCTTGGGCATCTCCTGGTGCAGGATCCCGCTCCCGGCCGTCATCCACTGCACGTCACCCGCGGCCATCTTGCCCCGGTTGCCGAGACTGTCACCGTGCTCCACCGAGCCGGCGAGCACATAGGTGATGGTCTCGATGCCGCGGTGGGGGTGCCAGGGGAATCCAGCGAGATAGTCCCGCGGGTTCTCATTGCGGAAATCATCCAGCAACAGGAACGGATCGAAGTCTCGGGTCTTGCCGAATCCGAAGGCGCGCTGGAGCTTCACGCCGGCGCCCTCGATGGTCGGGGTGGTGTGAATGATCTCCTTCACTGGGCGGAGCGACATCGCTTCTCTCGTGGTCCGAAAGTGGGGATTGGCCGAGCCGAATATCGCAACAAGCGGCCGGAGGATTGGTTCCCCCCTGGCGAGATGGGCTCGCAGACACTATCACTCTGCCAATCCCCCACCTCCAGGAGAGTGCTCGTTGTCTGTGGGCGCCAGCTTCCTCGACCAGGTGAATCGGGCCTTCGACCAGGCGGCCGGGTTCACCCCCCATGATCCGACGTTGCTCGCCAACATCAAGGCGTGCAAGAACCTTTTCTACACCAGCTTCCCCATCAAGCGTGATGACGGCCGCATCGAGGTGATGCACGCCTGGCGGGCGGAGCACAGCCATCACAAGCTCCCCTGCAAGGGCGGCATCCGCTACGCCGAGAACGTCGACGCCGAGGAAGTCCAGGCGCTGGCAGCGCTGATGACCTACAAATGCGCCCTGGTGGACGTCCCCTTCGGCGGAGCCAAGGGCGGGATCCGCCTCAATCCGAAGCGGTACTCGGCAGAGGAGCTGGAGCGCATCACCCGGCGCTACGTCTTCGAGCTGGTCCGCAAGAACTTCATGGGTCCCGGGCTGGATGTCCCGGCCCCGGATGTGGGGACCGGTCCGCGGGAGATGGCCTGGATCGCCGACACCTACAGCCAGCTCCGCCCGGGCGAGCTGGATGCGCTCGGCTGTGTCACCGCCAAGCCGGTGAGCGCCGGCGGCATCCGGGGGCGGACCGAGGCCACGGGACGAGGCGTCTTCTACGGGGTTCGCGAGATCTGCAGCGTCGCCGAAGACATGAAAGCACTGGGGCTCAGTCCGGGTGTCGAGGGCAAGCGTGTGGTGGTACAGGGACTGGGGAACGTGGGCTATTTTGCCGCCAAGTTCTTCCAGGAAGCGGGGGCAGTACTGGTGGGACTGGCGGAGTCCGAGGGCGCCATCGCCAATCCCAAGGGGCTCGATCTCCAGAGGGTGATGGCCCACCGGCGGGAGCGGAAGAGCATCGCCGACTTCCCCGGCGCCAGCAACCTGGCCCGCCGGGAAGATGCGCTGGAGCTCGAGTGCGACATCCTCATCCCCGCGGCGTTGGAACGGCAGATCACGGCGGAGAATGCGGGCCGGGTCAAGGCCAAGCTCGTGGTCGAAGCGGCCAACGGCCCTACCACGCCGGAGGCGGATGAGATCCTCCACCGTCGCAACGTCATGGTCATTCCGGACGCCTATATCAATGCGGGCGGCGTCACCGTCTCCTACTTCGAGTGGGTGAAGAATCTGGGTCACGTCCGCTTCGGAAGGATGCAGAAGCGGCACGAGCAGGGCGCCTACACTCGCCTGCTGCAGGCGGTGGAGGGGGTGACGGGCCACCGGTTCACCACTGAGCAAGTAGCGCAGGTGACCCACGGCGCCAGCGAGGAGGATCTGGTGAACTCCGGTTTGGAGGAGACCATGATCGGCGCCTACCATCCGATCCGGGAGGTGTGGAAGCAGCAGCAGGACAAGGCCGACCTTCGGATCGCGGCCATGATCGTGGCGATCGACAAGGTCGCGCTGAGCTACGAACAGCTGGGGATCTTTCCATGATTCCCGAAGTCTGGCTCCGCGGGGCGAGCGTGTCCCAGCTCCTGGCCCAACTTGGACACCGGCTGGGGTGACGGCAAAGCAGTTATCGATCGCGGACCTGAGACTCCACAACCAGCGGGTGACGCGACCGGGCTCCCGTGGCGCGGAGAACGTGGTCGCCTGGCTGGGAGCGGTCCAGGCGCAGGAGTACGGGCCGGCGAAATGGGGACTCGCCCTTCGCTCGTCTGGGGGCGCCACCGATGCCGCCATCGAGCGCGCCATCGATCGGGGACGCATCCTCCGCACTCACCTCCTGCGTCCCACCTGGCACTTCGTCACCCCGGCCGACATCCGCTGGATGCTGGAGCTCACCGCGCCCCAGGTGCACCGCAGGATGTCTACCTACGGTCGCCAGCTCGGGCTCGATGCGGGCGTGATGAATCGCGGGGTCGGAGTCATCGAGCGCGCCCTGGGTGATCACGGTTTTCTGACCCGCCGGGAGCTGGGCGCCGAGCTCGGGCGCGCGGGCTTACCGGCAGGAACCATCCACCTGGCACACATCGCGATGTACGCCGAGCTCGAGGGGGTGATC
>DASYIX010000123.1:0-2061 GCA_035997125.1 Gemmatimonadales bacterium
AGCAGGCCCTCGGCAGTGAAGGGGCACCGGCCCGCCGCGATGACCACGAACGGGTCCGCCGGCGCAACATCGGTCCAGGCCGCCGGAAGCGAGAACAACTCCCCGTCCTCGTCCCGGCAGTAGACCCGGTCCTCACCCCAGTTGCGCCGGCGGACAACGAACTCGAAATCGCGGCCGGACAGCGGATGGAACCGGTGGGTTACCCGGACACGCCGGTACTGATCATCCGGATCGGGTGCAGTCGACGGCGTCGTCCAACGCTTACGCGGAACGGTTCGTGCTCACCGCCAGGACCGAAGTCACCGACCGGATGCTCATCTTCAGCGCGCGGCACCTGCGGACGATCCTGGCCCAGTACGAGGCTCACTACAACGGACGCCGCCCCCATCGCAGCCGCCAGCTCCGCCCACCGCGGCCCGACCAGCCTCCCGCCGACCTCTCCAAGGAGCGGATCCAGCGCCGGCCCGTCCTCGGCGGCCTCATCAACGAGTACGAGCGGGCCGCATAGAAGCCCAGGTCAGGACCAGTGACCGAGTTCTGGAACCCCACAGGGGTCTGGGTCATGGTGCTCATGAACACGACCGTAGGCGTCAGGTGGAGCACCAGTAAGGTCCGATTACACGCCCATCAAGTGATCCAGTTGGCGTGAGACTCCGCGCAGCAGGGCCCTTGTCCTGCGCCATGATCCGGGCCAGGTTTCCCCGACCGTTCAGCCGCCGACCTGGCGTCGGTGTCAGGCTTCCGAGCCGCCCTTCAGATGTACACCGTGGCCCACCGCGTCGTCTGCGCGCTCGTCGCCGCTGACGATTTCGGCAGCTGACTGCGTGGCCGCCTCCTGATCGGCGCTGCCACCGCCCTCGCCACCCCCCACAGCCCGGGCCGCTGTGCCCGTGTCTTCGTCGAGCAGAACGCTCCCGCCGCCCGTGCCAGCCCCTGTCGGTGCCGCTGGAGAAGCAGGCTCAGCGGCACCGCTACTGCCGCCGCCCTCACCGGCGGCTGAAGACCGGGTTTGGAACCCTTCCACGCGGTCTACGCTACCACCACCCGTTCCAGTGCCGGTGGCTTCGAGATCAGCCTGCCCCATGGCCGCAGGCAGGTTGCCGCCACCAGAGCCCGCGCCTTCGATGGCCGTGGCTTCGATGACGCTGCCCCCACCCTCGCCGACGCTGCCTGACGCGCCGCCGGAACGACCGAACGTCAACTCAGAGGCACCGAAGAGTGTGCCTGCGGTACGTTCGCCTGCGGCAGCGGTATCGGATCCGGTCGCTCCGCCGGGAGGCGTGGCGATCACATCGATGAGGCGGAGACCTTGAGTCACCAGACCGCCCCATTTGGCCAGGAACGCGGACTCGTTGGCGTTCGCCCACAGATAGTATCCGTCTGTCCCGCTCCGCCATATTCCAGCCCAGAGACCGTCATAGTAGCGCAGCCCCACCAGACGCAGACCTTGCCCGGCAAGCGCGCTCCATTTCGCGATGAAGCTCGACCAGTTCGCGTTTATCCAGAGGTAATAACCGTCGCTGCCCGAGCGCCAGACGCCGCACCAGCGCCTCTGTCCATTGACCGTGGTGACATCGAAATCCACCAGCCGAAGATTCTGGGCGGCCAGCTGGCTCCACTTGGCGAGGAAATTCGCATCGTCGGCGTTGACCCAAAGGTAATATCCATCTGTCCCGGCCCGCCAAACGCCCGCATACAAGCCGTTGTAATTCTTGATGCTGACTAGGCGGAGGTTCTGGGCGGAAAGCTGGCTCCATTTCGAAAGGAAGCCCGCTAGATCGGCATTGTACCAAAGATAGTAGGCGTCGGTTCCGTCCTCCCAGATGCCTGACCAAAGCTGTTGCCCATTGACGGTGGAGACGTCGATGTCGGTCAACCGCATGTTCTGCGCCGCGAGCGTTTGCCACTTTGCGACAAATTCGCTCTGGGAGGCATGAATCCAGAGATAGTACGGGCGGTTGCCGCTCCGCCAGACACCCGACCAGGCGACGTCGCCGAGCGGCCACGGGTCGTCAAAGTTCGGGCCGGGGACCGCCGATCCGGTTTGCGAGGGGAACTGGG
>DASYIX010000124.1:0-1601 GCA_035997125.1 Gemmatimonadales bacterium
CTGATCGTTCTCCAGCGCGGTGATCGATTCTGCCAGGCTTCCCGGCACCTGCTTGATCAGCTTCTTCCGCTCGTCATCGATCTCGTACAGGTCCTCGTCAATCGGCGCGGGCGGCTCCAGCTTGCGCTTGATCCCGTCCAGTCCGGCCATGAGCATCGCGGCAAAGGCGAGATAGGGGTTGGCCGTCGGATCCGGGGCCCGGAACTCGACCCGCTTGGCCTTCGGGTTGCTGGAGTACATCGGAATCCGGCAGATGGCCGACCGGTTCCGGGCCGAGTACATCAGGTTGACCGGCGCCTCGAACCCGGGCACCAGCCGCCGATAGCTGTTGGTGGTGGGAGCGCACAGGCCCAGCAGCGCGGGCGCATGCGCGATCAGGCCGCCGATGTAGTGGCGGGCCGTCTCGGAGATGAGGGCGTACCCATTCTCGTCGAAGAAGAGCGGCTTGTCGCCCTTCCACAGCGACTGGTGCACGTGCATTCCGGACCCATTGTCGCCGAACAAAGGCTTGGGCATGAACGTGGCCGTGAGCCCCAGGTTATGGCACACGTTCTTGACGATGTACTTGTAGGTGAGCAGCCGGTCGGCCGTCTGGACCAGCGACCCGAAGCGGATGTCGATCTCCGCCTGGCCGGCGGTGGCCACTTCGTGATGCTGCACCTCCACCGGCACGCCAGCATCGATCAGGGCGAGCATGATCTTGGAGCGGACGTCCTGCAGCCGGTCGACCGGCGGAACCGGGAAATAGCCCTCTTTGTGTCGGGGCCGGTGGCCCAGGTTCGGCGCCCCATTGCGGCCCGAGTTCCAGACCCCCTCTTCCGAGTCGATGTAGTAGTAGCCCTCGTTGGCGTTCTGATCGAAGCGCACCGAGTTGAAGATGAAAAACTCGGCTTCGGGGCCCCAATACGAGGTGGTGGCGATGCCGGTGGTCTTGAGGTACTCCTCGGCCTTGAACGCGATGAAGCGGGGGTCCCGGGAGTAGGGCTCCAGCGTCACCGGGTCGTAGATGTCGCAGGTGAGCGAGAGCGTAGGCACCGAGAGCACCGGGTCCACGAACGCCGTGGAGACGTCCGGGAGCAGGAGCATGTCGCTCTCATTGATGGCCTGGAAGCCGCGGATGGACGACCCGTCGAAGCCCAGGCCTTCCCGGATCATCGCCTCGTCCAGGGTGGCAGCCGGAATCGAAAAGTGCTGCCAGGTCCCCGGCAAATCGCAGAACTTCACGTCCACAACCTGAATGTTCTTCTGCTTGATCAGGTCCAACACCTTCTGGACTTCACTGCTGGGGGACTTGTGAGCTGAAGCAGTGGGCCGTGCGGTCGTCGCCATGGGGTTCTCGGGGAATCGGGTTTCGGTTCGGGATCAGAGGTTCACATAAAGACGATGCCCCCGCGCTGAATCATCGAACGCAGGGGCATCGGGTGAGCGCATAGGCTACTCAGGCCAAGGTCCAGGCGGTTCGATCGGGGGTGCCGGCCGGTTTCGTCCGACAGCCGCCCCGTTGGGGCGCTGCGGATTGGGTGGGCGTGAGATCGATTGCCGCATGGAGATAGTATAGAGGCCGGCTCCTCTGCTGTCAAGAGAAATCTGCATAACCTGCA
>DASYIX010000125.1:0-37786 GCA_035997125.1 Gemmatimonadales bacterium
GGACGGCGGCCTCCGGGCCGCCCCCTTTCTCGAGGAGGAATCGGGCTTCAGCCAGGCGGACCTCGCCCTCTATCCGGTGGGAGTCGCGAGCTGGGGAGGATTTGTCTTCCTGAACCTCACCCCAGCCGAGGCGTCCGCCCCAGGCCGCAACCTCTCTGTCCAGCTCGGTGGGGTCCCGGAGCGGCTGCAACGTTACCCACTCGCTGAGTTACGCTCGGCCCGGCGGATCGGCTATGAGGTCGACGCCAACTGGAAGGTCATGCTGGAGAATTACAACGAGTGTTATCACTGCGGGCCGGTGCACCCCGAGCTCTGCCGCCTGGTGCCGGCCTTCAAGCAGGGCGGGGGCTCTGAGCTCGACTGGGATCGCGGGATTCCCCATCGCGCCGGGGCCTGGACCTTCACTGAGACCGGCACCAGCAACCGTCGCCCCTTCGACGGGCTCAACGAGGACGAGCGGGTGCGCCACAAGGGCGAGCTGGTCTACCCCAACCTCATGATCAGTCTCTCCGCCGATCACGTCACCGCCTACACCGTCTGGCCTCGCGATCCGGGACACACCCGGATCGTGTGCGATTTTCTCTTCCATCCCTCCGAGCTCGACCGCCCGGAGTTCGATGCCGCCGATGCGGTGAATTTCTGGGACCGGGTGAATCACCAGGACTGGACCATCTGCGAAAACGTTCAGCGGGGGATGCGGTCCCGGGTTTTTCACTACGGCTATTACGCACCCATGGAGAGCGCCAGCCTGGACATCCGTCGGTATATCAATGAAAAACTTGCCCCAGATGAACACTGATTAGCCCGGATCGCTCCGCTGCCCGATGAGCTCCTCTCGCACCATCGAGGTTGGGTCAAAGTCACCCTTCAGGATTGGTAGCTTCTTCGGCCTAGGAACGATCTGTGTTAATCAGTGTTCATCCGTGGCTAAACAGGTCGTGAAAACTGACTACGAGTACATCGTGCTCGGTCTCGGCGGCTTCGGGAGCGCGGCAGCCTACTGGTTGGCCCGTCGGGCCGGAGACGAGGTGCTCGGCCTGGAGCAGTTCGAGCTGGGCCACGTGCGAGGGGAATCGCAGGATCACTCTCGAATCATCCGGCTTTCCTACCATACCCCGGGGTATGTCGAGCTCGCCAAGGCGGCCTACCAGGCTTGGGGCGAGGTGGAGCGAGACTCGGGTGAGCAGCTCATTCTCCGCACTGGTGGTCTCGACTTCGCGCCCCGGGTCAGCGCAATTCCGCTGACGAATTATTCCGAGAGCATGGCTGCCGCCGGGGTCGCCTATGAATCACTCGATGCCACAGAGATCATGCGACGGTGGCCCCAGTTCCGGTTGAGCGACGACATCCACGGGTTGTACCAGAGCCAGAGCGGGATTGCGATGGCGGCGCGAGCCAACGCGGCGCACCAGCGGATGGCCCGGGAGCAGGGAGCGACCCTCAGGGACCGGGTGTCGGTAGGCGAGATCCGGCCGCTCGCCGGCGAAATCGAGATCGTGGTAGACGGTGCGCCACACCGGTGCAGCCGGCTGGTTATCACCGCCGGCGCATGGTCGAACACCGCCCTGGCGGCATTCGGGGTACACTTGCCACTCGCCATAACTCAGGAGCAGGTGACCTACTTCGCCGCCTCGCGTCCGGCGGACTTCCAGCCTGATCGCTTTCCTATCTGGATCTGGATGGACGATCCCTGCTTCTATGGCTTTCCAGTGTTCGGCGAAGCCGGTCCGAAGGCGGGCCAGGACGCCGGTGGCCGGGAAGTCACCGCCCAGAGTCGAACCTTCGATCCGGACCTCGCGGCCCTTCAACGAGTCCAGGACTTCCTGGCCAAGTACATCCCAGCCGCTCTGGGACCAGTCATCTACACCAAGACTTGCCTGTATTCGCTCACGCCCGACCGCGATTTCGTAATCGACGCGGTGCCCCAACATCCCGCCGCCCTCGTGGCCATCGGGGGGGGCCACGGCTTCAAGTTTGCCGCGCTCATCGGCCGGATTCTCTCGGAGCTGGCGATCGATGGGCGAACCCAGCACGATCTCGCGCCTTTCCGGATCGATCGTCCCATTCTGCGGCTGGAGAACCCGGTCCGGAATTACATGGTGTGACCACTTCCGCAACCGGCGTAGTCCCGGCCCAGGATGCCCCGGTGCGGCTCCAGCGGGCCATGGGCTTCCGCGATCTCCTCCTGTTCTATCTAGTCACCGGCTTCACCGTACGGTGGGTTAGCGCCGCGGCGGTGGCCGGGCCGAGCGCGATAGTCATCTGGCTGACGGCCTGCCTAGCCTTCTATGTCCCGCTCATGTTCACCGTCCTCGAGCTTTCCTCCCGCTATCCGAACGAAGGCGGGTGCTATGTCTGGAGCAAGCGCGCGTTCGGTGACTTCGCTGGATTCATCACCGGTTGGACCTACTGGTGTTCCAATCTCCCTTACTTCCCCGGGCTCTTCTATTTCACGGCTGCCACGGCGTTGTTCCTCGGCCCGCCCGAGTGGCGAGACCTGGCCAATAGCCCGCTCTACTTCATCGTCTTCTCCCTCCTTGCCCTGACCATTGCTGCCGGGCTCAATGTGCGCGGGCTGGCGGTAGGCAAGTGGCTCCACAATCTGGGTGCGATCGGCCTCTGGGTTCCCGGTTTGTTTCTCATGGGGCTCGGTCTGGCGGCATGGCTTCGCTTCGGCTCGGCGACGCCATTTACTGGAGAAACCCTGATACCAGGCACTCGGCTCAAGGACCTCGTCTTCTGGTCTACCATCGCTTTCTCGCTGAGCGGCCTGGAAAGCGCTTCCATGATGAGCGAGGAGATCCGGAATCCCCGGCGCAACATTCCCCGGGCACTTCTGATCGCCGGGGTCTTGATCACAGTTCTCTACATCCTGAGCACGGTCGCCATGCTGGTCGCCTTGCCTCAGGGTCAGATCGTCAGCCTGCAAGGCTTCATGACGGCGATCGAGACCGCGACCGGGCGGATGGGACTCGGAAGTCTGGTCCCGGTGGTGGCGGCCCTCGTCGTGCTGGGAGGCTTAGGCCAGGCGGGGGCCTGGTTCGCGGCGGGTGGACGGCTCCCCTTTGTCGCCGGAATCGACCGTTTTCTCCCCGCCGCGTTCGGCCGGCTGCATCCGCGCTATGGGTCGCCCTACATCAGTCTGCTGGCTCAGGCCGGAGTCGCCGCCCTCTTCATCCTCCTGGGCCAGGCCGGCACCACTGTCAAGGGTGCGTACGATGTGCTGGTGAGCATGTCGATCATCTCCTACTTCATCCCCTATCTCTTCATGTTTGCGGCACTGATTCGGCTGCAGCGCGAGCCCGCCGGACCCGATGTGATCCGGGTTCCTGGAGGCCGTGCCGTTGGAGTCTTTCTGGCTGGAACCGGGTTTGCCACGACGGTGGTCTCGATCGCGCTGGCGCTCATCCCCGCTGCCGACGAGCCGAACAAGGTGCTCGCGGTAACCAAGGTAGCGGGGCTCACTATCCTGCTGGTGGCGGCAGGAGCTCTGGTCTACTACCACGGAAAACGGAGACAGGCATGATCCGCATCCGCCGCGCCATCCTCACGGCTGGATTCTCCAGCCTCTTCTGCCTGACTGCCGCTCGGGCACAGAGCCTGGACTACGACCGGCTGAGGGATGAGACGGCGCAGCTGTTGTCCCAATATTTGCGAATCAATACCAGCAACCCGCCGGGAAACGAGCTGGCCACTGCGCAATGGCTCAAGGAGGTCCTGGCAAAGGAGGGGATCGAGGGGCAGATCCTCGATACCGCTGAGCTGGGCCCCGGACGGGCAAACTTCTACGCCCGGCTCAAGGGACAGGGTCAAGGTAAAGCCATTGCCCTGGTCCATCACATGGACGTGGTGCCGGTATCGCGCCAGTACTGGTCGGTAGACCCATTCGCCGGGATCATCAAGGATGGTTATGTCTGGGGACGGGGCGCTCTGGACATGAAGGGCCAGGGCATCATGCAGCTGATGACCCTCATCGCCCTCAAACGGTCTGGCGTGGCGCTCAAGCGGGACGTCGTCTTCATCGGCAATGCAGACGAGGAGTCCGATGGACTGGGCTCCCGCGTCTTCGTGGAACGCCACCGGGACCTGCTCGCCGATGTAGAGTACGTGCTCACCGAGGGCGGCGACGTGCGGGTGGAAAAAGGCAAAGCCCGCTGGTTCGGGCTGGGCGTAGGCGAGAAGCAGGTGTACTGGCAGAAGCTGGTGGTGAAGGGCAAGTCCTCCCATGGCTCAGTACCGACCCCCGATAATCCGGTGCCGCACCTGGCGCGGGTGTTGGCGCGGATTGCGGCCTGGGAGACTCCGGTGAGACTCACCCCCGCAGTGGATCGCTTCTTCAAGGCGCAGGCACAGGCGGAAACCGGCGAGCACCGGCGCTGGTTGGCGGATGCCGCAACCGCGCTCAAGTCGCGGCGAGGCCGCGCGTGGCTTCTCAGCGAGCCGGAACGCAACGCGCTCCTCCGGAACACCATCTCTCCTACCGTGCTGGTCGGATCCAACAAGACCAACACCATTCCGGCCGAGGCGTCAGCTGAGCTCGACATCCGCCTCCTGCCGGATCAGGACACTGTCGCCTTCCGGCGCGAGCTCCTGCGGGTGATCGCGGATACCGGGGTGACCCTATCACTCATCGGCGACATACCTCGCCGGTTCTCCGCGCCGCTCGACACCGAGCTTGCCCGCGCCATCGAGGCCACCGGCAAGCGACTTCTCCCCGGGGTTCCGTTTGCGACCGCGGTGGGTACCGGGGCCTCGGACCGGCCCTACTACGCGAGCGCCGGAATCATCTGCTATGGGATCGATCCCTACCTGGTGGAGCTGGAAGAGGGCCGGAGAGAAGTCCACGGAAACGACGAGAGAATCTCGTTAGAGAATCTCGGGTTTGGGCTGCGACTACACCTGGGAATTATGCAGGAGATGGAAAAGTAGGGGTCCCGTTCACCCTAACGCTTTCAGCACCTCCCGATCGAACTGCACCGAGAGAGCCTCCCGCTTGGAGTAGGGCCCCGGCTGGTAGGCCCGCGACTGGACGCCCAGCTGGCTCTGCTCGCAGATGTGCCAGTCCTGCCGGTTGGTCATGTCCCAGAACTCGATCCCGTCTTCCGGGTTGTGCTCCGGGTTGTTGAGGGTACCCGGGTGGAACAACCAGGAGCAGAAGATCCGGGTGCGGTTGGGGGCCTCCGGCCAAAGAGTGTGGTACATGACATAGTCGGGATGCAGGCTCAGCAGCATGTTGGGGAAGATGGCATAGTAGTACACCCGATTGAGATCTTCTTCGGGCAGGTCGCCGACCATGAGCCCGCAGGATCGCCCGCTCATGGTAAGACTCTGATGCCCCTCGTTCATCACCATGAAGCCCCCGGTGAAGGGACCATCAATCAGGTCGTTCTCGCCGCTGGTGGGTGGTGTGATCTTGGCGAGTGGGGGGTGCACCGGGCCGCAGTGATAGCACTCGGAGTAGTTCTGGAACAGCAGCTTCCAATTGGCACGAACGTCGTATTCGATGGTCCGGGCCACCGCCAGGTTGGGCAGGTTGAAGCGGGAAAATCGGCCGATCAGCCGCTCGTATGCTTGGTCAAAGGGGTCCGGCTCCGACGCCAGGTTGAGGAAAAGGAATCCCTCCCAGCTCTGGACCGTCACCTGATGCAGCGGATAATCGCCCTTGTTGAACCCCTCGATGTCGCTGGACGATGGCGCTCCGATCAGCCTTCCGTCGAGCCCGTACGTCCAGGCGTGATAGGGGCACTGGATGGTCTCCGAGAACCGCCCACTGGACTCCTCGCACAGGCGGGTGCCCCGGTGCCGGCAGACGTTATAGAAGGCCCGGATGGTGCCGGGCCGGTCCCGCAGCACGATGATGCTTTCCTGGCCCATGGGCTGGAGGAAATAGTCCCCCGGCTGGGGGATCCGATCCTCCCGGCCCACGCAGAGCCAGCGCCGGGCGAAGATCCGCTCCGATTCCTGGGCAAAGATCTCCGGGGCGACATAGTAACGACCGGGCAGGGTTTTGGCCCCGCCAATCGCGATCTGAGTGGTCTTGAGAAACTGCGTCACGGGAGCCTCGGACGGATGCGTGGAATCATCTGAATAATGGAGCCCGGCAGAGCGGGAAGGAAGGTGGATTGACGGAGATTACGCCGCTATGGTGATGCAGGTTGTGGACGCGGGGGGGCACCGGGCCCTAAAATGGGTCGCTCTCTCGCGCCGCACCGCTGTTTCCACTGAAAACGAGGGTAACCTTATGGTGAATAAGTTGATGGCGCCGGCCAAGTGGGCTTTGGCCCTGGCATTAGTTCTCCCCACCACGGGATGTCTCGCGGCTGCCGCGGCTGCTGGCGCGGGCGCCGGCATCTACCTGACCAGCCGAGGGGCCGAGTCCATGGTCGCGAGCTCGGTCGACCAGATTGCCACCCGAGCCCAGCAGGTCATGAACGAAGAGGGAATCGTTCCCGACGCCTCCAGCATGGAGAAGGGCGGCGACAAGCGCGAGCTCAAGGGGAAGAAGGGCGACCTCGACGTTACGATCGATATCGAGCGGAAGGACCCGAAGACGACCCGGGTCGAGGTTGCCGCGCGCAAGAATCTGGCTGAATGGGACAAGGAGTACGCCCAGCGCCTGCTGGAGAAGATCGTCGCGAAGAGCTGACGTTCCTCCCGCCTTGACGAGCGCTCGAGACGGCTGATTTCAGTGGTCTCGAGCGCTCTCGCGTACGGCGCTCGCCCGACTAGCTCGGGTCACGTCGAAACGATCACCCCCCGGCACTCACCAAACCCGATCCGGGCAGCCCCCGTTCGCTCGCAATAGCCCCGCATGATGATCTCGTCCCCATCCTCCAGGAACTTTCGGGTCTCACCGGTTGGGAGCCGGATGGGTTCGCTGCCGCGAGAGGTGAGCTCGAGCAGACAGCCCCTCGATGCCTTCGCTGGTCCCGAGATGGTCCCGCTCCCGAACAGATCGCCCGGGCGCAGGTTGCAACCGTTGCTGGTGTGGTGCGCCAGCATCTGTCCCACCGTCCAGTAGAGGTCGGCCACGCTACCGCGGCTGAGCCGGTGGGGTGGCAACTGGGCATCCCGCATTCGTGAGGTCTGGAGGTAGACCTCTACCGTGACGTCAATGCCCCCGCGAGATCGGTCGGACTCGGCGGTGAGATAGGGCAGAGGTTCGGGATCACCAGGAGGGCGCTTGAATGCGGGCACCCGGTAAGGCTCTAGCGCATCAAAGGTGACCACCCAGGGCGACACCGTGGTCTCAAAGCTCTTGGACAGGAAAGGACCGAGCGGCTGGTACTCCCAAGTCTGGACGTCCCGGGCGGACCAGTCGTTGAGCAGGCTCATCCCGAACAGGTGTTCCTCCGCCCTTGCCAACGGCACCGGCCGCCCCAGGGGATTGCCCGGTCCGACGAAGCACCCGACCTCCATCTCATAATCCAGCGCCCGGGTGGGAGCGAACACCGGCGGCTCGTCGCCGGGACCCTTGAGCTGCCCGTGAGGTCGCCGGACCGGTGTACCGCTCACCACTATGGACGACGCCCGGCCGTGATAACCGATCGGGATCCACTTGTAGTTGGGAAGCAGTGGGTTATCGGGCCGGAGCATACGACCGACATTGCTGGCATGGTGAATCGATGCATAGAAGTCGGAGTAGTCCCCTACCTCAACTGGCAGCAACAGCTCGGCTTGAGCCATGGGAACGAGGACACGCTCACCCAGCCGGCTATCCTTCTGATAGGCCGGCGAATCGGAAGCGAGCAGGGCACTGATCTCCTGCCTCAAGGCTGACCAGTGCTCGCTTCCCAGAGCCATCAGCTGGTTCAATGATGGTGCGCCGCAGGCTTCCGCCGCCCGTCTGGCCATCCCTGTCAGGCGGAGCACCTCCACAACGGCACCCAGGTCGAGGATTTGATCGCCGATAGCTACCCCGACTGACGCCGGTCCGCCGGTCCCCGACCGGCGGAACACGCCGAAAGGCAAATTCTGGACGGGGAAATCGGCATGACCCTCGGCGGACGCAACCCAGGAGGTGAGCCTGGGATCATGGGTCTGATTCACGCCTGCTGAATGCTCCGCTCGAGGATGTTCAAGGCTTGGAGCTCCTCGATGGGTTCGGTGAAGGAGCAGGAACCGAAGGAGACGATCACATCTCTCCGGGCTTCATCTAAGGCGTCCTGCCCGAGCCGGTGGTTTCTCCAGGTGATTCCGCGCCGGTCGAACTCGAAGGCCGACGGAGATTTCTCCTCCAGCAGCAGCGCCGCCTCGGACTCGTCCATGCCGTCAGCGAGAAATGCAGCGGCCAGGAATACGTTCAGAAAGCCGAACATCGTACCGGTTGGACTGCCCGGCTCGTAGGTGAGGCGATATTCGGCTCTCAATGGATGATGCAACCCGGCGGTTGCCTTGAAGGGCACTCGGGCTCCGACGCAGCTCTGGAGAAACCGAAGGAGACTCGCCGTCGAGGGAAAGGCATCTCTGGTCACTCCCCCGG
Organism: Gemmatimonadales bacterium; assembly: GCA_035997125.1. GTDB lineage: Bacteria > Gemmatimonadota > Gemmatimonadetes > Gemmatimonadales > GWC2-71-9 > CAVVWJ01. Next base: position 8,483 of record DASYIX010000125.1, read on the forward strand.
TCCGCACCTTCGCCCGCCCGCCCAACCGGCCAATAGCGGCAACGAGCATGCCGGGGTCGCGATCGATCGGGACTTCGAAGTAGGCTTGCAGACCGCTCGGCATCAGGTGCATCGTGTCCCGAACGGCGTCAGCCGAGCTAGCTTTTGCCTCCAGCGTATCGATTCTGGCAGTCTCCTTGTCGGCGTGGCGCCGGTTGAACTCCGCCACTTGCTCCAGGTCGGCCGCCGGATCGGGGCCGGCCAGCGCGCCGAGGAGCCAGGGCTGGCCGGCGGGATTTCGTGACAGGTGGTTCCCGGCTGCCCGCTCAAATTCGGTCAGCCGGCTGGCCGGAAGAATGAATCGGCCCAGGGCCCAAGCCGTCCCGCCGCCACGGTAGCGGTGGTAATTATCCACTGCCGCGTCCATGGCGAGCCCAGCCGGCGGGAAGAGTCCCGCGTAGTCGATACTGTTCCGCAGCAGCATGCGGATGGAACTCATACGCGCGCCTTGAGGTTTCTCCGGCTAGGATAATAGGCTTGATCTTCCAGTCTCGCACGCTGTCTGCTGCCTACGAAAGGCGCACCGAGCCATGACCATCGCCAGTGTCAATCCGGCAACCGGCCAGACCGTCCGGACCTTTACCCCGCTTTCCGAGCCGGAGCTGGATGCCCGCCTCCAGTGTGCCGCCGACACCTTTCGCCGTTACCGCAAGACTCCGCTGGCGGAGCGCACCCGCATGCTGCTGCGGGCGGCTGAGATTCTCGAGTCGGAGAAGGAGAAGTTCGGGAAGCTCATGGTGATGGAAATGGGGAAGACCTTGAAGGCAGCGGTGGAAGAGGCCGCCAAGTGCGCCTGGGGTTGCCGCTACTACGCCGAGCAGGCGGAACGCTTTCTGGCCGACGAGGTGGTGGAGACCAGCGCCACCCGCAGCTTCGTCGCCTACCAGCCGATCGGCCCGATCCTGGCAATCATGCCGTGGAACTTTCCTTTCTGGCAGGTCTTCCGCTTTGCAGCGCCGGCGCTGGCCGCGGGCAACGTGGCCCTGCTGAAGCATGCCTCGAACGTGCCCCAGTGCGGTTTGGCCATCCAGGACATCTTTCGGCGAGCCGGCTTCCCCGAGGGCTGTTTCCAGACCCTGCTCATCGAGACCGATCGGGTGCGCCGGGTGATCGAGGATCCCCGGGTCGTGGCGGCCACCCTGACGGGAAGCACGGGGGCGGGGAGTCATGTCGCCAGCGCGGCGGGGAAGCAGATCAAGAAGACAGTGCTCGAGCTGGGGGGCAGCGATCCCTTTATCGTGATGCCAAGCGCGGATCTCGAGACCGCTGCGCGGACCGCCGTGAAGGCCCGCACGATCAACAACGGGCAATCCTGCATCGCGGCCAAGCGATTCATCGTGGCGGAGTCGATCGCCGACGAGTTCGAGCGCCGCCTGGTGGCGGGGATGGAGGCCCTGGTCGTGGGCGATCCCATGGATCCCGCCACCGACGTGGGCCCTCTGGCCAATGAAGCCCAGGTCAAGACCCTGGCCGACCAGGTCGCGCGGTCGGTGGCGGCCGGCGCCCGCCTGCTGACCGGGGGCTATCCCCTCAAGCGGCTAGGCTATTACTTCGCGCCCGGGGTGCTGACCGGAATAGCGGAGGGCACTCCCGCCTACACCGAGGAGATCTTCGGACCGATTGCGCTCCTGTTCCGCGCCAAGGACATCGAGGACGCTATCCGGATCGCCAACGATTCCGATTTCGGCTTAGGGGCAAGCGCCTGGACCCAGAACCAGCGGGAGCGGGACCGCTTCATCCAGGAGTTGGAGGTGGGCATGGTGTTCATCAACGCCATGGTCGCGTCCGATCCCCGGGTTCCGTTTGGTGGGGTCAAGCAATCCGGGTACGGGCGAGAGCTCAGTCATTACGGGATTCGCGAGTTCGTCAACATCAAAACCGTCTGGACTCAGGAAGGAGGGGGGCTGACGCAGAACAAGCTCAGTGATTCGGAGTGATCACTCGGTCACCCGCCCCAACGATGGCTGGGACTACTTGAGTCCCAGCGCAACGATCCCGTTTCGGGTAGTCACCACGATGCGCTGTTGTCCATCCAGCTCGAACGAAATCAGCGGTCCGGTGTAGCCTTTCACTACCCGATAACGCCACAGAGGTTCTCCGCTCTTTGCGTCCACGGCATTGAGGTAACCGCTGGGCTCGCCGTAGAAAACCAGCCCCCCCGCCGTCGCCAGAGCACCACCATACATGAAATGGGAGGGAGTCTTCCGTTGCCATCTGATCTTACCGGTAGCGACATCGATGGCAGACACGGTCCCTGATTTGATCTCGCTGGGCAGCGGCTCGAACACCCCGGCGACGCCCTTCCTGCCGGCTTCTGACTTGTCGACGAAGGTCATGGGAAGGTAGCTCGCCAACACGTACAGCAGCCCTGTCTGGGACGAATAGGCCGGAGGGGGCCAGTTGGCTCCTCCCCTATGGCTGGGTGAGGTGCGTTTGCCGCTCGTGCTGGGGGCGGGAAAGATGTTCTCCAGCGGCATCAGCGGGTCCGAGCGCAGCAGCGGCTTACCGGTTCGGCGGTCGAGGATGTAGACCCAACCGGTCTTCCCAGCGTGGGCCACCGCAGGGATTGTCGTGCCTCCGCGAGTCACGTCGAAGAGCACCACCGGGCTGGCTGCGTCATAGTCCCAGATGTTGTGGGGAACCATCTGGTAGAACCAGCGCAGCTTGCCGGTCGAGATGTCGACCGCAACCAGTGAGGTGGTGTACAGGTTGTCTCCCGGAGGAGGAACCCCGTCGACTGGCGAGGGATTGCCGGTGCCGAAAATGACCAGGCCGAGCTTCGGATCGTACGCCGGGGTGGAATAGATCCCGCCACCGCCGCGTTGCCACGCGTTGGCAAACCGAGAGCTATCGCGTTTCTCCTGCGCGATGTCGCGGGGCAGCCGCTCGCCGTCAGGAGTGATGGGACTCCACCGTCCCCACCACCCGCCATCTGCGGGGGAGGGTATGGTCCAGAAACGCCAGATTCGACGACCGGTTTGGGGATCGTAGGCATCCAGGAATCCGCGGATCCCGAACTCTCCGCCGCTGGCTCCGATGAGGATTTTGCCATCGGCCGCGAGCGGCGCCATGGTGAACGAGTAGCCCAGAGATGGCTGGGCGATTTCCTGCTTCCACACCAGCGCCCCAGTGCGGCGATCCAAGGCGACCAGTTCAGCATCCAGGGTGCCGAAGAACACTTTGTCGCCGTACACCGCCACACCCCGATTCACCAAGCCGCAGCAGAGCGCGACAGAACCGGCGTTGTACTGGTAGCGCCACAGTTCGCGTCCATCCCGCGCATCGACAGCCACCACCAGGTTCTGGGCGTCGGTATAGATCAGCATACCGTCGACCGCTATGGGAGTGGTTTCGGGACGCCCTTTAGGCACGATGAGACGCCAAGAATCGTGCTTCCAGACCGGCCCGAGACGAGCCACGGTCTCCCGGTTGATCTGCGAGAGGTTGGAGTGCCGCTGATTCGAGTAGTCACCTCCATAGAGCAGCCACTGGCCAGGCGTCGACGCGGGTGAGAGTAGCGCCTCATCGTTCACTGGACGGATGGGGTGGGTTGGCGTCCGACGGGAGCCCGAGACCAGAGCAATGGCGGCGCCCACCACCACGAGAAGTACGAGGAGAATGACCAGGAATGATTTTCGCATTGGTTTGGACCGATGGGCTCGTAAGAGGCGGATGGCTGGGTGCGAGTCTAGTTCCAGCCCAGCTCCGACGCAATGCCGCAAGATCGGCTACCCTGTGGCGCCGTGGTATGTTGAACCAACCATGCTGAGCGGGGGACTATGCCCTGGAGGAAATCACGGGCTCGAGCGCAGGGCGGTAAATCCGGACTGAAGGCAAGAGTGCTGGGTGAGATTTTCCGACGTGCTCTTGCCGGCTGGTGGAACGACAACGTTCCCCGAATGGGGGCGGCCCTCGCGTACTACACTCTCTTCTCCTTGGCCCCCATCCTCATCGTCGCCATCGCCATCGCCGGGCTGGCCTTTGGTCAGGAAGCCGTCCGGGGTGAGCTCGTGGGGCAGATTCAGGGACTGGTCGGCCGCGAAGGCGCCCTGGCAGTCCAAGCCATGCTCGAGGGAGCCGCCAAGCCGTCGTCCAGCATTCCTGCCACCATCCTCGGCGTCATCACCTTTTTCCTCGGTGCCACCGGCGCATTTTTGGAGCTGCAGGCCGATCTTGACGCCATCTGGCGGGTGAAATCTAAGTCGCGAGGCAACTTCCTGCGGGACCTGGTTATGCAGCGGCTCATTTCATTTGGCCTGGTGCTGGGCTTTGGATTTCTGCTGCTCACCTCGTTGGTCGTCAGCGCCGCGCTGGCAGCCCTGCACACTTACATGGGGAACGCATTTCCCGGTGTGTCGGTCCTGTGGGAGGCGCTCAACGTGATCGTCTCGCTCATCGTGATCACGCTCCTCTTTGCCATGATCTACAAGGTGCTTCCCGATGTGAAGCTGGCCTGGAGCGATGTGTGGATTGGGGCGCTGGTGACCGCCGGCCTGTTTACGATCGGGAAGTTCCTGATCGGGCTCTACATCGGCACCAGTGCCGTGGCTTCGACGTATGGTGCGGCCGGTTCGGTTATCGTCGTGCTGGTGTGGGTCTACTACACCTCGCAGATCATCCTGCTCGGCGCCGAGTTTACCCGGGCCTACGTGGAGCGCTTCGGACCCCGGCCGCCGCCGGAGGAGTTTGCCACCAAGGATCCGAAACCAAAGCCCGCGTCATCCTGACGAAGCGAGCCCTAACGGTTCGTCCGCCCCATCAGCTTCTCGCCTTCGGGAGGGGTGTAGGCGCGCAGCCGCTCCAGTAACCGGGTGGGCTCCGATTCCACGAAGATGGCGTCCCGGTGCACCTCGGTTAAAAAACCTTCCTGCACAGCGTGATCCAGAAATCGGATCAGCTCATCGAAGTATCCCGCGACGTTGAGGATGCCGGAGGGCTTGGCGTGAATGCCGAGCTGGCCCCACGTCAGAATCTCGAAGAATCCCTCCAGCGTGCCGATGCCTCCCGGCAGCGCGATGAACCCGTCCGACATATCCGCCATTTGCGACTTGCGTTGGTTCATGGACGCGACCACGATGAGGTTGGGAATCCCGGTGTGGGCGGCCTCCTTCTCCATCAGCTGCTGGGGGATGATCCCGGTGACATGCCCCCCGTGCTCCTGGACCGAGTCCGCCAGCTCGCCCATGATGCCCACGCTCGCCCCTCCGTAGACCAACTCGATGTCCTCCTCGGCCAACAGCCGGCCCAACTCCCGGGCGGCTGCGCCGTATTCTGGGCGGGCGCCTGGGTTCGTGCCGCAGAACACGCAGATCCGATTTATCTGCCGATCGGTGGCCATGACATTGCCTCTGGGCGGTAGACGGGGTAATTCCTTACTGTCTGGACCTCGGCTTCGCAACCAACCCGTCGGAGCCGACCATTTAAGTATACGGAGATGAGCAATGGAACGTCGTACTCTTGGCCGTCAAGGACTGACTGTGTCGGCCCTCGGCCTTGGATGCATGGGCATGTCGGAGTTCTATGCCGGACGGGATGATTCCGAGTCGATCGCCACGATTCACCGAGCCCTGGAGTTGGGGATCGATTTTCTCGATACAGCCGATATGTACGGCCCGTTCACCAACGAACGCCTGGTCGGCCGGGCGATTCGGGGGCGCCGGGAGCGGACTATCCTCGCCACAAAGTTCGGGAACCAGCGGGGGGAGGACGGCAGCTTTCTCGGAGTGAACGGGCGTCCGGACTACGTTCGCAAGTCCTGCGAAGGCTCGCTTCAGCGACTCGGCGTCGATCATATCGACCTCTACTACCAACATCGGGTGGATCGCACCGTTCCGATCGAGGAGACTGTCGGTGCCATGGCTCAGCTGGTGCGAGAGGGGAAGGTCCGATTCCTGGGTCTCTCCGAGGCGGCGCCCGCGACGATCCGCCGGGCCAACCAGGAATACCCCATCACGGCCCTGCAGACCGAATACTCTCTCTGGACCCGGGATCCGGAGGACGAAGTGCTGCCGCTCTGCCGGGAGCTCGGGATCGGATTCGTGGCCTACAGCCCGCTGGGGCGCGGCTTTCTCACCGGCCGGTTCCGGACCTTCGAGGACCTGCCGGCGGACGACTACCGGCGCAACTCTCCACGCTTCCAGGGGGAGAATTTCCAGCGCAATCTCGACCTGGTCGAACGAGTGGAAGAGATCGCGCGGCGGAAGCAATGCACGCCGGCCCAGCTTGCCCTCGCGTGGCTGCTGGCGCAGGGCAAGGACATCGTGCCTATCCCGGGCACCAAACAGCGGCACTACCTGGAGGAGAACCTCCGAGCCCTGGAGGTGCAGCTGGATCCTTCGGACCTCGAGCAAGTCGAGGAAGTGGCTCCCAGGGGAGTGGCCGCTGGCGAGCGGTACAATGAAGCTGCGATGCGAACGATCGATGTTTGAAAGTGGCTAGTCACCGCCCCCGGGGCCGTGCTGTCAGGCGTGCAGCAGGCCGGATTCGGCGTCCATGATGTCGCATACTCTCACCGGGCCTCCAGGTTGTGGGCACTCCCAATCGGGGCCCGCTCCACGGCTGCCGTGATCTGCGTAACTTTCCGCTGCTATCGTAGATCCAGCGATATCCCTCGTACGGTTCCGGTCACAACCAGCGAGACACCGTGAGACTTCCCGGCTCGATTCTTCAAGGGATTCTAGCTCGTGCCGCGCTGGTGCTCCTGCGGATCTATCTGGGAGTGATCTTCCTGTTGGCTGCGTGGCCCGAACTTACCGGGGCTTCCGCTCCCAGCGCATTGCCGGGCGCCGCGCTGATACCCTGGGCGGAGCTGCTCGTCGGGCTGACCCTCGTTCTCGGCCTATTCACCCGATTGTCAGCTGCCGTGGTGCTGCTCCTGGTGGCAAACCGCATGTACGCGACTGGGGCCTGGTTCCGGGACCCTTCCAGCAACGACACAGCCTTTGCTGTCATCGCGCTGGCGTTACTCATTGGTGCGGCGGGACGGACGTTCGGGCTGGATGCGCTGCTGGCCAAGCGTTGGCCCCGATCCCCGTTATGGTAGGTCCGGACTGGCGGATCCTATCCCCAGCACATCGAGCATGAAGGCGTACTTGAACGCCACCTCCCGCAAGAAGTCGTAGCGACCCGAGGCCCCACCATGTCCCGCTCCCATGTTGGTGCGGAGCAGCAGGCGGTTCCGGTCGGTCTTCTTGGCGCGAAGCTTGGCGGTCCACTTGGCCGGCTCCCAGTAAGCCACGCGCGGGTCATTGAGGCCCCCGGTCACCAGCATGTGGGGGTAGTCCTTGGATTCGATGTTGTCGTAGGGCGAATAGGACCGGATGTAGGAGTAGGCGGCTGGATCGTTGGGATTCCCCCACTCGTCGTACTCGATGATCGTGAGGGGAAGCGTGGCGTCGAGCATAGTGTTGACCACATCGACGAACGGCACCTCGGCCAGCACCACGCGAAACAGCTCAGGACGGAGATTCGTCACCGCTCCCATCAGCAGCCCGCCGGCACTGCCGCCATTGATCACCAGCCGGTCGCAGCTGGTAAATCCCTCCGCCACCAGATATTCCGCCGCGGCGATAAAGTCGGTGAAGCTGCTGCGCTTCTGCAGCAGCCGGCCGCCATCGTACCAGGCCCGCCCCATCTCGTCCCCGCCCCGCACATGAGCCACCGCCACCACAAAGCCCCGATCGAGGAGGCTCAAGCTGTTGGACGAGAACACCGGGTCATAGCTCAGGCCATAGGCGCCGTAACCGTTCAGATGTAGTGGACGGCGGCCGTCGAATTCCAGCGGGGCCCGGTACACCAGAGAGACCGGCACCTGGGTGCCGTCGGGAGCGGTGGCAAATCGCCGCTCGCTGCGGTAGAGCGACGGATCGTATCCTCGCACCTCGGTCTGCTTCCGCACGTTCCAGCTGCGAAGCGCCAGATCGTATTCTACCACCGAGCTCGGCGTCACCAGCGAGGTGTAGGTAAACCGAAGCAAGGTCGTGTCGAACTCGGGATTCGCGTGAGCTCGGACGGTGTAGACCGGCTCGGGGAAGGGAATCAGGTGGTCGGCTCCGGATGCCAAGTCGAGCACCCGGATTTGCCTGAGGCCGGCCTCCCGCTCGTAAATCACCAAGTGCTGCCGGAAGGCGTCGGTGGAGTCGAGCTTGACTTGGGGGCGATAGGGCAGGACTGGCGTCCAGTGTTCCTGGGAGGGGCTCGCCACCGGAGCCTCCATCAGACGAAAGTTCGGCGCGGCGTCGTTGGTGGTGATGAAGAACCGATCGTCGTGGTGGGTGACACTGTACTCCACCCCGGCACGGCGTGGTTGCACCAGCCGGAACGGCTCATTGGGCTGATCGGCGCTTACGAAGCGGACCTCGGAGGTGGAATGGCTGGACAGATCGAGCAGGACATACCTTCGGCTCCGAGTGCGGCTGACATCGAGAAAGAAGGACGCGTCCGGCTCGAAGTAGACCATGGGGTCTTGTGAAGCGTCGCTCCCCACCACATGCCGGTAAAGGCTGCATGGGCGTCGCGCCTGGTCCAGCACCGTATAGAAGAGCGTCCGGCTGTCGTTGGCCCAGGCCACCCCATGGGAGGTCCTCTCAATCCTCTCGCGCAGGAGCTCCCCGGTCGCAAGATCCTTGATATACAGCCTGAATTCCTCAGCGCCCGTGATGTCCACCGAGTACGCCAGGAGTCGGTGATCAGGACTTACCTCGCTTGCCCCCAGGCGGAAATAAGGGTGATCCGAGGCAAGCGGGTTTTGATCCAGAAGGATCTCTTCCGCAGCATCGAGCGAGCCTCGCCGGCGGCAAAGGATCGGGTACTGCCCGCCGGTTTCCGTGCGGCTGTAGTAGAAGTAGTCGTCGATCCGCTCGGGCACGGACAGGTCCGTCTCCTTGATCCGCCCGCGCATTTCCTGAAAGAGGAGTTCCTGCAGCCCTTCCGTATGCTGCATGACAGCCCGGGTGTAGCGGTTTTCGGCGTTGAGGTAGTCTAGGACTTCCGGGTTACTTCGATCCCGCAGCCAGAAATAATCATCGACGCGGGTTTCGCCGTGCAAGGTCTCCACCCGCGGTACCACCCGAGCAACCGGCGGGTGGTGCGGCTCTACCGGTGGGCGCGAGAGGGTTTCAATCTCGGAATAATCAAGCGAGCCAGAGGGGGGAGCAGCTGCGACGATGCGGCTTGGGTTGGACGACATCGAGATCTGGATACGATCTCCGGCAACTCAGAGTGGCCGGACGGCGTTCATTTCGGACCACCTGAGTTGGGTCCTGCGCCAGAATAACGACCGGCCTGGCCGGCAAGTCAAGTGATGGCTAACGCACTGCTATATTGTAACTTACAGGTATGGGCGTGGGCTCGATGTGGGCGGTGATTCGGAACCGGCGAGCGGGATCCCTGCATCTTGGGATCCCGTCGCCACATAGCCCCCCTACCGGCAGCTACTCGTCTCTTTCCGCTCTGAAAAGCTCCAGCTCTTTAGAGCAACTGCAGGAACCTCAACGACATCGACCGGTTGGGTTGGGGAAGAGCTGGTTACGCAGTTGGGCCCCGGGCTGGTTTGGAGGACCTGTACCGTGAGCTCCCCGTCCCTCTGCCCGACTTGGTCCACGGCGATTTCGTACCCTCCCGTGGGGTGCTGTCCAGCGGTCACGGCCACCACTACCGACTTGGTGAAGTCCACATCCGGCCGGTCGCCGGTCCCCAGCTCAGACCAGAATTCGGCCCAGGCATTCGCGTCTCGGATCACCAGCCGGCGACTCTCGCCGATACCGGTGCGCGACCACTGGCCTATGCGCTTCATCTCCAGGGTGCTGTTACCACCGCTGTACGGGGCATACCCCTGCTGCTGCGGCACCGGTGCCGCTGCGGCGCTGTCCGGGCCGGGCTGGGTGGCGGGCGCGGGCGCTGACGCGACCGACGGCTCGGGCTGAGAGTCCGGAGTGGGCGCCAACGACACGGGACCGCTACTGGTGGACGGATCGTCGCCAGCCACGCGCATTGTACCGCTGCCGCACGCGGCCAAGCCAGCGAAGGGAATCAAGAGTGCGTACCGTCTGAAGATCATGGTCGGTCGCTCCGTCTTCATGTGTCCTGAGAAGCACTGGGATCTGTGGTGTCAAGCTAAGGCCCGGGACGGATGCGCGCGGATGGGCAGGTCTCGGTGCAATTGTGATGTAGATCACACGGCTGGTGAGCAGGGTCACAGCCACACCCGTTGCTCACCGCTACGTTGGGCCCCTGTTTAGCTCTACCAGCACAATGCTGATCTCAGCGCTTACGTGAACCCTACAGGTGAGGTGTTACCATGAAGAGGTCGAGAGGATTCTACGCGGGCATGCTTGCCGGCGGAGTAGTGCTGCTGGCGGGCGGCTGCAAGAACAACCGCGACACCGGAGCGGTCACCACGAAGACTGAGCAGGGCACCTCGAATGCTCCCGCCTCCGAGACCCTGGACAACAAGCAGCTGGCACTGGTTCGAGTGGTGAATGCCATCCCGGGAGATCCGTCGCTGGTGATCTTTGCGGGGGACAGCACCGCCTTCTCGGGAGTGGGCTACAAGAAGGCGACTGGCTTCCAGGAGATTCCGGACGATCGGTTCAACTTCAAGCTCGGATCTCGGGACAAGCCTCTGGCGGAGAACCGGGAGAACCTCAGTGGAGGCGGTCACTACACCATCGTTGCTATGCCCGACCAGGGTGGGGCCGACAAGCGCAACCTGCGGGTGCTCGACGATGAGCTGAAGCCGGTTTCGCCCGACAAGGCCAGAGTCCGGGTGATCAATGCCATTCCGGGCGACACGGAGATCAGTGTCTTCGTTCGGGGCCGGGCCGACCCCTTGTTCGACGGCATCAATTTCAAGAGTGAAGCCGGCTGGAATGAGTTTGACCCCATTGCCGGCACCCTGGAAGTCCGTCCTCAGGGTAAGAAAAACGTGCTGGCACGCGAGCCCAATGCGAAGCTGGAAGGCGGCAAGAGTTACACCTTTGTGGTCGCTGGAACTCCCGCGAAGGTGGACATCATCAAGATCGAGGATGACGTCGCCAAGAACGTAAGTAACTAGAAAACGAGATCGGCGGACGAAAGGGCGGGAGGTCAAAGGAGACCTGCCGCCCTTTTCGTTTTTTATTCTCCTTCCCCTCAACGATCCCATCGGTTCGCCCTAGACACTCCCCAATTACAGCCCCACTATACGTCATCTGCAGCCAATCCGTTCAGTTGTTTGATCTCAAGGAGAATGCGATGAACCTCGTCGAGCGCGTGAGGCAACTTTTGCTGTCTCCTCGAACTGAGTGGGAGGTGATCGAGGCCGAGCCCACGATACCGGCCGCGCTCTACACCGGGTATGTAATGCCGCTTGCCGCGATCGGACCGGTTGCCCAGGTCATCGGTTACACGGTTTTTGGCATCACGGTTCCATTCCTGGGGAGGTTCCGGGTGCCGATCGGCTCCGCGATTACGACTGCCATCGTGACCTACATTCTCACCCTGATCGGGACCTATTTGCTCGGCCTGATCATCGATGGACTGGGACCTACATTTGGCGCTCAGCGGAATCCAACGCAGGCGCTCAAAGTCGCGGCGTACTCCAGCACGCCGGTCTGGCTGGCTGGGGTGTTCGCTCTGGTTCCTGCTCTTGGATGGCTCCAGATCTTGGGGTTGTACAGCGTGTACCTCCTGTATCTGGGCCTGCCGACTCTGATGAAGGTTCCCCGGGACAAAGCAGCCGGGTACACAGTCGTGGTGATTGTGGCATCGATCGTGCTCTTCATGCTCATCGGTCTCATCGCCGGCCGTTTCCTCGCGGTGCCCACGGCAGGGATGATGCTGCCCTGATCGCCAGAGCCACGCTTCTGGCCGCCTGGCGACCAGGCGACGCGGATCACAGCCTGGGTCGGGCTTGACACCTACAATACAGGCTGCGTTCGCCGCTAAACCGGTTCGTGACCGAGAGATCGGAGATGCAACTATGATTCGCCGCTCAGGCATTCGTTTCCTTGGGGTCCCCGTTACCGCACTGATTCCCACCCTTCTGGTCTTGGGGCTCGGTGCCGGCCTGGCGACCGGACCACTCGGCTGCGCCCGGAACCCGGTCACCGGCAAGAGCGAATTGGCGCTGGTCTCCGAAAGTCAGGAGATCGAGATGGGGAAGCAGGCCGCCCAGGAGGTGGCGCAGACCATCGGGATTTATAACGACAACAACGTTCAGTCGTATGTTGCCGGTCTGGGCAAACGGATTGCGGCCAACTCCGAGCGGCCTAACCTGCCCTGGGAATTTCATGTGGTGGAGGACGCGTCGGTCAATGCGTTCGCGCTGCCGGGTGGGTTCATTTATGTGACCCGCGGTCTGATGACCTCCATCAACGACGAGGCGGAGCTGGCCACCGTCGTGGGGCACGAGATCGGCCATGTCACCAACCGTCACTCGGTGCAGCAGATCAGCAAGTCTGAGTTGGCCCAGCTTGGCCTGGGAATCGGAAGCATCCTTTCCTCCGACATTGCCCAGTTCGGCCAGCTCGCCAGCGCCGGTCTGAGCGTCCTGTTTCTGAAATACAGCCGGGATGCTGAGAACCAGGCCGATCAGGCCGGATTCCGCTATGCGCTGCAACAGGGTTACGACGTCAGGGAAATGGCGAAGGTGATGGAGACCTTGGATCGGATCAGTCAGACCGGTGGGGGCGGGAAGCTTCCGGAGTGGCTGGCAACCCACCCCAATCCCGGGAACCGGATCAAGCATATCCAGCAGATGCTGGACACAACTCACGTGGATCTGAGCAGGGCCAAGGTCAACCGGGAGGATTATCTCCGCCGAATACAGGGGATGACCTTCGGTGAGGATCCCCGGCAGGGATACTTCGAGGGGACCCACTTCTACCATCCCCAGATGCGTTTCCAGCTGCACTTCCCCGACGGCTGGCAGGTACAGAACACGGCGGCCTCTGTCGCCGCATTGAGTCCAAACCAGGACGCCATTATCCAATTGGCCCTGGCGGGCAAGGGCTCGCCCCAGCAGGCGGCTCAGCAATTCCTGTCACAGCAAGGGGTGCAGGCCGGCCAAACCTCGAGCACTAACATCAACGGGTTACCGGCCACCTCGAGCTACTTCCAGGCCCAGACCCAGCAGGGCGTCATCGAGGGGCTGGTCACGTTTCTCGAGTACGGGGGAACCACGTTCGGCCTGATGGGCTATACCGCGCAAGGCAAGCTGGCGAGCTACGATCAGGTCTTCCAGAGCACCATCCGAAGCTTCAGCGAGCTTCGCGACGGGTCCAAGATCAACGTGCAGCCCGCCCGGGTCGAGTTGGTCAAGCTGGACCGGGACATGACGCTCCAGCAGTTCAACGCCCAGTACCCATCGAACATTCCGATCGAGCAGTTGGCGATCATCAACGAGGTGCCGGATGCGTCGACTGTGCTCCCGACGGGCAGAATGGTCAAGCGGGTCGTAGGCGGGATTAAGCCAAAATCGTCCTGATTCGCTGAAACACCGAATACCACATGGGGCGCGTCAGGCGCCCCGTGTTGGTGTTCTGCCGGCTGGGGTGGTAGGACGAGACCAGGGTGATCCCACTGGGAAGCATGGTCTCAGCACCGTGGGCAAACTGTGGCCGCCCGCCGCTGCCGAGCTGTCCCCACCATCCCGCCGTCCTGAGCCAGCTTTCCCATCCGATCCGTCCTAACGCCAAAACCACCCGCGCACGGGTAAGCAGCTCGAGCTCGGTCTCCAAGTAGGACCGGCAACGCTCCAGCTCTTCTCTCGTCGGCCGGTTGTCCGGAGGAGCACAGCGCACTGCTGCCGTGATGTAGCAGTCCGTCAGGACCAGCCCATCGTCGCTGGATCGAGAGAGCGGCTGGCTGGCCCAGCCATAGCGGTGCAGGGCCTCGTACAGCCATGCGCCACTGGCGTCGCCGGTAAAGGGACGGCCGGTTCGATTGCTGCCGTGCGCACCGGGAGCCAATCCGACAATCAGCAGCCGAGCCTCAGGGTCACCGAAGCCCGGCACCGGCCGGGCCCAATACTCCTGGCCGGCAAACTCCCGCTTCCGGACACGGGCTACATCCTTGCAATGGGAGCGCAGTCGGGGACAAAGCTCGCAGGCAATGACTCGGTCGTTCAGCGTTCGCCATGGCCCGGACCTTTGCTTGCGGACTTCATCAGGCGGGTTGAGGAGTGAGATCCCCGCGGCGGCGGCTGGCGGCATCAGTCGGGCAGCCGGAGCAGCAAGCGATCCGGACTGCCGGCTGTTTTCGCCTCGATCTGGGCGAAGATGGTGAGGTTCTCTTCGCTCCGGGTCCCACAGGAGGAAGGCACCAGGCCCCGAACCTCGATGGCAGCGCCGTCCCCCTCCAGAGTCCACGAACCGGCTCTCGGACCGGCCCCGGCGGCGGCGCACCGCCCGGCTACCCGCACTCTCCGGCCCAAGAGCGTATCCACCTCGAGCGCCTGGCGGATGTGTACCAAAGGGGCTTGATCCGGCCGCACCGGCACTCCGCTGGTCACGGGCAGGCCGCCGGTTCCTTCGCTCCCCGGCCGAGCCCGCGGAACGCCTGCAGCCGTGGGTGCCGGCTCGGCCACCGGGGTGGGGCTCCCCGGGTTATGCGCCGCTTCGCCCCGAGAACTGCAAGCGACGAGGTGGATGGCGAGGAGGAGGACTATGGAGGGGAATGTGCGCATGGTGAGGCTTCGTGACTGCGGCGCGCGGCTATGACACACGCCGCGTCTTCCGCTTCATGAAGTCCATGAGAATGAACTGGCCAAGCGTCATGGTGTTGGTGAAGTAGGCCTTCCCCCTGCATATGGAAGCGACCTGCTTGACGAACTCCACCAGGCTGCGGTCGCGAGCCAGCATGAACGTATTGATCATGATCCCCGATCGCCGGCAGTTGGCCACCTCCCGATAGGTGGCCTGCAGGATCTGGGGATCGAGTCCCATCGAATTCACGTAGATCCGGCCGTCCGGCATGGTGAGTGCCGACGGCTTTCCGTCGGTGATCATGATGATCTGCCGCATGTCCTTCTTTTGACCCAGCAAGATTCGCCGGGCGAGCTTGAGTCCTTCCGCTGTATTGGTGTGGTAGGGACCGACCTGCGCGGTGGCCAGAGCGCTGAGTGGAATCTCTTCCGCCGAGTCATGAAACAGCACCACCCGGAGACTGTCGCCCGGATACTGGGTCCGGATCAGGTGGGTGAGCGCCAGCGCCACTTTCTTGGCCGGCGTGAACCGGTCCTCACCGTAGAGAATCATCGAGTGGGAGCAATCGAGCATCAGCACGGTGGCCGCTGAGGAGCGGTACTCCGATTGACTCACCATCAAGTCGCTGTACTCGATGTTGAGCGGCACCCCAAGGCCTTCGCGGGCGATGGCATTGGTCAGCGTGGCGGGGACGTCCAGGTTCAGCACGTCACCGAATTCATACTGTTTGCTGACGCCCTCCGCCTCAACCCCAGTGGCCAGGTAGGGTGTGTCGTGCGCCCCGAAGCTGGATTTGCCGACGCTGCCGAGCAGGTTCTTCAGGGTCTTGTAGCCGAGGAAGTCGATGCCCTTTTCGGTGAGGTTGAACTGAACTTGCTGAGCGGCCGAGTGGGCCTGTCCGCCGGGGCCGAACATCGACTGGTATCCCTGAGGCACCTGCGGGGCCTGGCTCACGTTGAGGTAGCCTTCTTCCATGAGGCGCTGCACGATCCGATCGAGCAGCTGGCTCAGCTCGGCCTCAACTTCCTTGTCGCGAGCCTCATCTCCGGTGGACTCACCCCGCAAGACTTTCAGCATTTCGGGAGTGAGCTGGCCGGACTCCATCAATGCTTGGACGATAGCCTGGCGCAGCGCGTCGAGAGACCGCTCTCCCTCGCCCATCTCGTCGTGCCAGAATGACGGCGAGTTCCCAGCGAACCCTGATTGGAGCAGGAAGTCACTGAGCTGGTCGAGGAGTCCCTGGAGATTGACGGTATCCGCCAGCTCGGGGTGGTATTTCGAGTAGGTGGTAAAGCGCATAAGTGATTATCCGAAACTGATGCCGCCCTTGCCGTACCCTGGCTCACGCCGCTCCGGCTTGGCGCGCGTGTAACCCAGCTCCTCGCTTCGGCTGATGCGCTTCTGAGCGGCCAGCCCCTCCAGCACCAGCTCGCAGGCGGCCACCGCGCGGGGGGCGTCCTTGCGGGTGGCCAGACCGAACTCGGACACCAGCTCGACCAGGCCGGGCACCACGCCGAACCCCTTGAGGCAGACGTCGGATCGCTCGTCGCCCGATACCTTCAGGGCCCCGCCTTGGTCGAACCAGGCCACGATCTTGCTCAGATCGGCCCCTCCCATGCGCTCTTCCAGCACCCGGCCCGCGGCCCGGCGGATCAACTCCCGAGCAATGGCATCGCCCCCCTGCAACTCACCCTCATACTCCAGCTCCAGCTTCCCGGTAATGGAAGGCACCGCGGCATAGACGTCGCTGACCCGGGGTACCACCCGCTCTTCGCTCAGCGCTACGGCGCGCCGCTCCGCGTTGGAGACCGCATTCTCCAGCGCGCTGATCGGGAGCCGCTGGCTTACGCCGGACCGCTTATCGACCCGCTTGTCTTCCCGGGCCTCGAACGCTACCCGCTCGATCACCTCGAGCACGAAATCAGGCATGTCGAGGGCCGGCCCCCCCCGCTCGATCCAGGCTTCCTGGGCGGTGATCTCCATGCCGAGCTGCACGGTACGGGGATAGTGAGTGATCACCTCCGAGCCGATCCGATCCTTCAGGGGCGTGATGATCTTGCCCCGGGCGGTGTAGTCCTCGGGGTTGGCGGTGAAGGCGAGCAGCACGTCGAGCGGCAACCGTACCGGATACCCTTTGATCTGGACGTCGCCTTCCTGCATGATGTTGAAAAGCCCGACCTGGACTTTACCGCTGAGGTCGGGCAGCTCGTTGATGGCAAAGATGCCGCGATTGGCGCGCGGGAGCAGCCCGAAGTGCATGGTCAGCTCGTCGGACAACAAGTGGCCCCCGCGTGCGGCCTTGATAGGGTCGACATCTCCGATCAAGTCGGCAATGGTGACATCGGGCGTAGCCAGTTTCTCCACGTAGCGCTGATCCCGACGCAGCCACGCGATCGGGGTGGCCTCACCGCACTCGGTCAGCAGTTCGCGGGCATACTTCGAGATCGGCGCGAACGGGTCGTCGTTGACCTCGCTGCCCGCCACAATCGGAATACGCTCATCCAGCAGACCGGTGAGCTCCCGAAGGATGCGGCTCTTGGCCTGGCCCCGGAGGCCAAGCAGGATGAAATGGTGCCGCGCCAACAACGCGTTGACGATCTGGGGGAAGATGGTGTCGTCGTATCCGACGATTCCCGGAAACAGGGGGTCACCGCCCTCCAGACGCTTGAGCAGGTTACTCCGGATCTCATCGCGGACGGCCCGTCCGCGCAGCGGCGGCTCCGCCCAGCGGCTGTTCTTCAGTTCACCTAGGGTGCGTGGCTCGATTATAGGCATCTAAGATTTTCGACATCAATGGGTTGGTTGCTCGGTTTCAAGCGGCCGGCGATTCCGTGACCGGGATCGGCAGCGCCGCTCTGCAAATTGCCTCACCTTGACAAGCCGGGGCTGTGGCTTACCTTCGCCCTCGTGTCTCTGCCCGGCGACAGCGACAGCCATTATCCACCGCCGACCGACCCCTGAGGGAGTGACGATGAAGAAGATCCTGCTGATGACCGCGGTTCTCGTGCTCGCCGGCTGTTCGAAGCGGGCTGCTACGCCGGCGGCGGATACCTCCGCCATGGCTCCAGCCATGTCCGACACCGGCATGGCGGGAATGAGCCACTCCGATACGACGATGGCGCACGACACGACCAAGGCGAAGAAGTAAGCTCACGCGATCGCGTTCTCGCGTCGAGCCCCGGGGTACTCCCCCGGGGCTCTTTCGTTCTGACTCACCCGTCCAGATCCTCCGGCCCAAAGGGCAAGGCCACGACCGTGGCCGGCTGCCCTCCGGCGAGAAGCTCCTCACCAACACCCACCTCCCGCCGGATGAGTCCCAGTCCAATCGCCCGGTCTTCCAAGCTCAGGGTCGAGCGCACACTGCCTACTTCCCGCTCGCCCTTGTTGATGGTACGACCCTCGAGCGGGACCGGGCGGCGCCAGCGAAGGCCCCGGAGCTCCCGATTGGTATGCCCGCGGAAATGCAGTCGCGCCACCGTTTCCTGTCCGGTATAACAGCCCTTGGTATACGAGACTCCCCCGATCTGATCGTAGCGCACCTCTTGGGGGAGGGTTCGCTCGTCGATCTCGGCGCCCAGGGCGGGCCAGCCACAGAGAATCCGGGCGGCATGTAGGTCCCGCTCATCGCCGGGAAGTGCACCGGCGGAAACCAGCCTCGAGCTCAGTGCGGCCACTGCCGGTCCGGCGCCTACGGCCAGCGCGACGAAGGGTGCGGCCTCAGGAGCCAGCGCAAGTGCCACTGGGCTCACCTCTCCTCCCACCGACGCAACTCGTCCGGAGGACTCCGGCATACCCACGCCTGCCTCGGCCAGGGTCTGAAAGCCATGGGCCCCGATCAGCCAGGCCACTTTGGCCTGCCCGGTAAGATCCACCACCCGCGCCAATCGTGGAGGGAGCTGGCGGCGAAACAGCTCGAGCGATGCTTCATGCCCCGATCGGGGGGCCACCAACGTGAGCGCATCGGCTTGGCGGAGGACCCAGTAGTCCACCACCAGGGCTCCCTTCGGGGTCAGCAGCGCTCCGTAAACCAGGCTGTTGTCGCCCGGCTTGACCAGATCATTGGTCAGCAATCCCTGCAAACAGGTAAGGGCCCCCGGCCCTTGCACTCGAAACACGGCGGGTTCGCTGGTCACCAGGACCGCGCCGTGGCGTACCTCGGCCAGCCGTTCGCGCTCTAGCGTCAGGTCGAACTCAGACATGGGCCCACGGGAGCTGAGCCGCATCGTGGCCTATGAAATCCCGCCAGACGAGGTCCGCGTTCACGCAGGCGTCCTCCGGATGGGAGGTGGCTAGCATGGCGCAACGCAGGCCGGCGGCCCGCGCGGCGTTGAGCCCCGGGAGCGAGTCTTCCACCACGACGCAACGCCGGGGCGCAAGCTCCAGCATTTCCCGGGCCCGATTGTACCCCTGAGGATCAGGCTTGCACACGCCCACGTCTTCGGCCGCTACGATCTCGGCAAAATGCGGACGCAGGTCGGCCAGCTCGAGCACCAGCTCGATCTCACCGCGAAGCGCCCCCGAAACGATGGCGAGCTGGAAGCCGTCCAAGGCCGCGTTCTCTACGAACTCGGCGGCTCCCGGAACCAGCCGCATCGACTGCCGGATGGCGCGCTCGTAGGCGGCATGCTTCCGGGCGACCGCTTCCCGGAGGGTAGCCTCGTCCCGAGGGAGGCCCATGCGCTCAAAGGTGAAACGGAAACACTCGCGATCATCGAAGCCGAGATAATCGCGGTAGTAGGTGTCCCGGTCCAGCGGATAGCCGTACTCCGACAAGGTGGCGATCAGCGCGTCACAGTGCTGGGCTTCGTCGTCGATGATGACGCCGTTGAAGTCGAACAGGATACCGGAGGTCATTAGAGAAGGTATAACGGAGGTGAAGGTCAGAAGTAAGAACTGAGAGGTGAGAGGCAGCCGGGATGAGGGAAGGTGGGGAGAGACCTTGACACCTTCTCACCTCTTACTTCTCACTTCTCACCTCATAAAACCCCGCGTTGGCGTACGACAGATCCAGCAGTTCCACCGGATGGGCCACGCCGATCGGCAGCTTGGCAGCGCGGAGCCCGGCACCGATCTGCATCAAGCAGCCGGGATTTCCCGTCAGCACGACGCTCGGACGAGGCCTGGCCTCTCCCAAACCCGAGATCTTGCTATCCAGCACGGCGCGCGCCATTCGGGGATGGAGCAGGGAGTAGATGCCGGCGCTGCCGCAGCAGCGGTCCGAACCGGGCAGCAGCTGCAGGCGGAGCCCCGGGATGGCGCGTAGCAGGGCCAGAGGAGCCTCCTGTACCCGCTGGGCGTGCTGCAAGTGGCAGGGTGCGTCGTAGACCGCTTCCAGGTTGAGCGGCGCCCCCACGCGGGGACCTCGTTCGGCCAGCAGCTCGGAGACATCCCGCACTGTACTCCCCAGCGCGGCGGCACGATCAGTGCCAAGCAGGTGCCCGTAATCCTTGAGCAGCGCGCCGCACCCGGCGCTGTTCACAACGACGAGGTCGGCCTGTTCCGCCAAGGCCTCCACATTCACAGCCGCCAAGGCGCGGGCTCCCTCCCGATCGCCGGCATGCTCGTGGAGCGCTCCGCAACAGCCCTGGCCGGGCGCCTCCACCACCCGGTATCCGTTGGCCTCCAGCGTGCGCTTGGTGGCGTCGTGCACGTGGCCGAACAGGGTGTCCATGACGCACCCGCGGAAAAGGGCGACGGTCAGCGGAGCAGGCTGCTCCGCCGTCCTCTCCGTTCTCTCCGTCGGCTTCGTCCTCTCCGCTGCCTCGACCCACTCGTCCTTCTCGGTGACTTCCGCGCTGGAAGCCAACATTCCCAGACCGAATTGGATCCGCCCACGCCCGGCGACCAGGCTGGGTATACCGGTGGCTCGCAACACCCGGGCGAGGGTAAACAAAGGGCGCCAGAGAGCTGCGTAGCGGAAGACCCGGAGGACAGAGCGGGCGAGCGGAGGAAGCCCTCGTGCTGCGACGAGTTGTTCCCGGGCCGCCTCGAGGCCGCGGCCGTAGCCCACACCCGAAGGGCACGCCGGCTCGCAGCCACGGCATCCGAGGCACGCGTCCAGGTGCTCGACCAAGGCGGGGTCGTCGGCTCCCAGTTCTCCCCGCTCGAGCGCTCGCATCAGCACGATGCGGCCTCTGGGACTGTCGCCTTCGTCGCCGGTAACCAGATAGGTGGGACAGGCGGGCAAGCAGAAGCCGCAGTGCACGCAGGGGTCGAGTGCAGAGTAGCCATGACTCCCATTCAGTTGGCCGCCCCGCTGGCCCGCCGCCATCTTACTCCGCCCCCTCCAATGCCACGTTCAGGCACTGCCCGGGATCAAACGTTCCCCGCAGCCGGCCGACGATCTGGCCGACGCCCTCGCGGTAGGCACCGAAGTGGCCCAGCGCGCGGCGGAGGGGCCAGGGAGCGCGCTCCAGCGTCATGGGGATCTCTCTCGAGGCCGCGGCCCGGCGCAGCGCGCGGAGCCGGTCCAGCGGAGCATCGCCAGTCCAGCGGATCATTCCCTGTCCGGCGCCGGCCGAGATCAATCCTTCGTCGAGATCGTGGGCCAGCAGGTCGATGGTTTCATCCACTCCATCGCCCAGCACGCCCAGCCGGAGGGTGATCGGCCCTCCCAGGCTCCCCCGGGCGGCCACACTCCAGAACGCGGCAGTGCGGTCGGCCGGGAGCGGCAGCCACTCCAAATCGCCGGTGGTGCCGAGCCGGCGTACGTCACTTTGGACGGCGGCGTCGGTGCCGACAAACCGGGCCGCGAGCACCCAATCGGGCTCGGCCGCCAGGGCGGGTGAGAGCAGCTCGAGTGCGCCCGGCAGAAGATTGGACTCGACCAGCTCGCGGGCAGCGGAGGTGAGGGCGTCGCGGGCGCCACGGGCCACCAGGGTCACGTCCGCCCGAGGTAGGGCGCGCAGTCTCAGATGGACCTCGGCGATGATGCCAAAGCCCCCGAACCCGCCTACCTGGAGCTTGGTGAGATCGTACCCGGCCACGTTCTTCACCACCCGTCCGCCGGCGTTGACCAGCCGGCCGTCTCCCGTGGCGACACTACAGCCCAGCACGTGATCCCGGACCGGGCCGAAGCCGTGGCGCAGGGGCCCCGCCGTGGCGGTGGCGACGACCGACCCGATACTCCGCTCCGGTCGGCCCGGTGGATCCAGGGCCAACCACATTCCATAGTCAGCCAACCTCCGGCGGAGCGCCTCCAGCGAGGTGCCGGCCTGCACCGTCGCCACCAGATCGGCCGGGCTGACTGAGACAATCTGCTCCAGCCCTCGGGTGCTGACGACGAGATCGGAGGGGGCGTCGGCCGCGAGCCAGGTGCCTCTTCCTTCGACTCGTATCTTCCAGCCCTCCTCGTGCGCCAGCCGGCAGACCAGCGACAGCGCGTCGGCGCTATCGGGAGTCGCCCGAGGCACCCCATTTCCATCCCGTTCCACTCCACTGGTGCCGAGCAAGGCCCGGAGGCGGGTGAAGATGGCGTCCGTCATTGGCGCGTGCTCTTCACCGCGGTCCACTCCCGGCACGCGTGCAGCGGCAGCACCTTGCCGGGGTTGGCCAGCTCGGTGGGATCGAACGCCCGGCGAACCGCCCGCATGGCGCCAAGGGTCTCCGGGTCGAAAATCCAGGGCATGTAGTCGAGCTTGTCGTTCCCCACCCCATGCTCGCCCGTAATGCTCCCGCCCACCGCCACGCAGGCAGCCATGATCTCCCGACAGGCGGACCGCACCCGTGCTGCCACTGCCGAGTCGCGCCGGTCGAAGCTGATGTTCGGATGCAGATTCCCGTCACCCGCGTGGAAGACGTTGCTGATGGTGAGATCGTATTGCCGACGGATGCCCTCGATCTGATCCATGATGGCCGGCAGGGCGGAACGGGGAACCACGGCGTCCTGCACCGCAAGATCGGGTGCGATTCGGCCCATGGCGCCAAAGGCCTTCTTTCGCCCCAGCCAGAGCCGGGCTCGGTCCCCACTGGTCGAAGCGCTGCGCACCTCCCGGGCCCCCCGCTCCTTGAGAATCTCCTGCACGGTGACCGCTTCCGCTTCGACCGCCTCGGCCTGCCCATCCAACTCCACCAGAAGCACGGCGGCCGCATCGGTGGGGTATCCCGCCGCATAGATCGAAGCTTCTACCGCCGCAACGCAAGCTCGATCCATCATCTCCAGCGCTGCGGGAACGATGCCTGCCGCGATGATGGACGAGACCGCCTCACTGGCGCCCCGGACACTGGGGAAGTCCGCCAGCATGGTTCGCACGCTCTCGGGGATGCGCTCCAGGCGAACGGTGATCTCCGTGGCGATGCCGAACATCCCCTCGCTGCCGACAAAGAGCCCCACCAGGTCCGGCCCCCAGGGTTCCCCCTGGGTCGAGCCCAGCCTGGCGGTCGACCCGTCGGGCAGAACCACCTCGAGGGCAACGATGTGGTTGGTGGTGACGCCGTACTTGAGGCAGTGAGGACCTCCGGCGTTCTCGGCCACGTTGCCGCCGACGGTGCAGGCTGCCTGGCTGGATGGGTCGGGTACGTAATAGAGTCCGTGGGGCAGCACCGCCTCAGACAACCGCGCGTTCACCACGCCGGGCTGAAGCACGGCCCGGCGCTGAACCGGGTCGATCTCCAGTATCTGATTCAACCGGGTCAGAGTGATGAGCACCGTATCCGGGTCGGCCAGGGCGCCACCGGAGAGTCCGGTTCCAGCTCCGCGGGCGACGAACGGCACCTGCACCAGGTGCAGCAGCCGGACGATCTCACGGACCTGAGATGGGTTCCCCGGCATCACGACCACACCCGGTAGCGACTCATGGGTGGGAAGGCCGTCCATGGCGTATGTGGTCAGCTCGGCCCGGCGGTGACGGACCCATTGACGGCCGACGATCCGGCTCAGGCCGGCTAGCAGAGACGAGTTCATTGGCCGGCCACAATATCGGTGAGGGCTCCGCCCTTGCCGTTCCCGTGGGCGCGGCGATGCACCTTGATGCCACGCTCCAGCGCACTGGTCAACACCGGCAGGAGCATGATGAGCGCCTCTACCCGGCGAGCAGTCGATCGCTCGGCGAGCAGCCGCTGCTTCACGCCTAGATCGCATTCGATGCCTCCAGCCACCTGGAAGGAGAGGCTCAAGGCGTCGTCAGGCAGCGCCGGCTCTTCGGGCATGGTGTCATTCAGCTCGCGAAGTGCCGCGAAGTAACCGGTGAAAAGCTGCACCAAGGCCTCGGTCCGATCGGGCGGAGGGGCGCTGTCCACGTCGTCCTCAAACGGCTGAACGTCAGCGGTCATATAGGGCAGCAACTCGTCCAGCAGGCGAGACAGCATGAAGCGCGATCCTCCGACTACCACAATGTTCGATCTTCCGTCCGGCAACTCCTGATTCACTCGCACCTCGGCGATGCATCCGACGGCTCCAGGCTCAGGCATGTCGGAGCCCGCTACCGGCGTGATCCCAAAGCGGCGGTCGGCCGCCAGACAATCGGCCAGCATGCGCTGGTAGCGCGGCTCGAAGATATGCAACGGCAGCGGTATCCCGGGGAAGAGCACAACCGAGAGAGGGAAGATCGGCAGCCGGAAAGGCATATTGAAACTTAGCGGGGCAGAGGGGCAGAGGGGCAGCGGGGCGAAACGTCAGGAAAGACTATTGGAAATGGAAAAGCCGGCTGGGTTTCCGCCGGCCTCTCCAATCACTGCCCCGCTGCCCCGCTGACCCGCTGCCCCGCCGCCATCACGCTGCTCCCCAGAACCCCCGCAAGGCCCGCACATCCGGGGAATCCCGAAGCTTCTCGAAGGCCCGTTCCCGAATCTGTCGAATGCGCTCGCGAGTGACGCCGAGCAGGGCACCGATCTTTTCCAGGGTCAGAGCCTCGGAACCCTCTTCCAAGCCGTAGTAGAGCGAGAGGATCTTACGCTCCCGCGGGGTAAGATGCCGCTGGAAGATGCGATCGATAAACTCGCGCTGAAGCCGGACGTCGGTCATCTCCTCGATCTCGATGCCGCCGGTGCCGGCCACCCGCTCGCCGAAGGTGCTGGCGCCGCGATCCTGCCGCTCGACCGGAGCATCCAACGAGACTTCGGTGGAGGTCATTCGGTGGGCGGACCGGATGTTGTCGACGGTGTCGTTCAGCGCGATCGCGATCTCGTTGTCGGTGGGCTCCCGGCCCAGCTCCTGGGCCAGGAAGCTCTTGGCCCGGGACATTCGCACCAGGGCCGAGTTCTGGTTCAGGGGGATCCGCACACTGCGGGTCTGCTCCGCGAGCGCTTTGAGGACCGCCTGCCGGACCCACCAGACCGCGTAGGAAATGAACTTCACTCCGTGATCCGGATCGAACTTCTTCACCGCTTTTAGCAGCCCCTCGTTGCCGATCGCAACCAGCTCGGACAGGTCGAGCCCGTGGCCCTGGTACTTCTTCACGTAAGAAATGACGAATCGGAGATTGGCGGTCACCAGGCGCTCGGCCGCGGTCTCATCCCCGGCCACCGCACGACGGGCGAGTCGCTTCTCCTCGTCGGGGTCGGAGATCATGGGGAGCTTCTGGATGTCGAGTAGGTACTGGTCGAATGCGCCGGAAGGGGCGGAACGAGCAAACGGGCGGGCTTTCCCGGTGCGCACATGCGTCATATACAACCCCGGCAGAGGGAACGGGCTGCGATTTTTATTCCGGTGACCGAACATTACGGAGAGGTGAGCAGCGAATATAGGAGGTGCCGGTGGCGCGGTCAAGCAAAAAAATCTTTCCACATCACAAAATGTTTATGCACAACCGTTTCGTCGTTTTATCCACTTTAGGGCGGAAGCCAGGCTCCCGAAGAGGTCTCGGAATCAGCTGCAACTTCCTGCATTCCAATGAGATACGAACCTCGGCCTGCCCGTTCTGAGCACCCTCCATCCTCCTCACAAAAGCACCTCGATCGCGTGTCGAATCGAATCATCTGGTGCGGCAGTAGTCCAGCCCTCCGACCGATGGACTTGGCCGAGCGCCGAGGGCAATGCGAATCGGATCTGGGAACCCCGATTCTTCTTGTCCGCCGCCATACTGCGGAGCAAGGCCTCCGGATCGAGGGTGCGGGGGAGTCGCTGGGGCAGCCCGAGCCGGTTCAGCAGTGCGCCCACTCGATCACGCAAGCCGGAGGGTGCAATTCCCAGCTGTTGGGCCAGCTCGCACTCCGCCATCAGGCCCAGGCCAACTGCTTCTCCATGGGGTAGCTGGTAGCCGGAAACCTGCTCCAACGCGTGCCCAACTGTGTGGCCGGCGTTGAGGATGGCCCGGCGACCCGATTCCCGCTCATCGCCGCTCACGATCTCTGCCTTGATCTCGATGCTGCGCCGGATCAGGTGGCTGACCGCCTCGGGGTCCCGTCGGGTGAGGGCGGCGGACTCGGCTTCCATCCATTCGAAGTAGGCCCGGTCGGCGATAAGCCCGTGTTTAACCGCCTCGGCCAGGCCGCCGCGGTAGTCCCGCTCCGGCAGGGTCCTCAGGGTAAGAGGGTCGGCGAGGACAGCGGCCGGAGGATGAAACGCGCCGATGAGGTTCTTGCCGTGGGGTGTATCCACGCCGGTCTTTCCGCCCACCGAGGCGTCGAGCATTGCCAGCAGCGTGGTCGGGATCTGGATGTACGGTAACCCTCGCATGTACGTGGCAGCCACGAAGCCGGCCAGATCTCCGGTGACTCCCCCGCCCAGGGCGATGAGGCCGCTGTCTCGCCCGAACTGCCGTTCCAGCAGCTGGTCGGTGAGATGTTCCCAATGCTGCCGGGTCTTCGATGTCTCACCTGGAGGAATGGTGAGCGTCTCTCCCTGCCATACCGGGCTCCCCAGCCGTCCTTTCCGATAGAGCTCGTGTACCGTGGCATCCGCGACCATGGCCATCCGCCGCCGGGGGAGATGCAGTTGCACCAGCTGCTCCAGTCGCCCGAGACCGCCCGGCTCGACGTAGACCGGATAGGTACCCAGCGCATGAGTGACGATGATCGGATCGGGGGGCATGGATGGGTCTAGCCGCTACCACGTCACGTCGCTCACCCCCGCGCGGTGGTTCGCCAGGCGCGCAAGGGTGAAGAGGAGATCGGAAAGCCGGTTCAGGTACACGATGAACAAGTCGGGGATCTCGCTTTCCCGGGCGAGGTGCACCACACTCCGCTCCGCCCGGCGACACACGGTGCGGGCCAGGTGAAAGGCGGCCGCTTTCAAAGTGCCGGCCGGCAAAACGAAAGCGCGGAGCGGCGGAAGCTCGTTCTCGGATTCATCGATCACCCGCTCGAACTCACTCACCCGGTCGGTGGAAAGGTTGGCCTTGACCAGCGCTTTGGCGACCGCCCCGGGGTCGGGAGCGGCGAGCTGTCCACCGATGGCAAACAGGTCACGTTGTATGGCCTGAAGCAGCGGGTCGAAGAAATTGGTTGGCTCGGTGGCGCGCACCAGACCGAGTACCGAATTCAGCTCGTCGACGTCCCCGTATGCGGCCACCCGCGGGTGATCCTTCGGCACCCGGCCGGCGCCAAACAGGGAGGTGTCGCCCCGGTCACCGGTCCGGGTATAGATCTTCATGGGCAGAGTCCTTGCGGGGCTGAAGCAGCTCGGTGGGTGGCATCGCGGTCAATGTGTCCGCTCCGTCCGCGGAACGAAAGGGCTTTCGTACCCTGGCCCCCTGCGCCACCATTACATTATTGGCTTCGATTCTTCCAGACTGTCGTCGACCGATTGGGTGAGGAGATCCGGTGGCTGAGCAGGAGTTGAAGGACATATCGATCATTGGTGGTGGACCGACCGGGCTGTTCGCCGCGTTCTACGCGGGAATGCGGGGCGCCTCCGCTCGCATCGTCGACGCGCTCCCGGCGCTCGGTGGCCAGCTCATGGCGCTCTACCCCGAGAAATACATCTTCGACGTCGCCGGCTTCCCCAAGGTGCTGGCCAAGGATCTGGTGCGCGACATGGCGACCCAGGGACTCCAGTTTGGTGCCACGACTCATCTGGGCGAGGTGGTGACGGGACTCCGGCGGGTCGAGAACGGCGACGGCAGCCACTTTGTGCTGGAAACGTCGGAGGACGACTATCCCACGAAGACCATCATCATCGCCGCCGGCATCGGGGCCTTCGAGGCACGCAAGCTGGGGATCGAAGGAGAGGACCGCTACGAGGAGAAGGGACTCTACTTCAAGGTGATCGACCCCAAACAGTTCGAGAACCAGCGGGTGCTGCTGGTCGGCGGCGGCGATTCGGCCTTTGATTGGGCGGTGAACCTCCAGGGCATCGCCAAATCCGTCATGCTCATCCACCGGCGCGATGGCTTCCGGGCCCACCAGGCCACCATCAATCAGGTTCAGGAGTTCCACCGCTGTGGTAAATGCGAGCTGCGAACCTTCTGGGAGGTCAAGGCGCTACATGGAAACGGGAGGATCGAGCGGGTGACCCTGTTCAACAGCAAGACGAAAGAAGAGGAGACCCTGGAGATGGACGCAGTCATCCCGCTGCTGGGCTTTCATTCCGATCTGGGGGCGATCAGGGAGTGGGGGCTCGACACCGAGAAGGCCGACATCAAAGTGGATCAGGTCATGGCCACGAACGTACCCGGGATCTATGCGGCGGGAGACATCACCAGCTACCCCGGAAAGCTCAAGCTGATCGCCACCGGTGCCGCGGAGGCCTGCATTGCGGTCAACAACGCCGTGCATCTCATCAATCCCAAGGCCAAGGTCAACCCGGGCCACTCGTCCAACATGGCGCTGTTCGGACAGAAGGACGATTGAAACCGGTGAGAGATGAGAGGTGAGAAGTTACTTCTCACTGCTCACCTCTACCCTGCTGGTCTGACTCCACACTACACTCAACCCGAATAGCAGCAGCATCAGCCAGACGAAAACACTGTAGCCGGCCAGGTAATGATGCAGCCTGGCCCCGACCACGTCCCGGCCCAGTCCCACCACCGCAATTCCCCCCCAGGCTATCAGCAAAGCCAGCCGTGAGGCCCGGCTCATCTGCTCGCGTCGCAATAAGAAAAAGGTATAGAAAACGAAGAGCATCGTAACCAGGTGCGCCTTCCAGGTGATCCCCGACAGGAGATGACTTACCAGAAAGACGCTGGCGATCTCCAGTGCCCCGATGGGCTTGGCGGCAGTTCTCAGTCGGATCAGGTGGAGCAGGAAAACCCCCAGAATCACGCCAGCCAGTACGCGGTAGAGCAGGGGCGCCCAGACCTCGAGTGCGGCCAGGTAGGCGTAGTCGTAAGGGGGCGTATCCCCCGACGAGCCTGGAGCCACGGCTCGGTACACCATCGCCGCCAGATTCTGATTCCGGTAATTGGTGACAACCGCGCCGGCGGCGAACTGGTGAAGAAAAGCCTGGTAATAGGCACGCAGGTCGGTAATTCCCTGGGGAACGCCCCGCTGGATCATGGGCAAGATCAGGGCGAGAACCCCGAAGCCGGCAATCGCAGCCAGCGTACGTCGCCTGCCCCGGATAACCGCCCACAGCGCGAAGAAAACTGGAGTGAGCTTGATGGCCGTGGCCGCTACGACCCACCCGCCGGCCGCAGCGTCACGCCGCGCCAGGAACGCGCGCACGCCGAGCAGGCAGAGCAGGAAGACCAAGAGGTTCACCTGG
>DASYIX010000126.1:0-2646 GCA_035997125.1 Gemmatimonadales bacterium
GGCAACAGTCGAGCTCGATGTGGTAGCCGACGACGCCGTCGAGTTGGTGCTGATCGTCGACGGAGTCAATCGCGTCCGCTTTGCGGGGGACCCGGACTTGATGGCGGCCTGGAGGAGCGCCAGCAACGTCATCGGGCCCGCGCGGTCGGGCGGGCGGGCGGACGGGCGGACAGAAACGCCGTCCGGAACGCCACCGCCTGAAGCTGCCGTCAAGCCGGCGGCGTGACCTATGGATCGGTTACGTCGTCAGCCCGAACACTGAGCCGCCGCCGGGGTGCACCTCGGCGGCGGTTTTGTAAATTGGTGGTTAATCCTGGAGGAGACCTCTTTATGCGCAGGGCACCTGTGAGCCCAAAACGGTGCACTTGGGCCAACGTGGATGACCCGCTGCTGCTCCAATATCACGATCGCGAATGGGGTGTCCCGGTCCACGAGGACCGCAAGCACTTCGAGTTTCTCGTGCTCGAGGGTGCCCAGGCCGGATTGAGCTGGACGATCGTCCTGAGGAAGCGGGAAGGTTATCGGCGCGCTTTCGATGAATTCGATCCCGAGAAGGTCGCCCGATTTTCGGCTCCACGAATCGAAAAGCTGGTCGTGAATCCTGCGATCATTCGCAACCGGATGAAAATCAAAGCCGCCGTGCGCAACGCCGGCGAGTTTCTCAAAATCCAGGAAGAGTTCGGAAGCTTCGACTCCTATTGCTGGCGTTTCGTTGCCGGACGGCCAAAGCTGAACCGGTGGAAGACCATGCGGCAGATTCCTCCCACTTCACCCGAATCCGATGCCTTCAGCAAAGACCTGAAGCAGCGCGGATTCAGTTTCGTGGGTTCGACCGTCATGTATGCCCACATGCAGGCCGTCGGCATGGTCAATGATCACCTCGTCGATTGTTTCCGCTATCGGGAGATCCGGCAGGATTAGATGTAGTTCGTGAGCTCGGATCACTCCACTTCATAGGGCGATGCCGGCGCCCCGTCCTCCGCCGACTCGAGCAGCATGGTCTCCAGGTCGAGATCCCGCTGCACTCGCCGCAGAACGTCGTCTCCGATCACCCCCCGATCCCTGAGCCGCACCAA
Source organism: Gemmatimonadales bacterium (assembly GCA_035997125.1). GTDB lineage: Bacteria > Gemmatimonadota > Gemmatimonadetes > Gemmatimonadales > GWC2-71-9 > CAVVWJ01. The sequence goes on from DASYIX010000126.1 coordinate 1,077, forward strand.
CGCCTCCCGCTCGGCCGCGATCATCCCGGCCCGGAGCCCGCGATAGGACGAGGCCACCCGCTCGGCGCGAGTGCCGTCGATCCCGGCAAGCCTCGCATGCTCCTCGTCCGCCTGCCCGTGTCGAGCCCGGTCCCGGGCCGACCAGCGTTGCACGCTCCGGCGGTAGGTCGCCTCGAGAAAGTGCACCGCCGCGCGGTCGACCCCGTCGCGCTTCGCTTCCTTCTCCAGCCGCCGGAGACCCGCTTCGGCCACCACCCGCCGGGCATGGGCCTCCTCGGTGTCGCTCTCGCCCTCGGTGAGGCCCCACCAGCGGACCAGCGGCGCGAGCGTGGGGCCCTGCAGCACTAGCGTCGCCAGGATCACGGTGAAGGTGATGAAGATGATGAGCCCCCGCGCTGGGAACGGGCCACCGGCGGCGGTGACGACCGGCAGCGCCAGGGCGATGACCAGGGAATCCCCACCGCGCATCCCGGCCCAGCCGAGAAAAGCCGCCTGCCGCCAGCTCGGCGTGCCCGCGTTCGGCTTCCCCCGCCGGGTGCGCCGGAGCAGCGCCGCGACCGGGAAGGTGTAGACGATCCGCACCCCAATCACTGTCGCCGTGATCAACCCGCCGTAAAGCAGCAGCGTGCCGAGCTCGTGGGTTCGGAGCGTCCGCAGCACCAGCGGCAGCTCCAGCCCGACCAGGATGAAGATCATGCTCTCCAGGATGAATTGCACCATGATCCACATGGATTCTGCCTGAATCCGGGTCGCGGCCGGGGTCACGCGGGGCCCCTGGCGACTGAGATAGAGGCCCACTGTCACCACGCTCAGGATGCCGGAGAGCTTGAGCCACTCGGCCGGGAGGTAGGCGAAGAACGGTGTCAGGAGCGAGATCGTGTTCTCCACAATGGGGAAGCCGCGCACCTGGCGGCGGACCTGGAGGATGAGCCAGCCAATGGCGAGTCCAACCGCGACGCCACCGATGCCGGTCAGGACGAACCCGAGAGCCGCGCGTCCGGCAGAGAAGGATCCGGTGACGGCGGCGCCGATGGCCAGACGGTATGCCACCAGCGCGGTGGCGTCGTTGACCAGGCCCTCCCCTTCGAGGATGGTCGAGAGGAGTCGTTGGGCGCCGACGCTCCGCAGGACCGCGATCGCCGCGACCGGGTCGGGGGGCGAGACGATGGCACCCAGGGTGAACGCTGCGGGCCAGGAGGAGAACTCCGGAATGAATCGGTGCGCCACGGCCGCGACGGCCGCGATCGTTAGCAGGACGACCAGCGTTCCGTACCGGAGGATGGGCCACAACTGCGCCCGAAAGTCGCGGAGTGAGCTGGTGAGGGCTGCCCAATAGAGCAGCGGGGGGACGAACACGATGAACAGGGCCTCGGGCTCGAACTCCACCCGGGGCAGGCCCGGCACGAACACCAGCGCCAGGCCGGCCAGCACCAGAAGCACGGGATGCGGCACCCGGAGGCGCCGCGCCACCAGACGCAGCGCGGCCGAGACCGCGAGCAGGATGACGACCAGCTCCACGCCCGGCATACTCGATATCATACTGCCGAGATCCGCTTTCCGCGCGGGCGCG
>DASYIX010000127.1:0-82201 GCA_035997125.1 Gemmatimonadales bacterium
GGCCACCACACCCTGGGGGTGTTCGGTGTCCGCCAGCGTCTCCAGATCGGCGTCGGTCACCGCCTCCACCGGGATGCGGCGTGCTTCGAGCGCTGCTTTCAGGGCCTTCCCGCGAGTGGTACTTTCCAGCGCCGGGGAAGCGACGACCCCACGGACAGGGGTGCCGGTCGCAAGCGCTTCCTCCAAGAGACGAATGCCTTCTGCCAGTGCCAGACCGCGCCGTTCCCGAGCCCGGCGGCGGTGCAGATCCCGGATCGTCGTCTGGAGGGAGCTGGTCATGGAGATGCTCATCCGATGAAGATCGCGCTCACGATTGCCGGCTCCGACTCTGGGGGTGGCGCCGGCATCCAGGCGGATCTCAAGACCTTTCAGCAGTTCGGCGTCTTCGGCACGTCGGTCATTGTGGCGCTCACCGCTCAGAATACTCGCGGTGTGCGCGCGGTCGAAGCGGTCCCCGAGGCGATGGTGAGCGCTCAGCTCACCGCCCTGGCCGAGGACCTGCCTCCCGCCGCGCTCAAGACCGGCATGCTGGCGGAGGCGGCCATCGTTCGCAGCGTCGCGCGCGCCATCCGGGAAAACGAGTGGACTCCCCTGGTGGTGGATCCGGTCATGCTGTCGAGCTCGGGAACTCGCCTGCTCACCACCGAGGCCGAGGAGGTCCTGCGCGAGGATCTGCTACCCCTGGCCGCGCTGGTAACTCCCAATCTGGACGAGGCCGCCAGCCTGACCGGCCGAGTGGTGCACGACATCCCCACCATGGAGCGAGCCGGTGCCAGTCTGCTCCGCTTCGGTGCCGGGGCCGCGCTCATCAAAGGCGGCCATCTATCGGGTGACACCATAACCGATGTGCTGGTGACTACGGCGGGAGTCCGGCATTTCACCCGAGCCCGGATCGGCACCACCTCCCTGCATGGCACCGGCTGCACTCTCTCCGCCGCCATCACCGCCGCGCTCGCCCTCGGCCGGCCGCTGGAAACGGCGGTGACGGAGGGTCTCGACTTCGTGGACCGGGCCATTGCCGCGGCGCCCGGCCTTGGCGGGGGACACGGCCCCTTGAACCACACCGTACCCGCGCCTAAAAGCGCTCGATGACCCCTTCGACCAAGCCCGCGAGCTCGTGGCGCACTCGATGTGCCGTCTCCATCACCTCGGCGTGACCCAGCTTATGCGGTGAGATGCCGGCCGCGAGATTGGTGATCACCGAAAAGCCAAGACATCTCACGCCCCGGGCTCGCGCCGCAATCACCTCCACCACGGTCGACATGCCCACCGCGTCCGCGCCGAGTCGGTCCAGCATGCGGATCTCGGCCGGAGTCTCGTAGCTCGGCCCCAGCAACTGCACGTACACCCCTTCATCCATTGCGATCCGCCGCTCTCGGGCTACCTCACGGGCAACTGCCCGGAGGGACGCATCGTAGGGGTCCGACATGTCGGGGAAGCGCTCTTCACCAGGCAGCACGGGGCCGGTCAGCGGATTCCGAAACGTCAGGTTGATGTGATCGGCGATCAGCATCACGGTGCCCGAGGAGAAGGTTCGGCGAATTCCGCCCGCGGCATTAGTCAATAGCAGGGTGTCGATGCCCAGCGTGGCGAAGGCCCGGACCGGAAGCGCGGTAACGTTCGCATCGTGCCCTTCATAAAGATGAAACCTGCCGCTTTGTACCAGGACCTCCTTTCCGGCGAGCCGGCCGGCCACCAGCTCCGCGCCGTGCCCGATTACCGTGGTCGCGGGGAACCCCGAAATCTCGCGGTAGGGAATCCTGACAGCGTCCTCGATGTGCTCGGTGATGAAACCGAGACCTGACCCGAGGACAATCGCGATTTTCGGCCGCCGGCCGCCGAGCCGCTTGCGAAGTGCTGCCGCCGCGACCTCTACCTGCTCCGCTCTTTCCCCTCCCGCCCGCTCCGTGGTCTTCGCCCGCTCCGCCGTCTTCATAGCAGCATGCCCGCGATCGTCGCCGACAGGAAATTGGCCAGGGTCCCGGCGAGCATCGCGCGGATACCGAGCCGGGCGAGATCCCGTTTCCGCTCGGGCACCAGCGCCCCGATGCCACCGAGTTGGATACCCACCGAGCTGAAGTTGGCAAACCCCGCCAGGGCGAATGACGCGATGATGAAGGACCGGGGATCCAACTGCGACTTCAACGGTCCGAGTTGCGCGAAAGCGATGAATTCGTTTAACACCATGCGGGTTCCCAACAGGCTCCCGATTGTGCCACTGTCGTGCCACGGTACCCCCATGACCCAGGCGATCGGACGAAAGACCCAGCCGAGCACCGTCTGGAGGTTGGCGGGAAACCACTCGGCGTAGCGGTGGACCGCGGCGAAGCCACCGTTGACCAGCGCCACCAGCGCCACGAACGACACCAGCATGGCGATGACATTGAGCATTAGGGTCAGTCCTTCACTGGTCCCGCGCGCCGCGGCGTCGAGCAGGTTCACGTCCTGCTTGGGCATGTCGAGCTTGACCTTGCCGTAGGTCTCCGGCACCTCGGTCTCGGGCTCGAAGAGCTTGGCCAACATGATCGTCCCCGGGGCGGTCATGATGACGGCGGTGAGCAGATGTCGCGCCTCGATGCCGAACGCGATGTACGCCACCATGATCGATCCGGAAATGTGGGCCATTCCGGACGTCATCACCGTCATCAGCTCCGACCGGGTCATCCGCGGGAGAAATGGCCGGATGGTCAACGGGGCCTCGGTCTGCCCCATGAAGATCGAGGCCGCCACGTTCAGGCTCTCGGCCCCGCTCGCCCCCATCACCCGGCTCATCAGCATGGCAAACGCCCGCACAATGAGCTGCATGATCCCCAGGTAATACATGATGGCGAACAGGGCACTCACGAAGATGATGGCGGGCAGGAGCTGAAACGCGAAGATGACTCCCAGGCTCGAGTTCGGCTTGCCCAGCTCCCCGAAGACGAACTGCGAGCCCACATACGAATAATTGAGGATGCCGGTCACGAAGCTGCCGAGCGCCCGAAACAGCTGTTGGCCGGCGGGTATACGGAGCACGAAGATCGCGAACAGCAGCTGGAGAGCCAGCCCCCAGGCCACCACCCGCCAGCGGATTTGCTTTCGGTTGTGCGACAGGGCGATGGCGATGGCCAGAATGGCCAGGATGCCGAGGATGCCTCTGAGCCGAGATAGCAATCCCTCCGGCTGGGAAGCTGGTGCTGTCGCCGTCTGCGGGAGCGTGACGTTCGTTGAGTCGGACTGGATTCCAGGTACGGGCTGCGCCAGCACCCGGTTGACGCCCTGCCAGGTGAGTCCCGGCACCACCCATGCCGCGAACATGGCCCCGCTAAAGAGGAGAACGGCAAGACCGGCAACGCGCACACTCCTGCTACCACGCCACCGCCCTGTTCCCATGCTCGTCTCCGTCAGCTGATGTCGGCCAGCTCGTCCCGCACTCGGCTCAGAAGCTCGAGCCGTTCGGGCCAGGGAAGAAAGGCTCCAGCGAACCCGTTCAAAATCAGTTGATCGATTTCCTGGCGAGTAAAGCCCAACTCGGTATGCGCCAGCCAGTACTCGTCGCTGAGTGAGACTCCGGCCATCAGCCAGCCGTCGGTGCAAAGGGTCACGCTCAAACCGGCATCGAAGTAGCCCCGCACCGGGTGCTCCGAGGCCCGCGCCACCGCGCGAGTCTGCACGTTGCTGGTAATGTTGGCCTCGATCAAGATCCGGCGATCACGGACGTAATCCTGCAGGTTCGCATCTTCGAACAGCCGGGTGCCGTGGCCGATCCGGTTAGCTCGGCAGGCATACACAGCATCCGCCACGGACTCCGCTCCTGCCGCTTCACCCGCATGCACCGTGATCCCCAGTAAGCCGCTTGCGGCCACGTCGAATGCAGCTCGGTGTTGGCCGGCCGGCCGCCCGGCCTCCCCTCCGGCCAGATCGAACGCCACTACGCCTCGGTCACGGAATCGCACCGAGCATTCCGCGATCTCCACCGAGCGGTCAGGATGGTAGTGCCGGAGCGAGCAGTTGATCACCCGCGCCACGCAACCGAAGTCGCGCTCCCCCCGCTCCACTCCCCGGAGCTCGGCATCCATGACCTCGTCCAGCGTCATTCCGCCCCGCTGGCTCAGGTGGGGGCAGTAGCGAACCTCCAGATATCGCACGTTGTCGCCCGCCGCGTCCTCCACCATCTCATAGGCCACCCGCTCGATCGCCTCCGCGCTCTGCAGCAGCGGGATGGTGTACTCGAAGCGCTTGAGATAATCCTCCAGGTTGGCCGCGTCGTCTACCCGCATGAAGCGGCGGAGTGCCGCGGGGTCGCGCACCGGCAACTCGAAGCCGACGTCGCGGGCCAGCTCCATCATCGTCTCGGGCCGAAGCGAGCTGTCGAGATGGGTGTGAAGCTCCGCCTTGGGCAGCCGGCCAATCAGCTCACGCGTCAGCATCGCCACCCCGGTCTCCCCGGCGTGCCCGAACCACCACCCGCAGAATAGCGCCGCCGGAAAGCCGGGCCGCCAGATCGATCTCGATCCCGCGGCCATCGGTCACGTAGGCTGCACCATTGGCGATCCGAGGCTCGAGTGTGGCATCGAAGGCGCGCACCGCCTGGGCGACGTCGGCGCCGGCCGGTAGATCCACCGGGGTGGCGTTCACGAAGACCCGGATGAGATCGCTCACCGCCGAGTGGAGATAAAGCCGGTCACCCCGGTCACCTCGACCGGTTGGGGAAGGCGCTTCAAGTAGGTGATGAGTCCATCCACGTCGAGCAGGGCAGCCGGCTCGGCCGGCCGGCCCATCAGCATGGTATATCCTTCCCCGCCGGCGGCGAGAAAGTCGTCCACTGCCAGGGTGTAGGTAGCGTCTGGCTGGAGCTTCCGGCCGCCACGAAACTCGACATCCTTTACCCGCTTCCGAGCCGGCCGCCGGGGATCGTAGTGCACCAGCGCTCCGGATACCTGGGCAGTAGGCTGGCCCCGGCGGTCGAAGGAGTGCTCCAGCATCTCCCGGAGCTCCCTCCCACTAAGCGTCACTTTCACCAGCCCGTTCTGGGAAGACTGGACCTCGAACAGCTGCCCGTAGCTCACCGGACCGCCCGGAAGGTCGGCCCGAATGTCGTCGCTCCGCACCAGCCCCAGATCGGCTCGGAGCACGTTGCGCCGCGCCTCGGCGATCAGGCTGGCCAGCCGGTACTCCTGGTCTGCCCGATACAGCGGAAACTTGATCGTTGCAACCACGCGGCCGGCGAGCGAATCTGCCTTGCGGCGATAGCCCTCGACCACCGCTGCCATCGCGGAGTCTTCGGTCACCTGTTGGGGAAAGACCGGCTCGATCCGAGTCCGCACTTCCTGCCCCCCGGCCGAGGTTTTGATCACATCCGCCACCGCCAGCGCCGCGCCACCGCTGCCCGGCTCGACGATCGACACCCCTGCCACCCGGGTGTTCACGACATTATGGCTGTGACCCGCAACGATCAGGTCCAGGGTACGGGGCTGCACTCCTTCCGCCAGCCGGATCACCTCCCCGGTGCAGACGGCTCCCTCGCAAGCGGCTCCCGCGTGCGCCAGCAGCACGGTCAGATCCGGATGCTGAGCGCGGACTTGGGCCAACACGTCGTGAATCGCAAGCTCTCCATCCCCGAAGCGAAGACCCGGGGTCAGCTCCGCTTTCAGATTGCTCTTGGTGTCGGAAGTAATGTAGCCCACGACGGCAACCCGAAGACCGCCGATCTGGACCATACGGTAGGGACTGATCCACTCTGGACGCCCGCCGACGGCGGAATCGAACACGTTGGCGGCCAGCCAGGGGAACCGGGCCTCACTCATCCGCCGGCGCAGTGTGTCCAACGACCAGTCGAGATCGTGCTCCCCCAGCGCGGCCGCGGCGACTCCCAAGCGGTTCAACACCTCAACCATCGAGCGACCCTTGGTGAGGTTGGAGATCACGGTGCCCTGCATCGCGTCGCCCGCATCGAGCCGGAGTGTGGGACACTGACAATCGGCGGCGAGGCTGTCCATCATGCCCGCGATGGCCGCCACGCCTCCTGCCGGCCGGTCGCCGGTGGACTCGCGCACCTTCGGCAACAGGGCTCCGTGCAGATCGCTGGTTGCGAGAATGCGGAGCACGATCGTGTCCCGGGGTGACTGCGCCACCGGCCTGGCTGGAACCCGAAACAATCCTCGCACCGCCAGCGCAGACCCCTCTGGCACGATTCGCCAGGAGCGGTCGGCATAGTCCGCGGGATCGATGCTGCCCCGGCTCCGGATCTCTTCCACCAGGAGATCCCGGATGTTCTCGCCCTTGTCGTAAACCACCGGAGCGTCCCGCAGCATGCTGTAACCGCCCGCTCCGGTCTGGCGATAGCTGTTGACCGCCAGGGTTAAGCTATCGGTTGGCCGCACCGCCCGGCCTCGCACCTCGAGGTTGCGGATCCGATCGCCCACCGGGCGGCGGAGATCGATGTCGTAGCGGGCTCCGGCGACCACGTCGTAGTTGTAGCCCGGCACGCTGTCGTTGATCGAGATCCGATTGATCGCGTCGGTCCGAAAGTAGCGCGCACTCTGCTCCAGATACTCCTTGAGCCGGCTGCCGGTAATCCGCACGGCGCGCAAGGTGTTGTCGAAAGGATAGAGCGCCAGCAGATCCGCCATGCGGATGCTGCCACTGTCGAACCCCGCCCTCAGATCGAATGCCGGAGTGGCCGATAGGTCGGCGCCACTGCGCTTTCGCTGGACCGCATTGATGAAGTTGATGATCGGGGTGGGCTCGGCTCTGGCCGCCGCGGCGCGCATGGGAGCCGCGGCGCGACCCACCTCGGTCCCGGCCCAGGCGAGCACCAATGCGTGTGCCGGTGCCAGCCGCTGAGTGAGACGAGGCGATGGGATTATGGTGGCAGTGGAAACGAGCTCGCTCTGCATCCGGGTGATCTGCCAGCGGTTGCGCTCCCGCACCAGATCGACGTGGGTGATCGAGACGCTGCCGCCGTAGGGTTTGGGTTGGGTGAAATGGACGCCGCCCAGCACCGCCTCACGCATCTCGCCGTGGGAGTGACCCACAATCACGAGCGCCGGGGGTGCGGGAAGCGTAGCCAGCGACGCGGCGACGTTCTCACCGCCCACACCGGTCGTGTCGTAGGAGGCCGGTCCACTCATTCCACTGTGCACCAGGATCACCGAGAGGTCAGCCACCCGGCGGAGAGTTTCCGTCACTCTCGCGGCGGCGGCCGGAATCCGCTCCACTCGGATCCGGTCCCGGAGCTTATCGCCGTTCCACAGCATCACTCCGGGGGTGGTGAGCCCGGCGATTCCAATTCGCACGCCCTGCCGCTGGAGCACGACGAACGGGGGATAGAGGAGGGTATCGGCCGGCAGGGTGTAGATGTTCCCGCTCACATAGGGAAACGCTGCGCCGGCGACGGTTTGCCGCAGGGTAGCGACGCCCCAGTCAAAGTCGTGGTTGCCGGGAGTGGCCACGTCGTATCCGGTCAGGTTCATCGCCTCGATCACCGGATTGGGCGCTCGGGGCGACACCCGGGCAAAGTAGGTGGCGAATGGATCGCCCTGGATCATGTCACCGGCATCCATGACCACGACCTGTCCGGGATATCGGGACCGGAGCGAGTCGACAATCGTAGCGACCCGAGTCAACCCGCCGGGAAACGGCCTCCCCGCGACGTAGTCCCAATCCGTGGCATGGCCGTGCACATCGGTGGTGGCCACCAGCACCAGGTGGGCGGTGTCCTGAACCGGGGCTGTAACGAGCGTCAAGGCGGTGAGCAGGAAGAGCATCGGGGCGTAATTAAGGCAAGGACGGGAAGGACGGGAAGGACGGGAAGGACGGGACGGTTACCGCGCCAGCGCTGGTGGTGACGTCCAGTCCTTCCCGTCTTTCCCATCCTTCCCGACCTTGTATATTCGTCTGCGCGAATATGGCCACAACCTCCCCTGCCGATCTCTTGCTGACGGTCGCCGAGCCTACCCGGCTGCGGATCCTGAACTGCCTGGCGGCGGCACCTCTCTTTGTGTCCGACCTCCAGGCCGTTCTCGAGCTGCCCCAGCCCACCGTGTCCCGGCATCTTCAGGTGCTCCGCCGGGCCGACCTGGTCCGCGACACCCCCATCGCGCAGTTCGTGCTCTACCGATTGCGCCGGGAGCCGGGACCGCCGGGCCGCATGCTCACCGCCATTCTCGACGCCGTCCGGAATGACGACGAGATGCGGGCGGAACGAGATCGGGCCGTGGATCGAAGCCGAACCCATACCCGCACGCGGGTGCAGCCGCCCCCAGAGACTAGGCCGTCACTTCGATCCAAGGCGCCGTCATGACCCACCGGATACTGGTCGTGGATGACGAACCCGACATCACCGCGCTGGTCGCGTACCATCTGGCGAAAGGCGGCTACCGGGTGTCCACCGCCGCCAACGGACCTGATGCATTGAAGGCGGCCCGGGAGGAGCGGCCCGACATCGTAGTGCTCGACCTGATGCTGCCGGGCATCTCGGGCTACGACGTGCTGGCCGAGCTTCGGAAGCGGGAGGAGACCAAGGATGTCGGGGTCATTCTTCTCACTGCCCGCCGGGAAGAGACCGACCGCATTCGGGGGCTGTCGCTCGGCGCCGATGACTATCTCACCAAGCCGTTCTCTCCCCAGGAGCTCTCGCTCCGGGTAGGTGCGCTGCTCCGGCGGCTAAGCTCGCCGGCCGTGAGCGCCGGCTCGACGTTGGCTGCGGGGCCGATCTCCATCGATCGATCGGCGCACCGGGCTACCCTGCATGGCCATGAGCTGAGTCTCACCGCCACCGAGTACAAGCTCTTGCTTACCCTGGTTGAGCGTCGGGGACGGGTGCAGACCCGGCCGCAGCTGCTGGAAATCGTGTGGGAGGCTCAGCCCGACATTCAGACCCGAACGGTTGACATGCATGTCCAGCGACTCAGAACCAAGCTGGGTGACGCCGGCAAGCTGATCGAAACGGTACGCGGCTTCGGCTACCGATTCAGGGGAGGCGAGCGGGGAGCGCGCGCCAAGTGAGTTTCGTCCGGCGGCTGGTGGCGGGCTCGGTTTTCATCCTGGTGCTCGCCGTCCTGATCCTGCTCTGGGTAGCCGAGCATTCGCTCCGACGAGACTTGGAAGGTGACATTGCGCGCGCCTTGGAGAGCGAGGCCCGCCTGGTGCGCGAGGCCCTGCCCGCCGATTCCGTGGCCTGGCCCGGGTCCGTGAGGCGGATGGCCGCCGAGACCGGGCACCGGATTACCCTCATCGGTCGTGACGGCTGGGTCAGGGCGGATAGCGATTTCCCGCCGGGCCCCCTCCCTCCCATTCAGAACCATTCCCAACGTCCCGAGGTCCGGGCAGCGCTGGCGGGACACCGCGGCGTCGCCAGCCGCCGGAGTGAGACGGTCGGGCGGCTGCTGCTCTATGTCGCCATGCCGGGGGGTCCGGGCGTGGTTCGGGTTGCCGCCGGCCTGGATCAAGTGGATGAGATCGTCAGCCGGGCCCAGCAGGCCATCGCCGGCGCGGCGCTCCTGGCCATTGTCATCGGCAGCATCCTGGCTCTCGCGGCAGGCCGCTCGATCGCGAGACCGTTGGTGGAGATCGGGTCCGCCGCACGTGACATCGCGGCGGGGGCGCCACCGAGATTTCCGCGCTCGGGGATTCCCGACATCGACATCCTGGTGCAGGCGCTTCGGGAGATGCACCACCAGCTCGGCGATCGGTTCGAGCAGCTGAGACGGGAGCAGGCGGAGACCGCGGCGTTGGTGCAGTCCATGGTTGAGGGCGTCATCGCGGCCGACGAGCGCGGCCGGATCGTTACTCTCAACCCTGCCGCCCGCCGGATGCTCGGCTATTCTGAGACCGATGCGCTCCCCGGCTTACCCGAGCTGTTCCGGGTCAAGGCTGCCCGTGAGGTGGTGGACGCCGTTCGCCGCGGACAGCCGGTCCAGGACCGGGAGCTGGAGATGGATGACCGAGTCTTCCTGATGAACGCCCGGCCGCTGCCATCCGGGGGTGCCGTCCTGGTGATCCATGATCTCACCGAGATGCGCCGGCTCGAGGCCATGCGGCGCGACTTTGTCGCCAACGTATCCCACGAGCTCAAGACCCCACTCACTTCGATTTCGGGTTACGCCGAGACGCTGCTGACGGATACGCCCGATCCTGAGACCACTCGTCGGTTTCTCTCCACCATTGCGACGAATGCCCGCCGGATGCAGCGACTGGTGGATAACCTCCTCGACCTGGCCCGCCTGGAGGCGGGGCGTTGGCAGCCCGAACGGGAGCCGATCGATGTGGCCGAAGCCGCCCGGGACACCTGGGACGCCTTGCGCGATGGCTCGCGCGCGCTGGCAGTGGATTTCGCCGTGGAGGTCGCGGACGATGCCGACACCGTGCTCGCCGACGCCGATGCCATTCGTCAGGTGCTGACCAACCTGCTCGATAACTCGCTGCGGTACACCCCCCGCGGAGGTCGCATCGTCTGCCGAAGCCGGGTCGAGGGAGACGGTGTCTCGATCAGCGTGGCCGACAACGGATCGGGAATAGTCCCCGAGCACCTGCCCCGCATCTTCGAGCGATTCTATCGCTCCGACCCGTCCCGCTCACGGGAGGAGGGAGGAACCGGGTTAGGGCTCGCTATCGTGAAGCATTTGGTCGAGGCCCACGGAGGGCGGGTGTCGGCTGAAAGCTCTCGCGGCGTGGGCACCACCATCACCTGTTGGTTCCCCAACCTCGCTTAAGCCGCCACCCTGCCCATCCCCCTGGTCGCAGACCTCGCGATAACTGAGTCCAACCGCTCGCTCTCCCGCTCCCAGATAAGCTCGCGAATAGCACAGCTCCGGGTAGGCGAAGACTCCGTCTCGGTTCGTCTCCAGCAGGGACGGGGACTGTTACCCAGTCGTAGCCTGGTGGAGGCAGAAAGGTTGCGCTCGTCCTCGATGCTTATCGTCAATGACGGCACCACTCTTTGACCGGTTGAGCGCTCAGGACAGAGCGCTCATGCTGCGCTGTGCCATACCCCCCACTGCGCCGAGAGTCTCCCGGGCAATATGGATCGCAATCACCCACCTCGGCGGCACCGGTCCCTCACTCTTGGCTGCAGGCCTCCCCTGGTTCGCCGGCGGGGCGCTGCATCAAGCCTCCAAGCTGGCGCTGGCGACACTTGTCCTATCCCATCTGATCGTCCAGGTGGTGAAGCGCACCGTGGTGCGGTCTCGTCCGGCAAAGGTGGAACGGTTCGTCAGCCTGGTGACCGAGCCGGACTGCTTCTCCTTTCCCTCGGGACATGCTACCGCCTCCATGTCGGTGGCACTGGTCTACGGCTCGCTGTTCCCGCTCTGGGCCGTGCCGCTCCTGCTTCTGGCCCTGCTGGTCGGCTTCTCCCGGGTTCGGCTCCGGGTCCACTATCCGAGTGACGTGTTGGTGGGTCAGCTGATTGCGGCGGCAACCGTGAGCCTGCTGGCCGGATTCTGAGCCGAGCTGTAATGCATCCTACAATTTCAATCGAGGTCTTCATGGCCAGGCGTGCGATCATCATGGGTGAACGAAAGCGGATTGCGTTGATTGCCCATGACAACCGCAAGGCGGATTTGCTCCAGTGGGCTCGATACAACCGTGGCGGACTCGAGGCTCACGACCTGGTCGCCACCGGCACCACCGGCACCCTGCTGTCGGAACAGCTCAACCTCGCGGTCACCTGCTTCCGCAGCGGGCCGCTGGGCGGGGACTACCAGATCGGGGCGGGAATCGTGGAAGGCAAGATCGACCTGGTGGTCTTCTTCTGGGATCCGCTCGAGCCCCATCCCCATGATGTGGATGTGAAGGCGTTGCTCCGGATCGCGATGGTGTACAACATCCCGATCGCCTGCAATCAGGCCTCCGCCGATTTCATGTTCTCCTCCCCGCTCATGCGCCGGGAGTACCGCCGCTTCATCACCGATGCGAAGGAGCGGATACGGGACGCCGAAACCGCCAGCGTATTTTGAGTTGTCCGGTCAAGGAGCTTTACCGGTTTGTTACACGCCGGCAGGGGACTCGTGACCGCGGAGCAGCTTTTTACCTACCGTTCAGAGGGGCCAGCCTTACATTCGACCGGAAGGATTTATGACCCTGCGGAATGGTAGGATCTCGGGTGCGATGGCACTGGTGCTTCTACTGGGGGCGGGATCGGCGGCCGCTCAGACCGTCTACCCCAACGTCAAGATGACCGGCCGGCTGCAGGAGCAGTACTACTACTTCGACAACGCACCCTACGCCGCGACGGTCGGGCCCCAAGACAACTTCTTCACCCGCCGGGCGCGCATCGAGGCGCGGGGCCAGATCTCGGAGAACGTCACCGTCTACATCCAGCCGTCGTTCGAGGGCGGCCGCAACCTGACCAACGTCGTCACCACCTGCACGGGTACTCCATTGGTGTGCCGCACCACCGGGCGCAGCGGCTTCCGGCTTCGGGACGCCTGGATCGACGTGAGATTCAGCCCGGCCGAGTCGAAAGGGGCGCTCTATCTACGGGCTGGCCAGGAGAAGCGGCCGTACAGCCGTTACGAGCTGACCTCATCCAACAACCTGCCCTCGATCGAGCGCGGTGCCGGACAAGGTCTGCTTCCCCGCGCCTCCAACGACCTGTTTACCGCCAACGGATTCGTCTCCCACGACGTCGGCGCCAGCCTCCGCTACGAGTATAAGCTGGATGACCTCCGGCTCCTCACCCTGAAGGTGGCTGCGTACAATGGGCAGGGCGAGAGCCTCAACGACATCAACAACAAGAAGAGCCTCGGCGCCCGCGCAACCGTGGGGCTTATCTCCAAGCTCGACGTCGGCGGCTCCTGGTTTGCCCACGACGGCATCGTCACCGTGGGTTCGGTCGTGGACTCGGCTTTCACCAACTACGCCTGGGGTGCGGACGCCCAGTGGGGCAGGGTCGGCGACGAAGGACTCTTCGTCCTGGGCGAGTATCTGGACGGCAACGACGCCACCGCCGCCAAGAACAAGATCCGGGGCGTCCAGGGACTGGCCGCCTACAACATCCGGATGAAGAGCCCGACCTCGTGGCTGTATGCGATCGAGCCGTCCTTCCGCATCGACCTGGCCGACCCCAACACCAGCCTGAGCAACGACAAGGTCACCACTATCACCGCGGTGCTGGGGATCTATATGTCCAGCAAGGCACAGCTCCGGGTGGCGTACGAGCGGGAGAGCTTCGAAGGCGGGATCACTCCCACCATCAGCGGCATGCGCAGCGCGCTTACGGTCAGCTTCTAGGCAACCTGAGTAGGTGCTCAGCGAGAGGAGATAAGGATGAGACGTAGTCTTTTGATCGTCAGTAGCGTTCTGGCGTCGGCCGTGCCCGCAGCGGCCCAAAGTCTGACCGGTGCCGGGGCGACCTTTCCCAATCCGATCTACACCAAGTGGTTTGACGCCTACAACAAGAAGACCGGCGTGCAGATCAATTACCAGTCGATCGGCTCCGGCGGTGGCATCCGGCAGTTCACCGAGGGCACGGTGGATTTCGGCGCCAGTGATGGGCCGATGAATGAGTCCCAGATCGCCGCGGTGAACGGCAACGTCGTGCACATTCCTACCGTGCTCGGCGCGGTGGCCGTCACCTACAACCTGCCGTCGCTGGGGGCCACCAAGCTCAAGTTCGACGGCAACGCGCTGGTGGACATCTTCATGGGTCGGATCACCCAGTGGAACGACCCCAAGCTCGCCGCGCTCAACCCGGGCGTGAAGCTGCCCGACATCGACCTGATTGTGGTCCATCGGTCGGACGGCTCGGGGACCTCGTACATTTTCACCGATTTTCTGAACAAGTTCTCCCGGGAGTGGCGGGACAAGGTGGGCTATGCCACTTCGGTCAACTGGCCTGTGGGTTTGGGCGGCAAGGGCAACGAGGGAGTCACCCAGCAGATCAAGCAGACCGAAGGCGCCATCGGCTACGTCGAGCTGATCTACGCCTTGTCGAACAATTTGCCGTACGCTGCCATCAAGAACGCCGCGGGAACCTACGTCGAGCCGTCGCTCCAGTCGGTCACGGCCGCGGCCGCAGCGGCAAAGCTCAAGCCCGACACTGATTTCAGGGTCTCCATCACCAACGCGCCGGGGGCCGATGCTTATCCCATTGCATCCTTTACCTGGCTCCTGGTGCACAAGGACAGCAAGGATGCGGCGAAGGCCAAGATCATCAAGGATTTCCTGACCTGGATGATCAGTCCCGAGGCGCAGCAGATGGCCTCGGAGCTGAAGTACGCGCCGCTTCCGAAGGAAGTGGTCGCCCTGGTGCAGGCCCGGCTCCCGACCCTGAAGGCCGGCGGCAAGACGATCGCTGCCCGATAAGTCTTACAGCAGCAGAGCTCCTCGCGCAGCCGGCACCACGAATGCCGGCTGTTTGCGTGCTGGGGATTACAGCGGCAGCGTGAGTCCAGCGCTAAGCTACCTGTCGGGTCAACCAGGAGGGGACATGGTGCAGGTGACTCAACGCCGGCTGCTTGGCGGCTGGATTCTGCTCGCTCTGGCCTGTTCGCCATCGGATCGACCCTCGCCGCAAGCAGCGGGCGACCAGACCAAACCGCGGAGCGGTGGACCCACGCTCACCGGCGCCGGCGCCACGTTCCCCAATCCGATTTACACCAAGTGGTTCGACGCCTACTTCAAGCAGACCGGCGTCCGCATCAACTATCAATCCATCGGATCCGGCGGCGGCATCCGCCAGTTTATCGAGGGCACCGTGGATTTCGGTGCCACCGACGCGCCCATGACCGGCGAACAGGTGGCAGCGGTAAAGGGCAATGTGCTCCACGTGCCTACCGTTCTGGGCGCCGTCGTCGCCACCTACAACTTGCCATCGGTAGGCAAATCGGCCCTTCGCCTCGATGGGGCCACGCTGGCTGACATCTACCTCGGCCGGATCACCAAATGGAGCGATACGAGAATTGCCGCGCTCAACCCAGGGGCGAAACTCCCGGACCAGGACATCATCGTCGTGCACCGCTCTGAGGGGTCGGGCACCTCGTTCATCTTCACCGACTACCTCTCCAAGATCTCGGAGGTCTGGAAGGAAAAGGTTGGCCGCGCCACCTCGGTCCAGTGGCCCACCGGCCTGGGCGGCAAAGGCAACGAGGGCGTGACCCAGCAGGTGAAACAGACCGAGGGGGCCATCGGCTACGTCGAGCTGATTTATGCCGTCTCGAACGGCCTTCCCTACGCCTGGATCAAGAATGCCGAAGGAATGTTCGTCGAGCCATCGTTGAAGAGCGTCTCGGCCGCCGCAACCGGAGCCCAGCTGGGTCCCGATACCGACTTCCGGGTTTCGATCACCAATGCGCCCGGAAAAGATTCGTATCCCATCTCGTCGTTTACCTGGCTGCTGGTCCGGAAGCAGAATCCTGACACCACGAAGGGGGGACTACTGCGAGACTTCATCCTATGGATGCTCCAGCCCGAGGCCCAGGAGATGGCGGCGAAGCTCCATTACGCGCCGGTCCCGCCTCCGGTCGTCGGGCTGGTGAAGAAACGGATCCTGAGCTAGCCGTTAACGTGACGCTTCCGTTACAGATCCGTGACTGGCCGGGAAAGACCGGGCTCTAAACTCCGGCATGACCGCCGTTAGGGAGCCCGAGGTCGTCCGGACGACCCCACCCGTCCCGCTCGAGCGCGCCAACTACGGCGATCGGGTGTTCAAGTTCATCCTGACGCTGGCCGCGCTTCTCATTCCCGTGCTGCTCGTCTTCCTGGTCTATGAGCTCTGGACCGGCTCCAGGCTGGCCATCGACCGCTTCGGCTTGAGCTTCGTGACTACCAGCACCTGGGACCCTGTCGCCGAAGAGTTCGGGGCCTTTCCCCTGATATTCGGAACGCTGCTGTCCTCGCTGATCGCGTTGCTGATCGCGGTGCCGCTGTCGCTCGGGGTGGCGATCTACCTCACGGAGTTCGCTCCCAAAGTGGTGCGCCAGCCGGTGGCATTTCTCATCGGACTGCTGGCCGCCATCCCCAGCGTGGTCTACGGACTGTGGGGGATCTTCGTGCTGATTCCCGCGCTCCGAACCACCGCCTTCCCGCTGCTCCGCAAGGCCTTCGGCTTCCTGCCCTTCTTCCAGGGCCCCATCTACGGGCCATCGATGCTGGCCGCGGGGATCATTCTCGCCATCATGATCATGCCGTACGTCATGTCCGTGTCCCGAGAGGTGCTCCTCGCGGTCCCGAACACCCAACGGGAGGCGGCCCTCGCGCTGGGAGCTACCCGCTGGGAAGCAGTCACCACGGCCGTGGTCCCGTACGCCCGCTCCGGCCTCATCGGAGCGATCATTCTGGGCCTAGGCCGGGCACTGGGCGAGACGATGGCGGTGACCATGGTGATCGGCAACCGGCATGAGATCGCCGCGTCGCTCTTTGCGCCGGGATACACCATGGCAGCCGCGATCGCCAACGAGTTTTCCGAGGCGGTCGGAGACCTGCATCTCTCCGCCCTCGCCTACGTCGCCTTCCTGCTCTTCGTCGTGACCGTGCTGATCAATGCGGGCGCGCGGCTCCTCATCTGGCAGGTGGCCCGGGGCTCCGGTGCGGGAAGCAGCGCCCTATGAACCGTCGCGTGCTCCGGCGGGCGTTCAGCAATTTCATGGTCGGCCTGATGATCGGCGCGGTGATCGTCGCCTTGATCCCGCTCTTCTTCATCCTCCTGAACTTGGTACTCAAGGGTGCCGGAAGTCTCTCGCTGGATTTCTTCACTAAGACGCCGGCGCCGGCGGGCGAAACCGGCGGAGGTGTCGTGCATGCGCTGGTGGGCACTCTGCTCATCGTAGGCACTGCGAGTTTGATCGGCCTACCCATCGGAATCGGTGCCGGGATCTACTGCGCCGAGTATCCCACCAACCGGCTCACCTGGATCACCCGGTTCGTGGCCGACGTGATGAACGGCACGCCGTCGATCGTGGTCGGAGTCTTTGCCTGGGCCTGGATCGTCGCCCGGCAGAAGCATTTTTCTGCCCTGGCCGGAAGTGTCGCGCTTGCCCTGCTCATGATTCCCATGGTGATGCGCACGACCGAGGAGATGATCAAGCTGGTGCCCAACTCGCTGCGGGAGGCGGCGCTGGCGCTGGGTTATCCGCGTTGGCGTACCAGCCTGTCGGTGGTGATCCGCACCACGTTGCCCGGCATCATGACCGGCGCCCTGCTTGCCATCGCCCGGATCGCCGGGGAAACCGCCCCACTGCTGTTCACCGCGCTCGGCAGCCAGTACCTGAGCTTCAATCTGAACCAGCCGATGGCTGCGCTGCCGCTGACCGTCTTCAACTACGCCACCGGCCCGTACGAGGAGTGGCACCAGTATGCCTGGGCGTCCGCTCTGGTGTTGATCATGGTGGTCTTCGTGTTGAGCCTGGGCGCCAGGCTGGCGATCCGCCGCCGGTTTAGTCTCAATGGTTGAGCCTCTGGTGTTGCGTCCCCCCGAGCGGCAGGAGGCGCCTCCAAGTCCCACCCCGCGGATCGTGACCGACAAGCTCTCCGCGATGTACGGCAAGTTCACGGCAGTAAAGGGGGTCTCGCTCGGCTTCGTGCCCGATCGGGTGCACGCTCTGATCGGACCTTCCGGCTGCGGCAAGTCCACCTTTCTCCGCACCCTCAACCGGATGCACGAGCTGTCGGAACACGGCTGGATCACGGGGCGGGTTCTTCTCGACGGCGAGGACATTTACTCTCCCCGAGTGAACGCCATGCAGCTGCGCCGGCGGATCGGCATGGTGTTCCAGCGGCCGACCCCGTTCCCGACCATGTCGGTGTACGACAACGTGGCCGCCGGACTCCGGGTGGATGGCCGGGTGCCGCGGCCGCAGCTGGACGGCATCGTCGAGCGCTCCCTGCGGCAAGCGGCCCTCTGGGACGAGGTGAAGGATCGGTTGAAGACCAGCGCGATGGCACTGTCCGGTGGGCAGCAACAGCGGCTCTGCCTGGCCCGCACCATCGCCCCGTCTCCCGAGGTGATCCTGCTCGACGAGCCCACGGCCTCGCTCGATCCCCAGGGTACCCAGCGGATCGAAGAACTGTTATTCGAGCTGAAACGGGAGTTCACCATCATCATTGTAACCCACAACATGCAGCAGGCCGCCCGAGTGTCCGACACCACGACCTTCTTCTACTTGGGCAGCATGATCGAGACCGGGCCCACCCGGCAGATATTCACCGCCCCCAGGAACGAGCAAACCGAAGCCTACATCACCGGAAGGTTCGGATGACCATCAGCGGGACAGCGGGGCCGCAGGGCCGCGGGGCAGCAGCGCCGCTAAACATCCTCTCGGTGAGGAAAGCGGACCGCCCCGCTGCCTCGCTGCCCCGCAGCCCCGCTATCGAGGTGCGTGACTTCAGCTTTTTCTACGGCCCGCGCCAGGCGCTGCGGAATCTCAACTTTGTTATCGAGCGCAAGTCGGTGACGGCGATCATCGGGCCGTCCGGGTGCGGGAAGTCCACCTTCCTCCGTTCGATCAACCGGCTCAACGACCTGATACCAGGCGTCCGATCCCACGGCGACATCCTGGTGGAGGGCACCTCAGCCTACGGACCGGGAACCGATCTGGTCTCCTTGCGCCAGCGGGTGGGCATGGTCTTCCAGCGGCCGAATCCGTTTCCCAAAACGGTGTTCGACAACGTGGCCTACGGACCGGCGCTCAATGCCCTGGTTACCCGCCGGGACCTGCCCGATGTGGTGGAACGTTGCCTGCGGCAGGCGGCGCTATGGGATGAGGTGAAGGACCGGCTGGATGAGCCCGGGACGGGACTCTCCGGTGGTCAACAGCAGCGGCTGTGCATCGCCCGAGCGCTGGGCAATCAGCCCGAGGTGCTGCTGATGGACGAGCCGTGCTCCGCGCTGGACCCGATCGCCACCCAGCGGGTCGAGGAGCTCATCTTCCAGCTCAAGCAGGACTACACCATCGTGATCGTGACCCACAATATGCAGCAGGCCGCAAGGGTCTCGGACTTCACCGGCTTCTTCGATCGGGGAGAGCTGATCGAGTTCGACGAGACCGAGCGGCTCTTTACCAAGCCGGCCCACGAACGCACCGAAGCGTACATCACCGGGAGGTTCGGATGAGCGTGGATGTCCATCGTCATTTCCACGACGAGCTGAGCCACGTCAAAGTGCGCCTGCTCACCATGTCGGGTGAGGCGGAGGCGGCCCTCGGCCTGGCGGTGGAGGCTCTGCTGGAGCGGGACAGTGAAAAGGCCAGCCGGGTCATCGCCGGCGACCGGGTGATCGACGCCATGGAGGTGGAGATCGAGGAGCAGTGCGTGAACCTCCTTGCCCTGCAACAGCCGATGGCGCGCGACCTCCGAATGCTCACGTCGGCGCTGAAGATCGCCAACGATCTGGAGCGGGTGGGCGATCACGCGGTCAACATCGCCCAGTCGGCCGAGCGGCTCAATCAGGCCCGGCCTATAGCACCGGAGCCTGAGATTGTGGAGATGGCTCGCCTCGCGCGCGACATGCTCTCCGACGCCCTGGAGGCGTTCATCCGGGGCGACGCGGCCGCCGGACGAGAGGTTTGCCTCCGGGATGACAAGGTCGACGCCTTACATCGGTCGGTATTTCGGATTCTTTTGACCCACATGATGGAGGACCCCCACACCATTGGCTCCGGCATGGAGCTCTTCCTGGTGAGCCGCAACCTGGAACGGGTGGCAGACCTTGCGACCAACATTGGGGAGGACGTGGTATTTCTGGTGGAAGGCCGGTCGATCAAACATCATGCGGAGGACCGCGGCGAGGCTCGTGCCGGGCATCCCTCGGGGAGGTGAGGGAGAGGATGAGAAGGACGGGAAGGACGGGAGACGGGAAAGTGGCGGATGAAAAGTCGGTAGTGGCTCAGCCTTGACCGCCATTCTCTCTTACCGTGCCAAACCTTCCCGTCCTTCCCGTCCTTCCCGTCTTATTCACCGTACGGCACCCAGATGTTCTTTACTTGAGTAGCGTGCTCGAGGAACTCCTCTCCCGCGGCGCTCGGATCGGTCCAATCGCGGCCGCGGCCCAGGTCCACCCAGGTCCGCTTCATATTTCCTGCCGATAGGCGCTCCACCTCAGCCGACCCCTCGGCGCTGCCGAAGTACCAGATCCCATCCACATCGTCATGCGCGGCCAGGACCCGGGCCAGCTCCTCGCCCTGGCCGGTGATGATATTCACCACCCCGCCCGGCACATCGGAGGTGTCGAGCACCTGGTAGAGGTCGGTCGCCGCGAGTGGGGCGGAGGTGGAAGGAACCGCAACGACCGTATTTCCCATGGCCACCGCCGGCAGCACGGTCGAGAGGAAACCGAGCAGCGGATAGCTGCCGGGGCAGACGATACCGAGCACGCCGATAGGCTCCGGCATTGCCAGGGTCACGTTGCGGTAAGGCGTGTGGTGGACCGCCCCGTCATACTTGTCGGCCCAGGCAGCGTAGGTGTAAATCCGCTCGATCGTGAGCGCGAACTCGCGCTCTGCTGCGGCGCCATTGCCGCTGAACGCTGCCAACCGCCGGCAGAACTCCTCGCCCCGCACCGCAAGGTTCTCCGCCAGGAAATAAAGCACCTGCGCCCGCTGGTGCCCGGTGGCCCGCGCCCACCCTGCCGCCTTGTGCGCGGCTTCCACCGCGTTGCGGATGTCCTTTCGATTCCCCTGCCCTACTTCGTCCAGCCGCTGTCCTGCGGCATCGAGCACCGGCAGGCTGTACCCGGAGTCGGGACGCACCTGTTTGCCCCCAATGTAGAGCTTCGGGGTGCGATCAATAGGCGGTAAGGCGGTAGGGCGGTAAGGCGGTACGCCAGTGGGACCTTCGCCAGCAGCGGCACGGTGTACCTTACTGCTCTTCCGACCCTTCGCCGCGCTCAAACCAGGTTTTACCGGCTGATCGCCCCGCCCATCACTTCGACTACCGCCGTTCCGCCCTACCGCCTTACCGCCTTCCCACCACTTCACATACTCCCGCAATCCTTCCCGTCCTCCCTCCCGCCCAAATCCGCTCTCCCGGTACCCGCCGAAGCCGCTCGCGGCATCGAATACGTTGGTGCAGTTGATCCAGACGGTTCCCGCCTTGAGCTGGGGAGCCACATCGAGTGCCAGGTTGATGTTCTCCGTCCAGACGCTCGCCGCCAGCCCATAGCGAGTGTTGTTGGCCAGCTCGACCGCCTCCCCCGGGGTGCGGAAGGTCATCAGCACCACCACCGGCCCGAAGATCTCCACCTGCGCAATCGTGGCCGCGGGCGAGACCTCGGTGAAGAGGGTCGGCGGAAAGAACCAACCCTCCCGGGGACAGCTCCACGATGGCTGCCACAGCCTCGCGCCTTCGTCCTCGCCCCGCCGGACCAGCTCCTGGATCTTCTCCAGCTGGACTGGAGCGATGATGGCGCCCATGTCCACCGCCTTGTCGAGCGGGTTGCCCACTCGGAGCGTCTCCATCCGCGCCTTGAGCTTGTCGACCAAACGCTCCGCCACGCCTTCCTGAGCCAGGATCCGCGACCCCGCGCAGCAGACCTGGCCCTGGTTGAACCAGATCGCATCCACGACGCCCTCGACCACGCTGTCGAGGTCGGCGTCGGGAAAGACGATGAACGGCGACTTCCCGCCCAGCTCGAGGGAAAGCTTCTTGCCACTCCCCGCGGTGGCGGTCCGGATGATTCGTCCTACCTCGGTGGACCCGGTGAACGCGATCTTGTCCACCTCCGGGTGGTTCACGATGGCGGCGCCGGCCCGGCCGTCGCCGGTGACGATATTGACGACACCGGGGGGTACGCCGATCTCCTGGCAGAGCTCGGCAAATCGGAGCGCGGTAAGCGAGGTGAACTCGGCGGGCTTGAGGACCACCGTGTTTCCCATCGCCAGGGCGGGCGCAATCTTCCAGGACAGCATCAGCAGCGGGAAGTTCCAGGGGATGATCTGGCCGATGACGCCGACCGGCTCCCGGCCGGGCAGCTCCTGTTCCATCAGCTGGGCCCAGCCGGCGTGATGATAGAAGTGGCGGGCGACGAGCGGCACATCGATGTCGCGTGATTCCCGGATGGGTTTGCCATTGTCGAGCGATTCCAGCACGGCAAGAAAGCGGCTGTGCTTCTGGATCTGGCGTGCGATGGCATACAGGTGGCGGGCCCGTCCGTGTCCGCCGAGTGCCCACCAGGAGGGCTGAGCGTTACGGGCAGCGCGTACGGCCCGATCGACTTCGTCCGGCGTGGCTTGCGCGAGCTGAGCGAGCGGCTTTCCGGTGGCGGGGTTCAACGTTTCGAAGGTTTCGCCCTTGCCAGGTACCCAGGTACCGCCGATGAACAACCCAAACCGCCGGTTGTGACTCTCAAGCCACTCGTTCACCGGTCCTACACCCTCGGGTGCCGGACCGTAAGCCATCGTCTGGAAGATTTCGGGAACGGATGCCATGCGGGTCTCGCTCACCCCTGTGGATGCCGATGTGCGGCTGAATATCGACCGGTGACGAAGTGCTCCAGTTGGCGCTCGATGTCAGTGAGCAGAGAGCTGGCGCCAAGGCGGAACAGATCGGGTCGGAGCCACCGATCGCCCAGCTCGTCTTTCATCAGCGCCAGCCAGTCGAGGGCCTCCCTCGCCGTGCGGATTCCGCCCGCTGCCTTGAGCCCGATGAAGTGGCCGGTGCGCTCGCGGTATCCCCTGATGGCGCGGGCCATCACTAGCCCCACGGGGAGGGTGGCGTTGACGCTTTCCTTTCCGGTCGAAGTCTTGATGAAATCGGCCCCCGCCATCATGCAGACCAGGCTCGCGCGGGCCACGTTGCGAAGCGTGCCCAGCTCGCCCGTGGCCAGGATGGTCTTGATGTGGGCATCCCCGCAGGCCTCCCGCATGGCGCGCACCTCGTCATAGAGGGCGCCCCAGTTTTCCGTGAGCACATGGCCGCGGGTGATTACGACGTCGATCTCTTCGGCGCCGCTGGCCACCGATGCGCGAATCTCGCCGAGCCGCTGCTCGAAGGGAGAGAGTCCGGCCGGGAATCCGGTGGATACCGCCGCGACCGGGATTCCCGAGCCCTCCAGCGCATCCAGGGCAGTCTCGACGAATTGATGGTACACGCACACCGCGGCCACCCTGATCGGGAGCTGCTCGGCTTGCATCGCCTGGAGCAGGTCCAGTCGCACCGGTCGCCGCGCCTTGGCGCAGAGACGGCGAACCCGGCCCGGTGTGTCGTCACCGGAAAGCGTGGTGAGGTCCATCAGGGTCACCGCCCGAAGCAGCCACGCCGCCTGCCACTCTTTCTTCACCGTCCGACGGGTCCTGAGAGTCGCCGCCCGCCGCTCTACGGCGCTTCGGTTCACCCGCACGTCCTCCACCCAGTCGCGCTCGAGCAGCATCCCCGGATTGCGGGGTGCCACCGGTACGTCGAGTGGTGAGACAGGAGATGGAGAGAGGGTGCGCTGCCTGGGTGCGTCGGGCATGGGGGGAACTTATCGCCTCCCTACCGCTCTCGATATACCAGCCCCTCCGTCGTCCGCGACAGCGCTCGGTGCTTCGCCACCAGCTCCGGGTCCCGGAAGACGTGGATCAGGAGCGCGCCGGCGACGAATCCGCCGGCGTGAGCCCAGAACGCCACCCCTCCCTCACCCCGGGCCAGGCCGCCGCCGATCAGCTGGAGCAGGAACCAGTAGCCCAACATGAGATACGCCGGAACCACGATCCGGGTTATGAAGACGACGAGGATGACCAGCACGTGAACCCGGACGCGGGGGTAGAGCACCACGTACGCGCCCATGACGCCGCTGATGGCGCCTGAAGCCCCTACCATGGGGACCGCACTCGCGGGATTGACCAGGGTCTGAGTCGCCGCCGCAGCGATGCCGCACAAGAGGTAGAAGACCAGGAATCGAGCGTGGCCCATGGAGTCCTCGACGTTGTTCCCGAAGACCCAGAGGAACCACATGTTGCCAATGAGGTGGAACCAACCGCCATGGAGGAACATGGAGGAAAGCGGCGTGAACCAGCTCTGCTGGCCGTTGATCACGCAGACGGTCGAGTCGCTCATGGGAACCGAGAAGCCATCGGGCAGACGGCCGAGGAGCTCGCCGGGGATTAATCCGAGCTCGCACACCGACCGCGAGAGGTTAGGCTCGCTGCCCATCCCCTGCACCAACACCCAGATCACTACGTTGACCGCGATCACCAGCAACGTGACGATGGGTGTCGCCAGCGTCGGATTGTCGTCTCGGTAGGGGAACATGGCTCAATATAGTTGAGCCGGGCGTGCTACTCGGAAGGCGACTCGGTGTTTACCAGCTGGGGTTTTCTCACCGCCGGCCGCCTGATCTCTTGATCCAGCGAAGGCCGATCTTCCTTGCTGAAAGGCTCCAGCATTACCGGCTGCCCGGTGTCGGCCGAACGGTACAGCGCCCGTATCACCCGCACATCCGCGAGACCCTCCAGGCCCGATGGCTCCGGGACCGCGCCGGTCAGGATGCACTCGGAGAAGCTGACCAGCTCAGGAGCAAACTGGTCCCGCTTAGGGAAGGTGCGCTGCCGGGTCCGGCCGTTGATCGTCATCCGCTGCTTCAGTGGCTCGGCGTACTCGAACGCCGGATCCATCACCAGCTCGCCTTTGTTTCCAACGACTCGGTAGGTGGAGACGTCAGTAGCATTGAAGCTGCAGGTGAAGCTCGCCAGCCGCTCCCGCCCGGGGAATCTTAGGATGGCACTGGTCGACTCCTCGCACTGAAGGAAGCGGGGGTCGCCATTGTTGGCGCTGAATGCCACCACCTCCATCGGCTCGGCGCCGAAGAGGTTGCGGACGGCGTTGATGCAGTAGATGCCGATGTCGTAGAGCGTGCCTCCACCGAGCTCGCGCGGGTTGAGGCGTATGTCGCCTTCCTTCACCGTCATGGTGAAGACCGAGTCAAATAGCCTCGCGTCGCCCAGGCGTCCGCTCTGGACCAGGTCGATCGCCCTCAGGTTGGCCTCTTCGAAGTGAAGCCGGTATGCGACCATCAGCTTCACGTCATTCTCCCGAGCCACCCGGATCATGGAGATGCAATCGTCCTCCGTGACTGCCATCGGCTTTTCCACCAGGACATGTACCCCAGCCCGTGCGGCCCGCTCGGCGTACTCCCGGTGCAAGTGATTCGGGAGAGTGATATAAACCGCGTCCACCGCGGCGCTCCGGAGACCCTCTTCGAACTGGTCGTAGGAGA
This sequence comes from Gemmatimonadales bacterium, assembly GCA_035997125.1. Taxonomy (GTDB): domain Bacteria; phylum Gemmatimonadota; class Gemmatimonadetes; order Gemmatimonadales; family GWC2-71-9; genus CAVVWJ01. The sequence goes on from DASYIX010000127.1 coordinate 25,112, forward strand.
ATCGGCCCTTGACCTTATACCGCCGGCCCAGCTGCCCCAGCTTCTCGGGATCGTCGGAGATGAGTGCCACCAGCTCGGAATTTTGGGCATGAGCAAAGGCAGGGAGGACGGCCACTTGGGCAATGTGCCCCAAGCCGACCACGGCGTAGCGCACTTTCTTCTCGTTGCGGATCTTTGGTTTCGGCATTGGCGGCTAAAGGCTAGTGACCATTGGCTTTCGGTATTGCTTCGCTGGGGTTACTACTCCGCTGATTATTCGCCTCAATATGGAGCCGTCTCCTAGAGCCAATGGCCACTAGCCTAATAGACCAGTAGCCTGCTACAACGCTCGTCTGCCCTGAATCAGCTGCATGACCGCCATGATCACAGCGATCACCAGGAGGACGTGGATGAAGCCTCCCAGGGTGTAGGACGTGACGACCCCCAGCAGCCACAGCACCAGGAGTATCACGAAGATCGTCCACAGCATGGCTACCTCCTCAAAGTTGGATGACCTCACATCGATCACGGAGCCGCCCGACGACCTGCGTAACTGCTTGCCACCGCGGATCTAGCTTATGCGTCGAGGAGGAGGAGCGTCGTGAGCCATATCACGCCTGCCTCCGCTGGAATATGTGCCAAAACGGCAGCTAAGGGCGGTACGGCACTTGCTCCCCCGCCTGCCATCCACGCGGATGGCAGATTCTCGTCCGCAGAACACTTGAGCATCCGGAGTCGACATGGCTTCCAAAATCATCGGCATCGATCTGGGCACAACCAACTCGGTTGTGGCAGTCATGGAGGGTGGGGACCCCGTAGTCATCCCCAACGCCGAGGGTGGGCGTACCACCCCCTCTGTAGTGGCATTCACCAAGGACGGCGAGCGGCTGGTGGGCCAGGTGGCCAAGCGCCAGGCCGTGACCAATCCCAAGCAGACCATCTTCTCGATCAAACGGCTGATGGGCCGCCGCTTCAGCGAGGTGCAGGACGAGATCAAGCGGCTCCCGTATAAAGTGGTTGAGGGACCCAACGGAATGGCCGCCGTAGAGATCCAGGGCAAGCGCTATTCGCCGCCCGAGATCTCGGCAATGATCCTCCAGAAGATGAAGCAGACCGCGGAGGACTACCTCGGCTACTCCGTGGAGAAGGCCGTCATCACCGTACCGGCTTACTTCAACGACTCCCAGCGGCAGGCCACCAAGGATGCCGGCAAGATCGCCGGGCTGGATGTCGTTCGCATTATCAACGAGCCCACCGCCTCGGCGCTGGCCTACGGATTGGACAAGAAGAAGGAAGAGAAGGTCGCGGTCTATGACCTCGGCGGCGGCACCTACGACATCTCGGTGCTGGAGCTGGCCGAAGGCGTGTTCGAGGTCAAGAGTACCAACGGCGACACGCACTTGGGCGGCGACGACTTCGACCAGCGGCTGATCGAATGGCTGGTGGCCGAATTCAAGAAGGATCAGGGGATCGACCTCTCCAAGGACCCGATGGCGCTCCAGCGCCTGAAGGAAGCCGCGGAAAAGGCCAAGATGGAGCTGTCGACGGTCAACCAGACGGACATCAACCTGCCGTTCATCACGGCGGATCAGTCGGGTCCCAAGCACCTGAACATGAACCTCACCCGGTCCAAGTTCGAGCAGCTGGTGGACGACCTGATCCAGCGGACCATCCCGCCGATGCAGCAGGCGTTGAAGGATGCCAGCCTCGATCCCAAGCGGATCGACGAGGTCATCCTGGTGGGTGGCTCGACCCGCATCCCCAAGATCCAGCAGATCGTCAAGGATTACTTCGGTAAAGACCCAAACAAGTCGGTGAACCCCGACGAAGTGGTGGCCATCGGCGCCTCCATTCAGGGTGGCGTGCTGGGTGGCGAGGTGAAGGACGTGCTGCTGCTCGACGTGACCCCGCTCTCCTTGGGCATCGAGACCCTCGGTGGGGTGACGACCGTCCTGATTCCGCGGAACACCACCATCCCGACCAAGAAGTCGGAGGTGTTCTCCACCGCGGAGGACAACCAGACTACGGTCGAGATCCACGTGCTGCAGGGCGAGCGGCAGATGGCGCAGGACAATCGCACCATTGGCAAGTTCCAGCTCACCGGCATCCCGCCGGCGCAACGGGGCATGCCTCAGGTGGAAGTCGGCTTCGACATCGACGCCAACGGCATCCTGCACGTGGCCGCCAAGGACAAGACCACCGGCAAGGAGCAGAAGATCCGGATCGAGGCCTCAAGTGGCCTGAGCGATGCCGAGATCGACCGCATGGTCAAGGCCGCGGAGCAGCATGCCCAGGAAGACCAGTCTCGCCGGGAGCAAATCGAAGCCCGGAATCAGCTGGACAGCCTGGTATATCGGGTCGAGAAGGACAGTAAGGAATGGGCCGACCGGCTCCCCGCAGATGCCAAGTCCCGGTTGGACGCGGCGCTGGAAGGCGGGCGGCAGGCGCTCCGCAGTGGGGACGTCGATTCCATCCGGCGGGCGCTGGACGAGCTCAACCAGGCCTACTCGGCGGCCGGAGCCTCGCTGTATCAGGCGGCCGGAGCCGCAGGCGGTGGTGGTGGACCGGGCCAGCCAGACGGGGCCGGATCTGGTAACGGTCCCGACACACCCCCGGGTGGGGGTGGTGAGCCACAAGCTCCCAAGGACGACGTGGTCGATGCTGACTACGAGATCGTAGACGAGAAGAAGTGACCGAGGGGGCTTTGCCCCCGAGGTCACCCCGAGTGAGCGCAGCGAGCGAAGGGGCCGAAGCCTCGGGCTTAGTACGAAGGGGCCAAGGCAGTTCCGGCCCCTTCACTTCGTTCAGGGTGACAAACCTTAGGCCGAAACTCACCATACCTCCTTCCTGTACTGTTAAATTACCCTGAGGCAGCATCACCCCAACGCTTTCGAAGGACCGCTCGATGTCCGCACGCTCACTTAACTGGTTGAAGTTCGGGGGATTGGTGGCCCTGGCGTTCGCGCTGGGGTTGTTGTTTGCCGGTTTGCTCGACCTCCCCAATCGATCCTCCGCGCAGGAGCAGGCCCATACGGCCACGACCATAGCCCAGGTCCCCGCTCCTTCCATTCCGGCTGCCCGGCCGCTCCAGGAGCTCAGTGAGGCGTTTGCGGCCGTCGCCGAGCACGTGAAGCCCGCGGTCGTGTATATCCGGTCGCAGCGAACCGAGCAGGCCACTAAACAGCGGGTCCCCCCCGGCATGGAGCGCTTCTTCCCGCGCTTTCATTCGCAGCCTGACATCGAGCAAGGCAGTGGTTCGGGGTTCATCGTGTCTCCCGACGGCTACATCCTGACCAATAACCACGTCGTGGAAGGCGCCGAGGTCGTAACGGTCCGGCTGCTCGACCGGCGCGAGTTCAAGGCGAAGGTTATCGGCAGCGATCCCAACACCGACGTCGCCGTGGTAAAGATCGATGCCAAGGGCCTGCCACCCATCGCGCTGGGCAACAGCGACGACGCCCGGGTCGGGGAATGGGTCCTGGCGATCGGAAACCCGCTGGGTGAGGGTCTGACCTTCACGGTGACCTCCGGAATCGTGAGCGCCAAGGGACGGGCGCTCGCGGGACTACCGGGCCGGGGCCAGGGGAGCATTCAGGATTTCATTCAGACCGACGCGGCCATCAACCCGGGGAACTCGGGGGGACCGCTGGTCAGCGTGCGGGGCGAGGTCATCGGCATCAACTCGGCCATTGCAAGTGAGACCGGCTTTTACTCCGGCTATGGCTTTGCCATCCCGATCAACCTCGCGCGTACCGTGATGAACCAGCTCATCGAGACCGGCTCGGTCCACCGCGCGGCGCTCGGAGTGTCGATCGACAATGTGACTTTGAACGATGCCGCCTACGTAGGGCTGCCCGAAATCCGCGGCGTAGTGGTGAAGGACATTCCCAGCGACGACTCGCCCGCCAAGGCCGCCGGAATCATGCCCGGCGATGTCATCATCGCGGTGGATGGGAAGCCGGTGGAGCGGGTCGGCCAGCTGCAGCAGGTGATCGGCTTCCGCAAACCCGGCGACATGGTGAAGGTCGAGGTGGCCCGCAAGGGCGGAGTCCGTAAGACCTTCAACGTGAAGCTGCAGGCCCTCAACGACCAGCCGCAGCTGGCGGCGGCCGACCAGGGCGACTCGGACGAAGCGGGAGCTACCGGTGGCTCTGCCATGAACCGGCTCGGCATCACCGTGGAGCCGGTGACGCCGGACGTGGCCCAACAGCTTCAGCTACCCTCCAGCATGCGCGGCCTGGTGGTCACCGACGTGACCCCGGGGGGCCCGTCCTGGGAGACGCTGTACGACGACCCGCAGCGCAACGGCCCCGACATCATTCTCTCGGTCGAGGGCAAGGAGGTGCGCACCGAGGCTGATCTCCGGAACGCGTTGAAGTCCGAGAAACCCGGCAGCATCGTGACGCTGGGGGTCTACAATCCGCGGGCGCAGGGCCGGCGAGTGGAGAGGATCCGGCTGAGCGATAAGTAGGTGGAAGGTTTGGAATGACGGAAAGGACGGGAAGGAGGGAGACAGAAGAGTCTCCTTGCCATCCCGTCCTTTCTGTTCTGCCTTTCGCATCCTTGGGCTCCGCCCTTCCCCTCTTTCCCGTCCTTCTCGTTTTTCGACTAACTTGGAGCATGACTGTGAAAGGAATGATCTTCGACATCGATGGCACCCTGGTCGATACCAATGCCGCCCACGTGGAAGCCTGGCGCCGAGCCTTCAAGCGGTATGGCTATGATGTTCCTACCGAGCGGATCATGATCGAGATCGGCAAGGGCGGGGACAAGCTGGTTCCTTCGATCCTGGGCGAGGAAGCTGAGAAGCGCCATGGCGATGCCCTTCGGCGGGCGCAGAAGGACGAATTTCTCGCTATCGCCAAGCGGGAGCATTTTCGGGTCTTCCCGGGCGTGCCGGAGCTGTTTCGCGCCCTGAAGAACCGGGGCATCCGGACTGCGCTTGCCACGTCGAGTGACGACAAGCATCTCGACGCTACGCTGGCCAGCGCCGGCATCGACCTGCGAAGTATGGTGGACGTCGTGGTTACCAAGACCGACGCCGGCTCCAGCAAACCGGATCCTGACGTGGTCGTCGCCGCCGTGGAGAAGCTGGGTCTGTCCCCGGCCCAATGCGCCATGATAGGCGACACGGTCTACGACGCGCAGGCCTGCCTGGCCGCAGGCGTGGTCTTCATTGGCGTGTTGTCGGGAGGGACCAGCGAAGCAGCGCTGCTCGAGGCCGGTGCACGCGCCGTCTTCCACGACGTGGCCCACCTCCTGGTCGAGCTCGATCGCGTCCTCGAAATCGTCTCTCTCGCCACTACGGCCAGCGAATAGCCCAATTGCCCCACTCACCAGCCCGGAGGTGCGCTCAATGACCACCAGCGAAGAGACCGATTGGATGAATCACCCCGTCATCCGCTCGCTGGTAGATCAGGCCAACACGCTCGCGCTGGAGGAGCGAATCACCTTGGTCAAGGGCTTGATTCCCGCGATCGCCAACGCGCTATCAGAGGATGAGTACGACCAGTTCGTCACCTATGTCCGACTCAAGGGTGAGCGATTCCTGGAGGCCAAGTCTCACCCTGGGACGGGGCGCGCGGAACGGCATACGCCGGGCGAGCGGGAGCTGGAGGGGAGGTAGAAGCGGAATGGCGAATCGTATAACCTGGACACTGGCAGCGGGTCTTGGAGCGGGACTGATAGCCTGCCAGAAGGAGCCCCCCAAGGCCGGGGCCAGTGCTCCCCCCAAGACCAACGCGCCAATCGAGGAGAAGCTCGCCCAGTATACCACGGTCCGTTTGACCACCGATCTGGGCAAGCTGAGCGACAACGAGCGTCGGATGATTCCTCTTCTCATCGAGGCCGCCCGCTCCATGGACGCCATCTTCTGGCGCCAGGCCTACGGAAACCGTGACTCCCTCCTCCGCAGCATCCCCGATCCCGCCGTGCAGCGATACGCGGACATCAACTACGGCCCGTGGGACCGGCTGGCCGACAACGCTCCATTCGTGGAGAGGGTGGGTCCCAAGCCCAAAGGGGCCGGGTTCTATCCTCCCGATATGACGAAGGAGGAGCTCGAAGCTGCCGCCCAAAAGTCGGGGTCGGCAGGGCGCGCGCTGCGGAGCCAGTATACCGTCATTCGGCGAGACTCTAAGGGGGGACTGGTTGCCGTTCCCTATCACCAGGCCTACGCCGACCGGGTGGGACCGGCCGCCGCCAAGCTCAGGGAAGCGTCACGGCTGGCCGAAGATCCCGGTCTTCGCCGGTACCTCGAGCTGCGGGCCCGCGCCCTGGAAACCGACGACTACCGGCCGAGCGATATGGCCTGGCTGGAGATGAAGAACAACACGATCGACGTCGCGATTGGACCGATTGAGAATTATGAAGACGAGCTCTTCGGCTATAAGACGTCGCACGAGGCTTTCGTGCTGGTCAAAGACAAGGACTGGAGCGCGCGGCTGGCCCGCTACGCCGCCATGTTGCCCAGCTTGCAGCGTGAGCTTCCGGTTGCGCCGGCCTACAAGCGGGAGAGGCCGGGGACCGACTCCGACCTCAATGCCTACGATGCGGTCTACTACGCGGGCGACGCCAACGCCGGCTCCAAGACCATCGCCATCAACCTGCCCAACGACGAAGAGGTTCAGCTCCGCAAGGGAACCCGGCGGCTCCAGCTCAAGAACTCGATGCAGGCCAAGTTCGACAAGATCCTCATGCCCATCGGCGATGAGCTGATCGCTGAGGACCAGCTCGGGCACATCAAGTTCGACGCGTTCTTCTCCAACGTCATGTTCCACGAGGTAGCACACGGGCTCGGCATCAAGAACACCATCAACGGCAAGGGCACGGTGCGGGAGGCACTCAAGGAGCAGCACGCTGCGCTGGAGGAGGGCAAGGCCGACATCCTGGGCCTCTACATGATTACCAGGCTGCACCAGCGGGGGGAACTCAAGGGACAGGATCTGGACGACAACTACGTCACTTTCCTGGCGAGCATCTTTCGCTCCATCCGGTTCGGCGCATCCAACGCGCATGGCCGGGCCAACGCCTCGCAGTTTTCGTTCTTCGAGGAACGGGGAGCCTTTACCCGGGACTCGGCAAGCGGCCGGTACCGGGTCAACTTCCCCAAAATGCGAGCGGCAGTGGATGAGATGGCCGGCAAGATCCTGCGCTTTCAGGGAAACGGGGACTACGCCGGGGTCACCCGCTTCATGGCCGAGCGCGGAAGGCTGTCGACCCAGCTGCAGCAGGACTTGGCCAGATTAGGATCGAAGGGCATCCCCGTGGACATCGTCTTCGACCAGGGCCCTGAGGTGCTGCAATGAGCTCGTTCATCTCGAGGCGCTCTCTCGATGGAACCTGAAGTCAAGGTCAAGACCATTCGCCGACGGCGAACGGTACCTGAGCTCCCCCAGTCTCCGCCGCCGCCCAATGTGCGAAACTGGGCTATCTACACCGGCGTTGGAGCCGTGGTCGCGGCGCTGATGCTGGACGGCTACCTCAGTCATCGCCCCCAGCACCTGGCACTGCCGAGCCTCTCGGAGGCCACGGAAGTACGCTCCGCGGTGTCGGAAACGGGGGACTCGCTTCAGGTGGTCGTCTCCTGGGACCTGACGCTTGCGGCACCGGCCGGCGCCCCGGATTCCATTCGCGTCAAAGTGGTGCGCCAGCAGCCCCCTGACAGCCTGGTTTCGATTCAGCAGGCCGGCCAGCTCGCCGACACGCTCTACCTGCCCTTGCCCACCGCTGGTCAGACGGTCCAGGCGGTCTCCTGCGTCACCGCTGAACACGAGGGAGCGCTGCCGGATGCAAGCTGTACGCCCTGGCAGTACGTCCGTCCCAGTGCCGCCGCCGCGGTGGCCGCCTCCCGGATCGTCGTCCAGCCTCGCGGGCTGCAAGTGGACCCCGATGTGGGCGGCAGGTGCGCTTATTGGCAGCAAACCCATCCGGGCCAGTCGGTCTGGGTCGCGGTGAATCAGACGGCCGTGCCGGCCTGCACCGGCCCCAACGCGAAGCCGACGGTGGCTCAGTTCTGTGCTTTTGCGGTGTTGCCGGACGGCCGAAGGGTCAAAACCACCAACTCGTCGAACAATGACTACTGCGATGAGCTCTTTGAGGAGTGGGCCCGGGAACGATACTCCTGAGACCGTTGCCGCTTATACTAGGGTCACGCGAACGTGGCGGAACTGGCAGACGCGCAGGACTTAGGACCCGCACCGTCTCTAGCAAAAGCAGTGTAGGTAGGTCAAGGCCCCCGAAATCGCATGGCGGAGAAGCCCTCTCAACACCTCCGGTTGGTTCCCGCCGAAAGTAAGTAGCACGTTAACGGCACATCCCTCCAGCACGTTGTTCATGACAGGTCGGTAATGGTCGACCAGTAGCTGGCTTTTCCCTATCGTAAGGCTTCCCCCTAAGGAAGCCTCTTGTGTACACAAACACCGATCCAAAAGACATCGAGCGCACCCGCCCAGCAGTAGAGTGACGGCCAGGGGCTGGTGAAGGCCGCGGGTGCTCCGCATAGCTCTGCTCCCGATCCGTTCAGCCGCTCCTTCATCGGCTGCCCTGCTCGATGACGATATCGACCCGCCGGTTCTTCTCCCGGTTGGCTGGGGTGTCGTTGGGCGCTGCAGGGCTGGTCCGGCCGAGCCCCTCGGTTGACGAGATGCGCTCGGTTGGGATTCCCTGCAGCACGAAGTAGTCCCTTACAGACTTGGCCCGCGCCAGCGAAAGCTTTTGGTTTTGGAGGTCAGAGCCCACCGAATCGGTGTGGCCCTCGATAGCGAGCTTGTAGTCGCCCGGATAGCCAAGGAGAACACCGCTCAGCTTGCTCAGCTTCTCTCGAGCAACTGGTTTGAGGGTGGCTTTGTTTTTTTGGAAGCTGACGCCAGCCAGAGTGGCGATCATCCCACGGGGCTCCTGGCGAGTCTCCAGAAAGGTCGAAACCGATCTGAAGAGCCGCGCTTGGACCTCGCCGGCCTGGGTCTCTACGTCCACCCGACTCTGGGTCTCCCGATCCTTATCCGCCCGCGCCAGCGCCGCGCCCCTGGATGCGCTATCGAGCGCCTGTTGTTCCAGCTTCGCCAGCTGCCGAGCCTGCTCCCCTCGGTCGGTGGCAAGCCGCCGTGCGACCTCGGCCAGCCGCATCGTTTCTCTGGCGAGCTCCGAGTACCGCTGTTCATCCTTCGGATTTTTGCTCCACGCACTCTCCAGGGAATCAAGCCGGCCCGCAGCCATGCCGACCTCCGCCTGGGCGTAGCGATCGGCGTGGGCCTTCCGGGCGATGGCCACCGACCGGCGGGCACCCAGCACCACCAGTGGAGTCACCGAGTCGGGCGTCGCCGAGGCATCCGATAAACCCTGGTACAGATTTCCCGTGTCACCGCTATAGTTGATCAGGCTGGACTGCAACGTGGGATCGGGCCGATCCGAGGCATTCAGGTCCGCCACGACCACTGGCGACGGCAGTTTCACGGTAGCATAAGGCTCGGCCGTGATGATGAGGCCGAACATGCGCGCCGGCGTCGATCCCAGGATATCTTCCTTCCTCACCGGAATCTCGGCCAGCCTCTCCACCACCTCGTCCCCCCTGATTACCCAGGCGACATAGGTCGTATTGAACGCACCAACGCTGCGCGGGTCGGGTAGTTTATCGACACTGAGCTTGATGGTCGATCGTCCCTCCCGGTATTCGACCTCCGCCGTTCCCTTCACCATCGGGGCAGCCGCAGTGCCGGCGACCTCGACATTCATCTTCTTCCCGTCGGGGAACCGGAAGGCCAGCGTGGTCTGGGAAAGTTCATGACCGGACCCTGCCGCAAGCTGCGTCCCCAGCACGGCTCCGAGTGCGATGCGTATGAGCGGAAACATTTTGACCTCCAAACTGCGCAGAAAGAAGTGCTCCAACTTCAGCCGGAGCGCAGCGCCGGGACAGTGTACCTTAGTCCAGGGCTCGCGCCGAGCGTGCATGGCCAATCAACCACTGTCAGAACTGACAGATGCCCAGCACGCAGTATCACGCTAGACTCATTCAGTATCTTCAACCCTGAAGAGCCAATGTCCGACCAGCCCAGCCGGCGGTTTCCGCTATAAAAAACGCCCCGCTCGACTTGAAGCGGGGCGCGACTGGCACTTCGATGGCCGGTCTGAGCTACTCTACTTCTTCCCTCGGTTATACGGCGACTGGTTCGTCGGCCTCAACGAGACCCCCTTCTCCGCCGCCTTGTACCGCACCCCGTCTTCTGTACGTCCGAGCTTCAACCCGATCACGCGAGTCGGGGTGTTGCCATTGGCTAGGTCCTTCAGCTGCTTTCCTTCCTACGGTGTCCAATGCTTTCCGGTATTCCTGGTGGACTTTGGCATTGTGGTCATCTCCAAGCTGTATACGGTGAATGCCATGGCAGCCCCACCGACCAGCAGGGCTACCATGGCCGTGAACTAGGCCACCACCTCGACCAGCAGGTGGGTCGGCAGCGACCGCCGCTCGGCGTCACTCAGGACGAGACCGAGATGCCGCTTCAGGTAGACCTTGGTAGCAAATCGGGCCTGCCGATTCGAGACCACCGAGTTCGCCACAATGCAGACGCCCTCCCAGTCCTTGTTCTTCTTAGACCAGTCGACCGTCTTCAAGCCCTGGAGACGCTGCTTCGCGGTCGAAGGATCCTGGAGAGGGGGACAGAGAGAGCTCTCCTGGACCATACGCCGTCATGAAGCTGACCTTAGGCGTCCTCTTTTCTGGCGTGAGACCCAATGAAATTGCGTCCATCGTAGCTGAAGGCCTTTCTGCTGCACCGCCGGGCGCTACTCCGTAGTGAGGCTCAGTTAATAGCACGAAACAGCACATTGAAGGTCGGGCGGCCGGCGCTCGGTGACGTAAGATGTTACGATTAAACGCACGCGAACGTGGCGGAACTGGCAGACGCGCAGGACTTAGGATCCTGTCCCGTAAGGGGTGCGGGTTCAACTCCCGCCGTTCGCATTGAAGGTTTTCTCCGCCCTGGCGTCCTCCCCCCACTTCTGGTATAACTTCCCGCCGGTCAGGCCCCTGAATTGCAGGGTGACAGGGCCTGGCGCTACTGGTCTCCCTGGTTGCGCAATCCGTTCCCGAACGTTTTAGAGCTAGCGAGCGGCCCACCTGGCTGTTCAGGTGTACGTCGAGGAGCCACGAGCGCATGCGCATCAATCCACTCATCCTGGCGATCCTTCTGGCGCCCGGGTGTGCCCCGAAAAAGCCAGTCGACGACGCCCCCAGTCCGGCGGCATGGCGCTCCGCCAGGATGTCCATGGCCGCTCGCGCCGACCTGGAACGGCGAGTCGCCCGGCTCGAGCTCAGCCTCATGGGGAAGGAAGCCCAGGTGGACGAGCTGCAGTCCCAGCTGGAAGAAGCCCGACAGGAAGTGGTTCGCTCCATGGCCAAGCTCCAGACCCTCGCGACCCGGGCCGAGGCGGCCTCTGGCATTGCCGAGGCGGAGGTGGCGCTGCAGTCATTGAAGAGCGCTGGGGCGGAGTCAGGACCCGAGGCGGCGCAGGCGGTGAAGCTGCTCAAGGAGGCCGCCACCGAGTTCGACCAGGAGAACTATGGCGGGGCGTTATACCTCGCCACTCAGGCAAAGAGCCAGGCGGCAGCGGGACGGGGCCGGCTAGCGGCAGATGAGCGGGGTACGGATCGGCCGGGAGAGAAGCCCTTCGCGCTCCCGATTCCGCTCCGAGCCGTGGGCCCTGGAAACGTTCGTGAGGGCCCCGCGGTGAGCACGCCGTTGGCCTTTTCGGTAGAGCCGGGAGATGCCTTGACCGGCTACTCCTACGTGGACGAATGGATCCGGATTACCGACGGAAGCGGACGAGGTGGCTGGATCTTCCGGAAGCTGGTCACCCGGGACTAGTCAGACCTTCTTTTCTGCCGGCCTGCTCGACTTCGGTCCCGCCCGGACCACCCGGTTCCGGCCCCCACGCTTGGCCTCGTACAGGGCTTCATCCGCGTTCGAGACCACCACGTCAGCAGTAAAGCCATCCTGTGGAAACTCGGCCATTCCGATGCTCAACGTGATCTTCCGGCCGGGAAACTCGCTTTCCGCCACCCGGGAGCGGATCCGCTCCGCCACTTCCAGCGCCTCGTCGCCCGACGTACCGGTGAGCAATACCGCAAACTCCTCGCCCCCGTAGCGCGCGGTACAGTCAACGGCCCGGGTGCAGCTCAGGAGAATGTTGGCGACCCGTTTGAGGACCTCGTCTCCCGCGGGGTGGCCGTAGGCGTCGTTGTACTTCTTGAACTCGTCCACGTCGGCCATGAGCACGGTGAAGGAGGTCTTCTCCCGATAGGAGCGGGAAAGCTCCACCGTCAATCGCTGGGTGAGCTCGCGGCGGTTATGCAGCCCCGTCAGCGCATCGGAGGTAGAGAGGAGCTCCAACTCTTCGTTCTTTTTCAGCAGGCGCTCGTTCATGGCGTCGAGCTCCTGGCGCCCCTGCCGGAGCCGCCCGACCATGTGGTTGAACACCTCGGTCAGGTCGCCCACCTCGCCCTTGGCGGCCGGAAGGTCCACGGCCAGATCGCCCTCCGCCACTTCCGCTGCGCCCTTGATCAGGCGCTCCAGTGGGCGAACGATGAGGACGCCGAGACGGTACGCGATGGCGCCCACCCCGAGCAGCAGGCCGGCTACGACCATGAGAGTGAGGTTGCGGAAACGGCGAACCTGCCAGTAGGCGGCGTCGGCCGGCACCTCGGAGACTACCGCCCAGCGGGTGCGGGGCACCCGCTTCAGGCTCCCTACCACCTCGTGACCAGCCAGACTCTCGTACGTCACCACCCGGCCTTCGCGCGCCTTGAGCCGGTCGAGTACCCGCGGGTTCATCGCTTTCTGCATCAGGTCCGCCGAGCTCTCCGCCGAGCCAACAATCAAGGTGCCGGTGGTGGTCATGAGATACACCTCACCGTCCCGCGGCGAGAAGGCGCGGAGACCCTTTTCGGCGCCTCTCAGGTTGAGCCGCGCCGCAAGGACACCCAGGATTCGACCCTCGCCGCGCTGAATGGGTACCGCAACCAGAAGAATCCCTTTGCCCAGCGTCTGGTCCCAGGAAGCCTGGCCGACCACCGCACCGCTAGCGCTCAGCTCCTTTGACCAGTCGGGAGGCAGCCGCAGAGCGCGAACCTGCCGCGGGGCGGTTGCCACTATCCGCCCGTCAGCATCGAGCACCATCAGCTCTTCGTATTCCTTGAACCGGTCCCGGACCGAGCTGAGATAGTCATTGAGTCGCCCGCGTCGGGGCGAGGTCTTCGCCCTCCGAGCCATGTTTTCGGAGACTTCGTACGAGCTGGCAAACACCTTCAGGTCGTAGAGACGCTCCTTGAGCCAGACGTCCATTTCCCGGGCGGCCTGGCCGCTGGAGCTCAGAAGCTCCTGAGAGATCTTCCCCTCGAGGGACCTGCGGTTTTGGGTGTAGGAGATCCACGCGGTGAGACCGGAGGGGACCAGGGTCACCAGAAGGGCAAAGACCAGGATTTTGCTCCGGACGGTGTCCAGGCGCAAAACCCCGGCGTATTTAGTGATGAACTGTGCCTTGCCGGTCAGACGCCCCCCAGGGTGGCTGGTTGGAACGCGCGCGAGCCGACGGAAGCAGGTCCCAGGCCACTATTTAAGATCAGAACTGGCAAAGGGATAGGTGATTCTGGCGAGCCGTTACTCCGGGTACGCTGCGGACGATGTGGCAGTTTCCACGACTGCTTCTCCGCGGTCCGCCACAGTTTACGTGTCGGTCAGTGACGCGACAGCAGCCCCCGAACGGCGGCTCGAAGTGCCGCGACGCTGAATGGTTTGTAGATGGTGGGAACGTCGGAGGGAAGTTCGCCTATCCGGCCACGCCGGGAGACATCATCCACGTGGAGAATCGGGAGAGTGGGAAAGTCCTGCCTCACCCGGGCAATGAGCTCGGGGCCGCTGAGGCCGGGCATATAGTTGTTGGTGACGATGAGATCGAACCCAGCCTGAGCCGTGCGTGCCGCGTCCAATGCCGCGCGGCCGTCGGCGACTGCAACAACCTCGAAGCCATCGTCCGCCAGAGCCCGGGTGATCAAGGCCCGGACCATGGGCTCGTCGTCGACTACGAGAATGCGGTGGGCCAGAGGCCCTCAGCCGGAGTAAAACGTGGATTGAGTTGGGAGATCCGACCCATCATACTGTTGGGCACGTCCCGGCGCGAGTCCCTGCCGCGTTCGTCGAAAGCCGGTGCGACTTCGGGTGGCGGTCCGGTCGCCGCTGCACCGCCGGCGTGAATACGACCGGAAGGGAGCATGGACGGCGGTCCGAGCGTGCAAGAAATGCACTAAACTATGCGACTGTCACGCAATATTTCGACATATTTGTAGGAACGCGCGCCTGATCGCGCTTCCAGTACACTTTCGGCTTGACACCCTATCAGTGGTATCATAGCTTGCGCCTAGCGTTTGAGAACGATGCGCAGCCCACGGGAGATGGTGATGCAACACGATTCGAAGAGCCAACCTTCCATGACAGTACTGGAGACGACCCTGGCCGGCGGTCCGGGCAATCCACTCAACCCGGGGTGCCCCTGCGGCACGCACCGGGGATGATGGAGTTCGGGTCACAATAAGGTCGCTTAGAATCGCGCATCCGGCCCGCTCCTCCCATGAGCGGGCCGTTTTGTTACCGGATCCACACTTTCGTCAGGGGGCGCTGTGACACCCGCGAGGAACCATACCTGGTCTCAGGCGCTCACCAGAGCGTCGCCGACCCTGGAGCGATGATGACGAGTCCCCTGCCCGACGGCACCCGGCGGATCGCGGTCCGTCCGCCGGCGTTGCTTCCCCCACCCGAGACTCGGGAGGACGGTGCCGAGCCTGAGGCGGAAGCCGTGTCGCGCCCGCATAGTGAAACCAGCGAAGCCCGCAAGCTGGGTACCCTGGTGGATGTGAGCCAGGCGCTGGCCGGCCACCTCACCCTGCAAGCCGGCCTCTCGGCGGTACTGCTCACGCTAGGGCGCCGGTGTGGTGCCGTGCGGGGCGCGGTGGCCTTGGTCGATGAACGCACCGGCGAGCTTCAAATCCGAGCCGGCATCGGGTTGAGCTTTCCGGGCCAGTCGACCCGCTACCGGATAGGCGAGGGGATCACCGGCGAAGTCGCCGCCACCGGGGAGCCGATCGTCGTGCCCCAGATCAGCCAGGACTCCCGCTTTCTTCATCGCGCAGCCAGCCGGCATGAGCGGCGGCACGGAGAGTTCAGCTTCATCTGCGTGCCGGTGCTGCTGCATCGACGGTCGGTGGGGACCTTGTCGATCGAACTCAAATACCGGTCGGAACGGGAATTCGAGAAGCTGCTCAAGTTTCTCCGGGTGGTGGCGTCGATGATCTCGCAGGCGGTCCGCATTCACCGGTTGCTGGAGGCCGAACGCCAGAAGCTGGTGTCCGAGAATGCCCAGTTGCGCCAGGAGCTGCAGCAGAAGTTCAACTTCTCCAACCTGGTCGGGGCGAGCTGGCCAATGCGCCAGATGTATGAGGAGATGGCGCGGGTTGCCGGCACCAACACGACGGTCCTGATTCGGGGCGAATCAGGAACTGGAAAGGAGCTGATTGCCCAGGCCATCCATTATCACTCGCCGCGCGCCAAGAAGCCTTTCATCAAGGTGAACTGTGCCGCGCTGCCAGAGACGCTGGTGGAGTCAGAGCTCTTCGGTCATGAGCGTGGCGCGTTTACCGGAGCGGACAACCGCAAGAAGGGCCGCTTCGAGCTGGCCCACGGTGGTACCCTGTTCCTGGACGAGATCGGGGAGCTCAGTCCCGCCATTCAGGTCAAGCTGCTCCGGGTCCTGCAGGAGCGCGAGTTCGAGCGGGTGGGTGGCACGGACCCGGTGCGAGTGGACGTGCGGGTGATTGCGGCAACCAACAAGAATCTGGAGAAAGCGCTGGCGGATGCCAGCTTCCGGGAGGATCTCTACTACCGGCTGAATGTGTTTCCCATTCTGATTCCCCCGCTCCGGGCGCGAAAGGCGGACGTGCTCTTGCTGGCGGATCACTTTGCGGAGAAGTACGCCCGGGAGCACCTGAAGACCATCAAGCGGATCTCCACGCCGGCCATCGATATGCTTACCAGTTACCACTGGCCGGGCAACGTGCGCGAGCTGGAGAACACCATCGAGCGGGCGGTCCTGCTGGCCGACGGCGAGGTCATTCACGGCCACCATCTACCGCCCACCCTGCAAAGCGCCGAAGCGACCGGCACCGTGGTGAGCACTTCGCTGGGCTCGGCGGTGGAGGCGTTCGAGCGCAGTATCATCGAGGATGCCCTCAAGAGCTCCCGGGGCAACCGGTCGAAGGCAGCCCGCCTATTGAGCACGACCGAGCGGGTGATCAGCTATAAGGCGAGGAAGTACGGGATAGATCCGGCGCGCGTGCGGGGCTGAGCCCGGCTTCGGGCGATTTCCCTGCTCGAGGCTTCCCAGCGGCGGACGAGAGGAGAGAGGAATACAGCGCCACGCCGGCCACCAGGAAATTTGCCACCACGATCGGCACGGCGTGCAGAATGGAGCCGTAGATCACCCAGAGGATCGCGGCCAGCGCCTGGACCCTACGAAGCTTGCCTTGGTCCTTGCAGGAGTACGAGATCAGGAAAATGGCGGTCGCGAGCCAGCCGATCCAATCCGGAGTCAGCTGCCTCATGCCACCGCCGAGGAGGGCCCTGCGGCTCCCCGAATGATGAGCGAGTCGGTCCGGGCCTTATCCCATTCCTGCAGCACGAAGCCATGCGTTCCGAAGAGAGCCCGGATCCCCGCGGAGTCGAGTCCCACAATCTCCTCCAGCACCGGCACCAGGACGCTGAGCGCGTCATCACTCAGGATGGTACGCTTGGCGATCGGGGTGAGAAATTTGTTCTCCGACACCGCTACGGTGAGTCCGTCCAGCCGGTTCACGTGTAACATGACGTGGACATCGGAGCTGCCGTCTCCTACATAGACGATCCGATCGCCGCCCAGGCCCAGGTCGGCCCGAAGCCGCTCCAGCACGGCCACCTTGCCGTACCCGGCGGGAACTCTCACGATCGACTGGATCTCGCCGGAGGCCGTGTCGTAGCGGAATCTGGTGGCATATATCCGTTCCGGCGGCACCAGGCCTTCCAGCGCCGCCCGGATGACTTCCTCGGGCGCCGCCGACACCACGCAGAAGGTGAATTGATAGCCGGCCAACGTGTCCAGAATCCGGGTCAGCGCCGGAATGCTCTGCTTCAGCCGGATGCGCCGCCCCACTTCCTCGAGATCCTCCTTTCTCACCCGCCGAAACTCCGGGTCGTGCAACAGGAGATACGCCAGCTCGGCACCCTGCTGCACCAGATGCATGGCGGACAGGCCGGCGCACTTCTCGGCAAAGCTGGGGATCCCCAGCATTTCACTCAGCAGGATCCCCGAATCATTGAAGCTTAGCGTCTGATCGAAATCGCTGGCCAGGAGAAAGTGCTTGGCCGCTCGGTCCCTTTCCATGAGCCTCATGGGTGGATGGGCACTCGCCGCTACCGGCGAGCGCGTCCAACGTTTGGGGTGGTACGGCTGGCAAACGTGCGTTTGACGATTGCCGCATCGAGAAATGCCCCCTCGAGGGGTGCCACATGGGGACGGCCTGCCTCGCCTGCGGCCGCTGGACTCTCTGTCAGTGGAGCGGGTGCGCAGCGGATCGCGGGCGCCGCGTCAGCCCAGCGCTCGGCCCGCTCCCGGGAGAGGGCGCCGAGCTGCACCACCGCCGGACTGGGGCGGGCGGAGACGGCCTGGGCCTGCAGTGCGCCTGATGGAACAACGCCTGCGATGGCAAGAAGGATCGCTGCGGCCACGGCCGCTCTGATGGGGGACTGCATGGGTACTCCTCAATAGATAAAAGTCCGCGAATGAAATTCTCCGCCGTCGAACCGATCGGCGGAGAATTGTGCTCGTCGCTGGTCGCGGGTTGCTGGAGGTTCGGGTCACAATTCCGAAACGCCGTCGCCCTGCGATGTGGTCGGCCCGTCGTAAGGCAACCACCATGCCAGCTACGGCAGGATCGCTGACTCCCGCGCGCAGCACGTTCTCCGAGGGGAGAGCGCTTTGAGCATCGACAATTTCGTAAGGATGGGTGCAGTGATTTGACAAAAATGTCGGGCCCCGTTTTTTCGGGGCCCTGGGAAATTGCGCCGACTGCGGCAGTTCACCTCGGGATCAGGCGCGGCGGAGCAGCACCAACCTGACCGCGTCGAGCACGATCTGAAGATCCTCCAACTTATTGATGAGCGGCACGCCCCGATCCTCCAGCGCGCGGTGGACGATCGGGTCGCGTGCCGCGCCGGTCAGGAACACCACTCGATTGCGGAGATGAGGTGAGCGGGCGACCATGGCATCGTAGAAGTCGAGGCCATCGAGCTCCGGCATGATAAAGTCGCTTACGACGGCAGCAATCCCCGGGTCATCGGCGAGGACATCGAGCGCCTCGCGGCCGCTATGCGCCTCAGTCACGCTGAGCCCACCCCGCTCGAAGATCTTGCGCAGGGCCGAGCGTACCGCGGTCTCGTCGTCCACCAGAAGGATCGTGGGCATAAGTGGCCCCAATCTTGGCTCGGATCGGCCCACTCTGCAACCGCCCACCGGGTGCAACGATTGGCGTTGCGCCCTAAAATTGACCCTGGGGACAACGCCAGGGTAGATTCCCCCCCACGATGAACCAGATTACCGTCGAGAAAACCGCCGAAGACTCCGCGTCGAAGTCACTGCACGTCACGGTGCCGGTCGATCGAGTACGGGAGGCCGAGGCTCGGGCGCTGAAATACTACGCCAAGCGCGCCCGGTTACCCGGGTTTCGTCCCGGGAAAGCACCGGAGACGGTCGTGCGGAAGCGCTTCGGCGATGCCATCCGGCAGACCGTGCTCGAGGAGGTCCTTCGGGAGAGCTGGGAAACCGCGAAGACCAGCGAATCGCTGAAACCGATCAACGACCCTGCCATCCGTAACCTCAAGTTCGAGGAAGGAAGCCCGATCGAGTTCGAGCTGCACGTGGAGGTCCGCCCCGAGCTGAAGCTGGAGCGGATTGGCGGCTTCAAGCTGGAGCGCCGGGTCGCACCAGTGACCGAGAGCGCGGTGGCGGAGCAGCTCACCCGCATCCAGGAGCACAAGGCCGCGTGGATCCCGGTAGAAGGCGCCAAGCCGGCACCGGGGCAGATGGTCCGAGTCGAAGTGGCGCCGATCGAGAACGGCCTGGCGGGGGCGTCTCAGCCCCATGATCTGGTACTGGGCGACAACCAGGCCATCCCGGAGCTGGAAGAGCAGATCATGTCCCTGCTTCCCGGGCAGACTACGGAGGCCGAGGTCCGGTTCCCCGATGATCATCCGGATGAAGCCAGGCGAGGCCAGTCCCGCCAGGTTCGGATCGCTCTACACGAGGTGAAGCGGCAGGAGCTTCCGCCCCTCGATGACGCGCTGGCCCGCGAAGCGGGCGACTTCGAGAGTCTCGACGCGCTGCGGGCCGCCATTAGCCGGGACCTCGAGCGCGAGGCCACCCGGGAGGCTGATGCCGAGCTGCGGCAGCAGCTGCTGGGTCAGATCATCGAGGCCAATCGGGTCGAGGCTCCCCACTCCCTGGTACACCGGCTGATCCACCGCTACGCCGAGATGTACAAGGTTCCCGAGGAACAGCTGCCCGGCTTCGAGCAGCAGTTTCACCAGATTGCCGAGACCCAGGTCAAGCGCGATCTGACGCTGGATGCTCTGATTGAAATGCATGGACTTCGCGCCACCGAGGTGGAGCTGGACCAGCGGATCAATGCCATGGCCGCAGCCCGGGGAGCCCCGGTGGCCCAGGTGTACACTTCGTTGCAGAAGGCCAATCGCCTGCAGGAGCTGGAACGGGTAATTACCGAGGAGAAGGTGTACGACTTCCTCCTCAAGCAGTCAACCATCCAAGAGGTCAAGTCCTGACCATGGCCACCTTGTATCCGCCCTACATCATCGAGCGTTCCAGCCGGGGCGAGCGCACCTACGACATCTTCTCCCGGTTGCTGATGGACCGGATCGTGTTCCTCGGGGCGCCGATCAACGACGATGTCTCCAATATCGTCATCGCCCAGCTGCTCTTCCTCGAGGCCGACAACCCGGACAAGGACATCTATCTCTACATCAACTCGCCGGGGGGCGTGGTGTCGGCCGGCATGGCGATCTACGACACCATGCAGCATCTGCGGGCGCCGATCAACACGATCTGTATGGGAATGGCCGCGTCCATGGGTTCCTTCCTGCTGGCCGCGGGAGCCAAGGGCAAGCGGAGCGCGCTCCCCCATTCCCGGATCATGATCCACCAGCCGTCGGGCGGAGCGCAGGGCACCGCGGCGGACATCGAGATCCAGGCCCGCGAGATCCTGTATCTCCGCTCCAAGATGAACTCGCTCTACGCTCTCCACACCGGGCAGCCCATCGAGACCATCGAGCGGGACATGGATCGCGACCGGTTCATGAGCGCGGAGGAGGCCAAGGCGTACGGGTTGATCGACAGCGTGTTTACGCCGCACAAGGACCTGGTGCCTCACAAGAACGGCAAGGACGGCAAGGAGACTTGACGCTTGGGTCACCCGGGGGCACTTTACCGGACACCATCCACCTCCATCACGACGCGGCTTCATGTCCAACGACAAGCACCTTCGCTGCTCCTTCTGTGGGAAATCGAAGGATTCGGTACGGAAGTTCATCTCCGGCCCGTCGGTCTACATTTGCAATGAGTGCATCACACTCTGCAATGAGATCCTGGCGGAAGATGAAGAACGCGAGGTTGCTGACAGCATTACCCAGGTTCCCATACCCTCCGAGATCAAGGATGTGCTGGACCAGTACGTAATCGGGCAGGAGCGGGCCAAGCGCACTCTGGCCGTCGCGGTCTACAACCACTACAAGCGGATCAACGCCTCCAGCGGCCGGGAAGGCGACGTCGAGCTGGACAAGTCCAACATCCTCCTCCTCGGTCCCACCGGAGTGGGCAAGACCCTTCTGGCTCAGACCCTCGCCCGCATTCTGGACGTCCCCTTTACCATAGCCGATGCCACCACCCTCACCGAAGCCGGATACGTCGGCGAGGACGTCGAAAACATCCTGGTACGGCTGCTCCAGGCCGGCGAGTTTAACGTGGCCGAGTGTGAGCGGGGCATCGTCTACATCGATGAGATCGACAAGATCGCCCGCAAGTCCGAAAACCCCAGCATCACCCGGGACGTCTCCGGCGAAGGAGTACAGCAGGCGCTGCTGAAGATTCTTGAGGGCACCATCGCCTCGGTGCCGCCCCAGGGCGGGCGGAAGCATCCGCAGCAGGAATACATCCAGATCAATACCAAGGATATCCTGTTCATCTGCGGCGGAGCGTTCGATGGGCTGGAGAAGATCATCGAGGCCCGCACCGGCCGGCAGCAGATCGGCTTCAGCACCGAGGAGCGTAAGTCGAATCCCCAGCTGACCAAGGGCAACCCTTACGCCGAGGTCGAGCCGGATGACCTGCTCCGCTTCGGCCTCATTCCCGAGCTGGTAGGCCGGCTCCCCGTCGTCGTCTCGCTCGAAGCCCTGGACGAGGAAGCGTTGATCCGGATCCTGGTGGAGCCCAAGAACGCCCTGACCAAGCAGTACAAGAAGCTGTTCGAACTGGAGGATGTCGGGCTTACCTTCGATCCCGAGTCTCTGCGGGCAGTGGCCCAGCGGGCCCTCAAGCGGGGCACCGGCGCCCGGGGCCTCCGCGCCATACTCGAGACCATGATGACCGACATCATGTTCGACCTGCCCAACCGGGAAGACGTACGCGAAATCGTGATCACCAAAGAGGCGATCAGCGAGGGAACCTCCCCGCTTATCGTCACCGAGCGCGCGCGGACCAAGCGGGAGGCGTGAGGAAGGCGGGGCGGGTGCCCCCTGGACGGGTGGAAGGCAGGCAAGCAGCACAGGTGGAGGACGTTGGGGCGCACCGCGGTGCGCCCTTTCTGCTGGCAAATCCGTTGCAATCGGTGCCCATCGAATTTGTGGGGTCGTTTCCCGACCCGCTGGTCCGAGTGGAGCCCGCGCTTCCCGAGATCGCATTCGTCGGCCGGTCCAACGTCGGAAAGTCGAGCCTGTTGAACGCCCTGGTGGCTCGCCCAGGACTGGCCCGGGTCAGCGGCACACCGGGGAAGACCACGCTCCTCAACTTTTATCGACTGCCCGAGCTCTATCTGGTGGATTTGCCGGGATACGGCTTTGCCCGCGCCAGTAAGAGCGCCCGGACCGGCTACCAGCGGCTGATGACCGGCTACCTGCGGGCGCGGGACACCCTGGCCGGCATAGTATGGCTGCTCGACATCCGGCATGCGCCTTCGAAGGAAGACCGGGAGATGCAGCAGTTGTTGATCCAAAGCGGGCGGCCGGTCCTGGCCACCTTCACTAAGACGGACAAACTGACCCGATCCGCGCTAGCGGAGCGGGCTGGAGAGCTGGCCCGGGCCCTGGAGCTCGAGCCGGAGCAGATCCAGCTGACCAGCAGCCGGTCAGGGCTTGGGATAGCGGACCTGGCCGGCAGTATCATCGCCGCTGCGGGAGAAAGAAGCGCGTGAAGCTCCGCCACCTGGCAATCCTGCTTGCCCTGCTCGGGTGCGCCGCGCCCGCCCGGGGCCAATCCGGCAACCGTCCCCGGCCGGTGCCGCTGGGTTTCGGATCGCTCACCCAGGACGACCTGGCTCTCCGGGTCCGCAACGACGAAATCGAGATTCGCTTCGTCCCGCTCGATGCTCGGCTCGCTCCGCTAATGGCTCCGGATGCATACCAGTCGCTCCGAAGCCTGGTGGAAGCCCATCGCCCTTCGATCGACTCGGTGGCTACCCGTGCCGGCGTGTCTCAACCGGGAGTGGCGCTGGTGAGCTTCTTCGGCCAGCGCCCCGATGTGCGCTTCGATGCCCAGACCCTCACGCTGCTCATCCGCAGTCAAGTCGCCCGTCCCATTGGAATTATTCCCGTCACCGGAAGGTTCACCTCCGGACAACTGGGAGTTCGGGAGCAGGCCATTGGGATTTATCTGTTCGATCAGGAGATCCCGGTGAACGATTCATTTACCCTGTCCTACGGGGCCCTGACCTCCTCGAACTGGGAGTCGAAGCAGTCTACGCTGAACCAGGAGCGAGCCCGGGTGTCGGCCCGGTCACGAGGTGAGAAGAGGGATACGATTCGATGAAGCAGGTGAGAACAGTTTAGGCCTTGAAGTACCGCACTACTCCCGCCGCCGGCTTCCCTGATACGAGCATTGCCGTTGACAGCGCATCCGCCTCGATCCCGGTGCGGGACACCACCGTCACCTGGGTGAGCGCATCGGCCGGCCACCCGGTCTCCGGGTTCATCACGTGGCCTCGCACGGCGCGGCCGTAGCGCACCACCGACATCGTGTTGGCCGAGGTGGCCAGGGCGGCGTCACGGAGGCGAGTGCTGGTGATCACTCTCCCGCCCCCCGTTGGCGCGGCGATCCCCACCAGCCAGCCGCGCTCTTCGCCCGGGGGCGAGCCCAGCGCCATGCAGTCCCCACTGACATCGAGAAAGGCGCTCCGGATCCCGGCACGACGGAGCACCTGCATCGCGCAATCGAGCCCGTAGCCGACGCCGATCCCGCCCAGATCAAGGCAGGTCTCTCGACTCGGCAACGATATCACGTCGCCCTCCACCACAATGCGCGCCGCCTGCACCGCCGCTCTGGCCTGGTCGATCTCTGCCGTGCTGGGCTCCGAAGAGCGGCGCGCGTGAAAACCCCAGGCACGCATCAGCGGCTCGACCGCAGGATTGAACGCGCCCTCCGTAGCCCGTTCGAGCCGGAGCGAGGCCTCGAGCACCGAGGCGAGATCCACGTCCCCTCTGAGAGGGACCCGGCCGGCGCGGCGGTTCAGCTCGGCCAGGTCGCTCGCGTCGTCAAACAGTGACAGCCGGGCCTCGACCCGGCGAAGCTCCGCCAGGGCAGCGGCGGCGGCGTCATAGCCATGCGTCTCGGACTCGGCGAAGAGCTGCAGGTGAACCGGCTGCCCCATGGCCCACGACCAGCGCTCGATGAAGTGGCGGTAAGGCGGTAAGGCGGTAAGGCGGTACGTCCCCAATGAGGAAGCGCTGATAGGTCGGGGTGCGAGGGCCGCACCCACACCGGCACCCAGCGCGCCGAGAAAATCCCGCCGCCTCATGCCACCGAGGGCGAGCGGGACCACAGCTCGCGGACAATGAAGAACGACTGGACATAGAACGTGGCCGCCATGATCGCGCTGGACAGCGCGAGCAGCCAGCTGAACCGGGCGTCGACGTACCGCATGAGCCACATGGCCGAAAACGAAACCAGCAAGGCGATAAAGGGCTCCACGATGAGCCGCCGCCGCCACCGCTCCGAAGGGCGGGGACAGAGGGCCAGGGCCAGCCCGCTGAAGACGAAGATCGCGGCCATGCTGAAGAGATGGGTGTGGGTCACAGTCATCATCTCGGCGAAGGACTTGGGAAATTGCATGGCGCCTTCCGCCGCATTCGGATCGGACCCGCGATACCGCGCCACCACGCCGCCCGGGGTCATCCCGGTGGTATGATGGACGAACAGCAGCGAGGTGGTATACCCGACCAGCTGTACGATGGTGATCCACCGGCCTAGCGCCCGGATCGGCTCCGGCAGTCGGCTCCAGGAAAGCTGCCTCGGGGCAGTCATCGGATCTTACCAGCGGCGTGCCACGCGGTGAGCTCGGCCAGCGTCTGCCGCACACCCAGAGTCACCGAGTGCGAGCTGATCGTGGCTCCCGAGATGTTGCGGATGTCTTTGCCGACCACCAGCGGGGCTGTCGCAGTCTTACCCCGGAACTGTTTGCGCCACGGTTCATAGGCCACCTCACCCCCCTGCGGCTCCCGATAGACCAGCACATCCACATCCTTGAGGAAGTCGGCCGTATCGATGGCGACGAGAAAGGTGATCGGTTGGTCTTTCCCCTTCACATTCTTGACCTCGGCAAAGCCGAGCAACTCTCCGGTCCGGGACACTCGAAGCACCGCTGCTGTGTCGACCTTCAGAGTATCGACCCGGGTTCCCGGCCCGAAGATCCGTTCGATCGATTTGGCGACCTTGGCCGGCGGAGGGACCTGGGCTGCAAGAGGTGAGAGGTGAGCGGTAAGAGGTGAGAGGGCGGACGAGACAAGCAGCCCAACCCGAAGTCCCAGCGAGCGGGGACCGCCGGTTCGGAGCAAGCGCCGGTGAAACGAACTCTCACCTTCACTTCTCACCTCTTACTTCTCACCTTCAAAATTGATAGCCAACTCCAAGACCAAAAACCTCGCCCTCGCCGATCCCGGCCTTGTTGCGCTGTAGCTGGTAGTCGCCCTTGAACACCACGTTGTAGAGCGGCTTGTAGGAGAGGCCGAGGGTGGTGATCCGGCGCGCGAGCGCCTCGTTCCTGACTACGCCGGCCGGGACATCGGCCTGGGTATCGTAGTTCTCGTAGCGCAGAAAGGCATTGAGCTTTTGGGCCGATGCCGGTGCCAGCGCCGACAGCACGTTGTACGCCCCCTCGACGTATCCTCCCGCGATCCTGCTGCCTACCTGGCCCCCGAACGCAGCATTGATCGACTCGGCGTCGGCCACGCTTACATTGGCCACGATTCCGCGGAACATAAAGGGTCCCACGTCGTAGCGCGCATCGGCGGAGACCAGGGTTACCGCGTTGGCGAAGGTGCCACTGCCCAGCAGCGGATTCTGATTCGCGCTCCCGCCATACCAGAAGGAGCCCCCCACCCGAAGGCCGGGGCGGGCCCACTCCAGCCGGCCGGTCAGCGATGGGTTGGCGAAGCTCGCCTCCTTGCCCTCCTGACGGCCGCCGCGAATGCCCGAAACCGCATCGAACCCTTCAGCCTTGAGGCCGTTGAGCAGATAAGCCCGATAACTCACGCCCGCGGTGCCCGGCACTGCGCCCACCACGCCCACACCGATCTCGCGCCAGGTCGTGGGGATCACGTCATTGTCGAACCCAGGCCGCTCCACTCCATTGAAGGTCGGCGGCTCGTGCGTCTCGTTAACGATCCCGATGGGGGCAAGCACCAGTCCGGCTCGAAGGGTAAACGCCGGCGACAGGATATAGTCGAGATAGATCTGCTCCAGCGCCACCTCGCCGCCCCCCTCGCCCCCCGCCAATTTGGTGTCCTCTACCTCCAACTCAGACCGGAAAGCGATCCGCTCATTGAAGGTGTGTGCCAGATACACCACAAAGCGCTTGACGTTGATCTCACCCGGCGTATCGGGACCGCTGAAGTTGGTGTAATGGACTTCGCCGTAGCCACCGACTGTCGTCTGCTCACTGTCCTGAGCTTGGAGGGGTAGCGCGAGCAGCAGCACCACGGGCACCAGCAGGAAAGGGCACCGGGGGATCGGCATCTGCTGTCCTTTGCGAAACTACTTGAGAATGATTTTCAATCATGAACTCCTACCACTTTATTCCCCATTGGCCCTGGTGTCAACCACCCGAGTTACGCATCATTGGACGGTACCCGCACTTCCCTGGCTTCGCCGCGATACACGAGCCCCTATGGTCTTGCTGCCCCTCCGCCAAGTGCGCCTCCCAAAGGCCGCCGAGCAGTTCTACGACGGCTGGCTGGCCGACCTGGATGCCCAGCTCTCGGAGCCGGGCGCGGACTGGCACCGGATTACCCGGGAGCTGCTGTTCCAGATCTATTACCCCGGCAGCAAAGATTACGAGGGGATGTTGCAGGATCCGGCGACTCCCGAGGCCTCCCGCCTGGCGCTCCTCTCGCTCGACCCGCGCAACATCACGCTGGAGCCGGAGTACTACGCCGAGGTGGACGCTGAGCGCTTTGCCCGGGTGAAGCCGCTTATCTGGCTATGGCAAAGCTTCGACCGCTCTCCGCTGGGGGGAGGCAACGTGCACCTCGGCACCCGTTTCCGCCGAGTGCTCGCTCCCCACATCTTTGCCCGGGTCGGCCGGAACTTCAAAGCCTTTCAATTCGTGGAATTTTCCTTCGGCTACAATCTCGAGATCGGTGACGACGTGGTGGTCCATCGAAACGTGCTCCTGGACGACCGCGGCGGTATCACGCTCGGCAATCGGGTAAGCATTTCGGACTACGCCAACATCTACAGTCACACACACAGCATTGTGGATCAGAAGGATGTCACCAGCGCCTGTACCGTCCTGGAAGATGACGTGCGGATTACTTACCACGCGACCGTGCTCGCGGGAGTGCGGGTGGGTCGAAACGCGATGGTCGGCGCCAACGCGGTGGCAACCAAAGACGTGCGACCCTATCACGTGAACGTAGGGATCCCGGCCAAGTCGATCCGGATCAAGCCGAACGCGCCGCCCGAGGCCTACGTGACGGAGCGGGTTGCCCGTCGCGATGCCCGGGAGCCCTAGTCTGCCCCGTTCCTTTCGCCTGGCCAGCCTGCCGCAGTCCGCGGCCGCTTTCGCGGCCGGTTCCCTGCTCGTTTGCGTGGCCATCGCGGCCGCCATCGCCGCCCCACCGCTGATCCTGACGCTCGGCCTCGGCGCAGCAGCCACGCTGCTGTTGCTGTCGAGTTGGCGCAAAGACTGGGAGTTTCCCCTCCATCTCGCCGCCGCCGTCCTGCTTTGCGTGGTGGCCTGGTGGGCGGAGAATCGGGTGTGGTGGCTCGCCCTCCTGGCCGTCGTCAGCATTTTCGTCACCTTCTGGATCGCCGTGCTTCGCGCCCGCCGCCGCGCGAGGGAAGCCGAAGCCAAAGCCGACCAGCTGGCGGTCCAGGTGGACCGGCGCATCAGCGAGCTCTTCTCCCTGCAAGAGCTCGGTTACGTCCTCTCGGAATCCATTCAGCTGGACCGGGTGGTGGACCAGGTCGCCCGGTATGCGGCGCGATTTCTCCAGGCCGACGGCGCCATCGTGGTGTTGGGCGACACGGAGGGCCGCGCGCTCCGGGTGGTTGCGGCCTCCGGCTCACTGGAGCCGCTGCTGGGGCAGGCGAGCGAAGCCGGCGAAAGCGCGCTGGTTCGCTTTGCCATCGGGCGAGACCGGATCGAGGTAGCCCACGGAGCCGAGGCTCCGACCGTCAACCTGATCGGCAACCTGATGGTGCGCTCGGCGGCGGTGGCTCCGCTCCGGGCGCAGGGCATAACCATGGGAGCGCTCGCCGTGGCTGACCGCCGGGGCGGCCCCTTCACTACCGAGGACCTCTGGCTACTGTCGACCGTGGCGACCAATGCCTCGGTAGTGCTGGCCAATAGCCGGCTCTATGAGATGGTTCGCCGCAGCGAGGAGGAGTGGGAGACCGCCTTCAACGCCCTGATCGAAGGCCTCGCGGTGGTGGGTCCCGATGGCGCCGTCCTTCGCGCCAATCGGGCGCTGGCGGTCGTAGCAGAGCTGCCGGAGTCGGAGCTGGTCGGCCGGAATTTTTCCGAGCTGCTTCCCGGCGCCTCGGAGGCGGTGGCCGGCCTCATCAAGGCGGCGTATCGCCGGGAGAGGACCGCTCCTCTCGTGGTCCGCCTCGAACATACCCACCGGGTGCTGCGCCTGACCGCAGGACCTCTCGCCGCGGCGGAGCCAGGCTCCGTCGTCATTCTCGTCGAGGATGTCACCGAGCAGCGCATGCTGGAAGCCCAGATCATTCAAAACGACAAGATGGCCTCGATCGGCCAGCTCGTCTCCGGCGTCGCTCACGAGCTGAACAATCCCCTCACGTCCATCGCCGGGCTGGCCGAGCTCCTGCTCGAGCGCCCGCCGCATCCGGAGGTTCCTCGGGAGCATTTAAAGGTGATTCACGAGCAGGCAGAGCGGGCGGGACGGATCGTCCGCAATCTGCTCACCTTTGCGCGCAAGGGCGTGGCCGAGAAGTCAGCGGTGGACCTGAACGATGTGGTTACCCGCACCTCGCTCCTCATCGTCTACGAGCTGCAGCTCCATGGCATCGAGCTGGATTCCGAGCTCAGCTCCGATCCGGTGGTGGTCCTGGGAGATCGCTACGAGCTCCAACAGGTGCTGCTCAACCTGGTCACCAATGCCGTGCAGGCAGTGAGCGGACTGGAGCCGGGAAGGCCCCGGCGTATCATCCTGTCCACCTCCCGCTCGGAGGGCAACGCGGTGCTTCAGGTCCGCGACACCGGGCCGGGGGTCCCCAGGCACCTGGCTCCCTATCTCTTCACGCCTTTCTTCACCACCAAGGCGCCCGGCGAGGGCACCGGTCTGGGACTCTCGCTGAGCTACGGGCTGGTGAAGGCTCATGGTGGCGGGCTCACCTACGAGCCTCCCCCGGAGGGCGGAGCCGAGTTTCAGGTCATTCTCCCGCTGTTCGAGGCCGAGCCCCCTGCATCCGCAGAGGAGCCCCTTTCAGAGGAGAGTTACCCGCTGTCCGTCCGGCGTATTCTCGTTGTGGACGAAGATCCGGCGGTGCACCGATTAGTCACCGCGCTGTTCGCTCCCGAGGGCCACGCGGTGGAGTCGGTTCGCTCCGGTGAGCAGGCGCTGCGGCTGGCTCGAGAGGGAGAGTACGATCTGATCATCGCCGACGTCAGGATGGCCGCGGGCGCGGCCGAGCCCTTTGCCTACGCGCTGCTGAATGCGTGTCCCAAGGCGCGAGGCCGGCTGGTGGTGGCCTGCACCGGCGAAGAGGATCTGCCGGAGCATCTGCTGACCAAGCAGGCCCTGCGCCGCGTTACCAAGCCGTTCAACCTGCGGGATCTCAAGACGGTGGCCCAGGAGATCCTTCAGTAGCCTGCGGCGCTCGCGGGCTTCCAGGGTAACACGCTGATTCTTCCCTTCACCTTCGACGAGGCACCCGAGGCGTCGGCGGTTGCCCAATAGTTGCCGCCGGCCGCAAGGTCGGGCGCATCGATGAACCAGCGTGAGGCCCGGAGAAAGACGTTGCCCGTCACCTCGGTCGCATGTCCGGCCCCGTCCAGCACCAAGCCGTCCCCCACCCCATCGAAGAGGTTCCCCCGCAGCTGGGCCCGCGTCGTCTGCTCCAGGACGATCCCCTGCTCCAATCGCGCCAGCACATTATCGTCGATCCGATAGCGGCGGCTGGGCTCCCCGGCTTGCTCCGGGGCGCCGACCTTGATGCCCAAGGGACCTCCGATCAGCACATTGGCGAGGATGGCGTTATCGGTGCCATGATCGCTGATGATCCCGGCTGTGCGCGCCCCGATAATCGTGTTTCCCCGGAGGGTGCTGCCGCCCGAGTGGTCCAGCCGAAAGCCGACGCCCGCGCTGTCGGCGCGATTGTCGAGAAAGGTGTTGCCCCAGCCGAATGCGGCGGTGAAGGCCGCGCGCAGCGCCGACGAGGCGTCGTTCCGGTAAATCAGATTCCCGACGGAGGGGTGCGTCAGCCGGGGGTCTCCAGCCAGCAGAAAACCCAGGCTCGAGGCGGTGAGATCGTTGTCGGTGATGGTGTTCGAGTCGCTCTGCTCGCGCAGCAGCACGGCGGCCGCACCGCAGTCGGCAGCGGGGACCTGGGACTCACACCGGCGAGTGTGATCGATCCGGTTCCGCGCGATGATGTTCCGGGATGACCGCCAGAGGTGAATCCCCCAGCCGTTGTTGGAGGCCAGATCGTTATCGGCGACGTAGCTGTCGCGCACCTCCAGCAGCGCCACGCCGTTCTGCGCGCCCCGAGCGGTAATTCCGGTGACGGTCGCCCCCACGGTGCGTTGGAGCAGCACTCCCCCGCCGTAGCGCTCAAAGGTGTCCGGCCGGATGATCTCCAGATGATCCGCAGAATCGGGTCGGGCCGGAGTAGAGCGGACCCCCCGATTGCGGCTGCCGGAGAGATCGGAGCCGGTGACCCGATGGCCTCTCCCGCCTTCGATTCGCACCCCGTAGCGATAGCCGCGGATTGTTCCTCCGGTGACGGTGACGGCATCCACCCCCCGGCTCACGACCCCCACCCCGACAAATCGACTCGGGATGGAGTCGCCACTCTCGAGCACCACGCCGGTGAGATCGACGTGAGTACCCGACGCGGCGGCGATGATGACGCCCAGCTCGGTGGGATCTGCCACCCGGTAGCGGCCGGGGCAAACCCGCACCTCGCCTTGCACCTGGGTGCCGGCCCGGGTGGGCCGGATACAGGGGGCGGCGGTCGCCGGCCAGGCCGGCAGGGAAAGAGCTGACGCGAGAGAAAGAATCGCGAAGATCATGGTCTGACCGGATAGCCACGCTCGCGAAGGTAGGCGCGTGCGCGGGGTAGCGAAGACTCCTGAAAGTGGAAGATGGTTGCCGCGAGCACGCCGTGGGCCCCGGCCTCGAGCGCATCGGCCAGGTGAGACAGCTGGCCGGCGCCGCCGGAGGCGATCACCGGGATGCTGAGCGCCGGTGACACGGCCTGAAGCAGAGGTAGATCGTACCCCTGGCCGGTGCCGTCGCGATCCATGGAGGTGAGCAGGATCTCGCCGGCGCCGAGGGTCTCCAGCCGCCGGCACCACTCGACGGCGTCCAACGGGGTCTCTTCCCGGCCGCCGTTGATCATGACGGCAAACCGGCCCCCGAGGCGCTTCACGTCCACCGCCACCACCACGCACTGGCTGCCGAAGCTCTCGGCCAGGCGGGAGACCAGTAACGGGTCGCGCGCAGCCGCCGTGTTGACGGCGATCTTGTCGGCGCCGGCCCGAAGTGCTGCGCCCGCATCGCCGACGGTGCGGATGCCACCGCCGACGGTGAACGGAATAAAGATCGCTTCAGCCACCCGGCTGACCATTTCCAGAGTGGTTCGCCGCGCCTCCGGACTGGCGGAGATGTCCAGGAATACCAGCTCGTCAGCCCCATCGGCATCGTAGCGCGCGGCCTGCGCCACCGGATCACCGGCGTCCCGCAGGGTCTCGAAATGAATCCCTTTTACCACCCGGCCACCGGCCACGTCAAGGCAGGGAATGATTCGCCGGGCTAGCATACCCGAAGCACGTCGTCCACCGGCCCCGCACTGCCGCTTCCCAAAAGCGAGATGATGTCATCCACGGCGCGGCGTTCGCGAGGCCAGGCAAAGCGAAATCGGGCTGCATCAGGCGAGAGCCACTCGAACCCGTCGTGCTCCGAGCCGAGTCGGACCGGCGCGTCCGCGGCTACGAACGCGGCGAAGACCGGCACCAGAGCAACCTCGTCCAGCCGGTGCTGATAAAAAAGCTCGACTCGGCTCAGGTTGTAGAGCCGGAGCGGAATCAGCCCAGTCTCCTCCTCCAGCTCCCGTACCGCGGCGCCGGCCGGCTGCTCGGCGGGTTCTATGTGACCGTGAACGCTTTCCCACGAGCCGGGACAGCGGCCCCCCGGCCCGCGGCGCAGCGTCAGGCACTCCAGCTCCGGGCCACCGCCGCGCAGCACATAGACGTCCACCAGCGAAGTGCGGACCGACGTCATGGCCGCCACTCGGCAAACGCCGCCAGCAGCGCGATCCCGGCCAACTGGGATTTTTCGGGATGGAACTGGGCGCCCACGATGGGGCCTTCGCCGACCAGCGTAGGAAAGGTTCCGCCGTAGTCGCCGGTGGCGAGCACGTCGCCTTCGGGCAGCGAGGTGGGGTAGTAGCTGTGGACGTGGTAAAAGAACTGAGCCGACTCTCCCAGCGCGGGGCCCACCAGGGGATGGCGCCGGCCCGACTCGGTCAGATCCACCTGGGCCCAACCCACGTGCGGAACCGGCAGCCCGTTCGAGAACCGGCGCACCCGGCCGGGGAGCAGCGCCATGCCGCGGGCGTCGGGAGCCTCCTCGCTCATCTCGAAGAAGAGCTGGAGTCCCAGGCAGATGCCCATCACCGGACGGCCGGCTTGGGCGACCTCGCGCACCGCCTCCCCCAGACCCGTGGCGGCAAGGGTCCGGGACGCCTGACCGAAGTTTCCCACCCCCGGCACCAGCACCCGCTCGGCCCGGCGGACCGTGTCGGGATCCCCCGTCAACTCGGCGGCATGCCCGCCGGCTCGGAGCGCACGCACCACACTTGCGAGGTTGTTCACCCCGTAGTCCACCACGGCGATCACAGCTTTCCCTTGGTCGATGGCACTCCGGAAAACCGAGGGTCTCGCTCGGTGGCGGCGTCGAAGGCCCGGGCAAAGGCCTTGAAGGCCGCCTCGACGATGTGGTGTGGGTTGTCCCCCCGGACCAGATCGAGATGCACCGTGAGCCCGGAGTTCAGCACCAGCGCGCGGAAGAATTCAGGGGTCAGGAACACATCATACTCACCCAGCATCTGCCACTTCGGGATCTCGATGTTGTACGAGAGATAGGGACGGCCGGAGACGTCCACCACGCACCGCACCAGGGCCTCGTCCAGCGGGATCATGGCATCGGCGTAGCGCCGGATCCCGGCGCGGTCACCCAGGGCCTGGGTGATGGCTTGGCCCAAGACGATGCCGGTGTCCTCAACGGTATGGTGGCCGTCCACGTGGAGATCGCCGCGGGCCTCGAGGGTGAGGTCCATGAGGCTGTGCCGGGCCAACGCGGCGAGCATGTGATCGAAGAAGCCGATCCCCGTCTTCACGCTGGCATCGCCACGTCCGTCGAGGTCGACCCGAACTCGGAGATCGGTCTCGTTGGTCTTCCGGGTGACTTCGGCAGTTCGTGCCATCTGATAAGAGTAAGAGGTAAGAGGTGAGAGGTAAGAGGGGGGAACCTCTCACCTCTCACCTCTCACCTCTCACCTCTATCAGAATCTGTTCCAACGCGGCGATCACCGCATCCATGTCTTCCCGGGTGCCGATCGAGATCCTGAGGCATTCGGCCAGCTCGGGGGAGCCGGACACGTCCCGGACCAGGATGCCGAAGTCCTGGTACAGGCGTTGAAACACCTCCGCGGCGGGCAGGTCCCGGCAACGAATCAGGACGAAGTTGGCTGCAGTCGGGTAAGCCGTCAGGCCTCGAACGTGGCGTAGCCGCGCCAGAAACCGCTCGCGAATTTCGATGAGCTCTTGAATCCGACCCCGGAGTGCCGATCCATTGCGCAGCGCGACTCGTGCGGCGGCCAGCGTGATCAGGTTGACGTTGTACGGCAGTTTGCCCTTGGCGATCTCCCGGGCCACCTCCGGATGCGCCAGCGCCAGCCCGAACCTGAGCCCCGCCAGTCCGAACGCCTTGGAGAAGGTCCGGAGTACCACCAGCCGCGATGACTGGGCCAACAGGCCGAGAGCCGTGGGACCACCAAAGTCCTGGTAGGCTTCGTCACAAACCACGAGAGCGTCAGTCTGCTTCAGGATGCGCTCGACCGCCCCATCAGGGAGTACCGAGCCGGTGGGATTGTTTGGCGAGTTGAGCACCACCAGCCGCGCCTGCTCCCGCTGAGCCGTCTCGATCAGGCGATCGACGTCATACTCGAAACTCTCCCCCAAAGGCACCGGGAGGTAGCGCCCGCCGAGCACGCCGGTGAGGAGCCGATACAACGAGAAGGTGGGGCTGGGGGCCACCACCCGGTCACCCGGACCGAGGGTGACAGAGAGCGTCGCCTGGATCAGCTCATTGGACCCGTTTCCCACCAGCACACCGTCGGGCATCCATCCGTAATGTCGGGCCAGTGCCACCTGCAGGTCGCGGGGAACGAACTCGGGATATCGCTGCCACGATTGCGTCGAGACCTCAGCGAAGACCTCCCGCTTGAGCTCGGCGGGGAAGTCGAACGGGCTCTCATTCTGATTGAGCTTCCTGCGAGCGGCAGGCGAGGCCAGGGTGTATCCCGGCTGGGCCAAAACCGCGGGTTTGATCAGCGACAGGCCGTCGGAGGCATCCGGAGGCGCTCCCGCCGGGCGGGAGGGACTGTCGACTGAGGGGCTGGCGGGTGGGGTCGAGGGCGGTGGTGGGAGCGGCCGGCTCAAGCGCGGCGGCGGCCGAGGACCGCCTCGAGCCGCGCGGTGAGCGAGCGGGCACGAAAGGGCTTGGTGACGAAGTCGTCGGCACCCAGCTCGAAGACCCGCACCTCGTTGTCTTCGTCTCCCTTGGCGGTGAGGACCATGACCGGGATCTCTCGCGTGGCCGGACGGGACCGCAGTTGGGCGAGCACACCGTAGCCGTCGAGCCCGGGCAGGTTGAGATCCAGAATGATGACGTCGGGCGCGAACCGGTCGACCTCATCCAGAGCCTGGATGCCATCGCGCGCCTCGGCCACCCGGTAGCCCTCCCGTTGCAGCAGGTCCTTCATCACCCGACGCAGTTGCTCCTCGTCCTCTACCAGAAGCACGGAGGCACCTTTACCCCGCCCTCCTGCTGGGATTCCATCGGCGACGACCGGCTCTTCCAGCAGCTCCATGTCCATGGAGAACTCGGGGACCGGTTCCGCCTCCTCGGATACCGGCCTGGGTGACGCTGCGGCAGTCCGGCCCTTACCCGATTTCCGTGGCGGAGCCGGCGCCGAGGTATCTGTCGTCGCCTCGTGCGGGGGATCCGTTACCCGCAGCAGTTCCTCGAAGGCGGATTCTCCCGACAGCACGTGGCGCAGACCGCTGCCCCAGAGGGTCCGCATTCCGGCTGCCCGCGCCGCCTCGGCGATCTTTTCGGCTGAGGCCCCGTCGGAAATCCGCCGCTCGAGCTCCGGGCTCATCGTCAGCACCTCGACGATGCTGAACCTCCCCCGGTACCCCGTCATGGAGCACTCCGAGCAGCCCACCGCCTGATTCAGCGTCACCCCCTTGGGAATGAAACGCTCGAAACGTTCGCTGACCGGCTCGGTAGCCACATGGCAGCAGTTCTTACACAGTCTCCGCATCAGGCGCTGGGCCACGATGCCGCGAAGCGCAGGGGCGATCTTGTAGGCTTCCATGCCCATGTCCACCAGCCGGGTCACTGTGTTAGGGGCATCGTTGGTGTGGAGCGTGGAAAGGACCAGGTGGCCGGTGAGCGACGCCTGCAGCGCGATCTGTGCGGTTTCCTTGTCTCGGATCTCGCCCACCAGCACCACGTCAGGGTCCTGTCGCAGAATCGAGCGCAGCGCCGAGGCAAAGGTGAGACCCGCCTTCTCGTTCACCTGAACCTGCACGATGTTCTCGCCCAAACGGTATTCGACCGGGTCTTCCACAGTGACGATGTTGACCCCCGTACCCTGCACCGCCCGCAGAGCGGAGTAGAGGGTCGTGGTCTTTCCCGAGCCGGTGGGACCGGTCACCAGGATGATTCCTTCTTTATGAGCCAGCAGCGACCGGATTCCCTTCTGTTCGTCCTCCGCCAGCCCCAGGGAATCCAAAGACAGAGTGGTTGCCTTTTGATTCAGGACCCGGATGACAACCTTCTCGCCGTGGGACGCTGGAAGGGTGGAGACCCGGAGATCGACCGGTTCACCATTCACCGATACTCGGGCCCGGCCGTCCTGGGGCCGGAGCCGGTCGGCGATATCGAGCCCGGACATGATCTTGATCCGGGAGATCAGGGGCGCGGCGGCGCTGCGGGGGATCTTCATCACCTGCCGCAGAACCCCGTCAATTCGGTAGCGCACCACGATGCCGCCCTCGACCGGCTCGATATGCAGATCGCTCGCCCGGTTGGTCACCCCGTCGGCTATCATGGTGTCCACCAGCCGAAGAATCGGGCGCTGGCTAGCCTGCTCCGCGCTGGCGGCGCTCTCCTCCTCGTCCTTGAGCTGCTGTACGTCGAAGTCCGTGGCGAAGCCTTCGAGTAGCCGGGCGACTGCCGTCTCGGTCTCCCGGTAGAGCTCGTCCAGCTTCTCCCGGATCTTCGAGGGCGAGCCCAGCAGCATGCGAACTTCCCGCCCGGTGGCGAAGGCCAGCATCTTCTCGGCGTCGATATCGAAGGGATTGGCAGTGGCTACTTCGAGGTACGAGTCGGTCTGGCTGACCGGCACGACGTTGAACCGCCGAGCCAGTTGCTCGGGCACTGTGGCGACCAGCTTGGGGTCGGGTTGGGCCAGGTCGGCGACCTGAAAACGGAACCGGGAGGCGATGGCCTCGAGAATCTGGCCGTCGCTTGCCAGCTTGCGCTGCACCAGCATTTCCCAGAGGGATACGGCAGGACCCTCTTCCTCTCGCAAGGCCCTTACGGCCTCATCGGACAGGAGGGTCTCGATGGAGGGAACCAGCCATTCATCAGTGAACTGCATGACGGCCTGACGTGAGTCGCGAACCGGACAACCTGTCCCGTGGGGGAACCACAGCAAAAGATAAGGAGGTCACAGCAGGCCCCACCAGTCCCGGTTTATGTCCACCGTGACGCCCACATGACCGTCTCGGAGGCCAACCCCCGCCTCGAATCTGATCAGCCGCATGAACCACTCGAGCGCCACCCCCGCCACCGGTCGCACGCCGGCAGTTTGATCCCAGGGCAAGCCCGGGAGGGGGCGGCCGGCGTAGCCGGCGGCCAGGAAGGGAGCCACCGTCATGCGCCGCCCGGTTGAGGCAAACGAGCCGAGCGAGAGAGCCGGCACCGGGACGTCGAACCGCCATTCCACCTGCCCCAGGGCTGCGGCTCGCCCTCCGTAGGCCCGGAATGGCTCGCCTACCAGGGTTCCCCGGCCGCCCAACACGAAGCTGCGATCGGCCGGGAGGCCGTCGCTGCCTACTCCCAGATAGAACCGGGACAGCAGCTCGCTGCCCCGGAGGCCGGCAAGCCACCGTCCCTCGACCGTCCCTCGCACGTATTCGCCGTCTCCTTCCCCGACCTCGAGCGTCACCCGGCCCTGCAGATCACGATGAACCGCGATCCCTCCACTTGCCCGCTCCAACCCCAGCCGCACAATCCGGCGACTTTCCCCACCCAGCGCAGGATTGGGCCGATACTCGCCGTTGGCCGGTGACGCCTGCGTGGTGACCGAATGAGGCTCCTCGACACCGAACCTCGCGAGCAATGAGGTCCGGCCTCCCAGCCGTTGTCGCATGCCGAGGGTGACGCTATGCAGCAGCACGTAATCGCCATAATCCTTGCCGGCCTCCTGGGCGGACAGGGAGTTGACCAGTGGCGCGGTCACGGGGAGGTCGCTGAAGTCGCTCACCTGGCGGGCGGCCCCGACGCTCCACTGGGCTCCTCCGGTACTCCAAGTCAGCGTGGCGGACCCGAGCAACCGGTGATCCGAGGTGCCATACGCGATCGTGGGACGAAGCTGAAGCCGGCTTCCCTCCAGACCGAGGGTCCCGCCGAAGCCGAGGGTGAGTCCCTGCACCCGATTCACCCGGGCCACATCGCTGAGCGAGCCGGTTGCCATCCGATTGGTGGGCAGGCCGGAGAGCACGCGAGAGCCCCCGATGCGCTCGATCTCGCCCCGGAGAGTCTCCATATCCTGCTGGTTCACCGGCTGAGCCACGTCTGCGATCGCCTGCGCCAGTGGTTGGCTCCAGTTTCCGCCCGTTCCGGGCCGCAAGAGGCCCCCGATGGCCGGACGAGCAAAGAGCTGGTCCGGCAGCTCGCGGTTCAGCTCATAGTCCCTGATCTCCCACCGGCCCCGGATGATGCCGCGGGCGGGGAAGTCGAGCCAGGTAGCCCGGCGCCGGATCTCGATCTCCTGGCGGTGCGGAAGCCAGAATCGGTTCTCATAGAGCGCGTTCTCCAGCACCACACTGATGTCTTCCAACTGGCGGTCGAGGTACGCGGGAGGAGTAAAGCTGAAGCGGAACCGGACCAGCTCGGCGCTGGCGACGTCTAGGTACAGCGTCCCGATCACCAGCGGCTCGGCAAACGATCGGGGCCGAACCTGGATCTGGTAGACCATGACCCGGCCCACCGCGCTCTGGATGGTCGCCGAGTCGGTGAGCGCGTAGTCGTAGGCCCTCAGGCCGGCGGGCGAGAGGGGATGCGCCACGTCGCGCACCTCGTCGCCGTCGCCAATCCGGATCATGTCGCCGAAGTTGTTGGTGACGATGCCGAGATGGTCGCGATGGTAATTGATGTCGGTCGGGAGGAAGGTGCCGTCGCGCCAGCCCAGAATGACTTGCTTGCTCAGGTTGGGGGCCTTCCAATACACCTCCACGTCGAGCTCGTCCGCCTTCACCAGCCGCGGCGGCTCGGTCAATCCCTCTCCCACCTGGGCCAGAAAGAAGACGAAGCCATGCGCCCTCGCCCGATAACTGGTGAGTGCGGAGTCGGCCTGCACTGCCTCCCTCCGCTCCACCGCCCGGCGGACCAGAGCGAGGGCGGGTGCGGAATTCCAGGCCTGGGCGCTCAGAGGTGAGACGTAGGAGGGGAGAAGTGAGAGGGACACGGTCGCGATCCCTTCGAGACGTAGACGTACGCCGCCCCTCTTACTTCTCACCTCTTACCTCTTACCTTCTCGAATGGCCCACTCTCGTCTCACCTCGTACCTCCTCGGCTTCACCATACTGCTCCCAGTGGCGGGCTGCGGGGCGCGCCAGCCCGTGGCCGGCACGGCACCGGTGGGGCCAACGGCGCCACGTATTTTACCGCTGGCCCGAGTGATTGTGCTCGAGACTTCGGGTCCGCCTCCATCCGACACCTCGGTCACCTTTACCGCCGGCACGCCTCGCACCATCGTGCTGAGCCACGGACCTCCGGAGAACATCGAGTTTGCCTCAGTGGTCTTTACCGCCCGCGCCTTTGTCGACAGCGGACAAGCGGTGACGGTGGACATCAAGTCGCGGCCTGGAGTCTACGGCCTGGATCTCGCTACCACCCTTCCCTTCCGCAGCGGTGAAGCGAGCCTGGTGTTCGACTACGCCCGCTATTTCTCCGCCCCGGCGCGGGCCCTGCAGGTGTACCACAGCAATGTCGGTTTCGAGCGCGTCCTGGCCGTGGGACGGGTCCTGCCCGACAATCAGATCGAGCTCCTGCCTTCCACCCATCCCGAGCCGGACGACATCGAAGCCGCCCTGCCCGTGGCCGGGAGTTACCTGGTGGCCGCACCGCAGTGAGCTCCGCCTTCGATACTTTCGCCGAGCGAGCCCGGCAGGGCGGAATGGTCCCGGTAACCCGCCAGGTGGTGCTCGACGGCGACACGCCGGTCACCGCCTTCGCCAAGCTGCATCGCGGCCCCTACGGTTTCCTGCTCGAGTCGCTCGAGGGCGGGGAGCGGTGGGCCCGGTACACCTTTCTGGCCACCGACCCGCAGGAGGTCTTCCGCTATCGCGGCCGGGAGTGCTCCCGCTGGACCGCGAGCACCGGGTGGACGGTGGTGGAAGCCGACGTGGCTCCGTTGGAGCACCTCGGCCGCACCATGCGGCGGCACCCGCCGGTCGAGGTTCCCGGCCTGCCGCGGTTCACCGGTGGGGCGGTGGGATACCTGGGCTACGATATCGTGCGGAGTATCGAGTCACTCCCCGACCCGCCGCCGGATGACCGTAATCTGCCCGATGCCATCCTCATGGTGGCCGACACCTTGCTCGTGCTCGACAACCTGTTCAATCGGGCGACCGTCATTGCCAACGTCGAGGTTCCGGTTGATGCCGGCGAAGCGGAGCTGCGGCGCCTGTTTCATCGGGCCGAAGCCCGGATCGAGGATTGGCTCGGCCGGTTGGCCGCTCCGAGCACCAGTACCCCGCTGGAGATCGAAGCCCCGCCGGAGCTGCCCCGGCAGAGCAGCCCCTACGCCGACGGCCGGTTTCAGGATCACGTGAGCCGCATCAAGGAATACATCGCCGCCGGCGACACCTTCCAGACGGTGCTTTCCCGCCGGCTGGACCTGGCTGCCCCCGAGCCGTTCTTAACCTATCGCTATCTGCGGGCGCTCAATCCGGCCCCATATCTCTACTACCTGCACTGCGACGACGTCTATGTCATCGGCAGCTCGCCCGAGATCCTGGTGCGGGTGGAGGAAGGCGAAGTCACGTTGCGACCCATTGCCGGAACCCGCCCCCGCGGTCTCACCCCGGCAGAGGATGCGGCATTGGCCGACGAGCTGGCCGCTGACCCCAAGGAGCGAGCCGAGCATCTGATGCTGGTGGACCTCGGCCGCAACGACGTGGGCCGGGTAGCCCAGTTCGGCAGCGTGCGGCTCACCGCCTTCATGGCCATCGAGCGCTACTCCCACGTCATGCACCTGGTCAGCGAAGTCCGAGGCCGGCTTCGACCCGAGCTGGACGCCATTGCCGCCCTGGCGGCCTGCTTTCCCGCGGGGACCGTCTCCGGCGCTC
Organism: Gemmatimonadales bacterium; assembly: GCA_035997125.1. Taxonomy (GTDB): domain Bacteria; phylum Gemmatimonadota; class Gemmatimonadetes; order Gemmatimonadales; family GWC2-71-9; genus CAVVWJ01. The sequence continues at coordinate 66,060 of DASYIX010000127.1, forward strand.
CCAAGGTTCGGGCAATGGAGATCATCGACGAGCTGGAGCCGGTCCGGCGAGGTCCCTATGCCGGCGCGGTCGGGTATGTCGGCTGGGGGGCGCGAACCCTGGACACCGCCATCGCCATCCGGACCTGCGTCATGCAGGGGGGCCGGGCCTGGATTCAGGCGGGCGCCGGCATCGTAGCGGACTCGGACCCCGCGTCGGAGTGGCGGGAGACGGAGGCGAAGGCCCGCGCCGTGCTACTCGCACTGGCGCTCGCGGCGGGGCAGAGTGAAAAGACGGGAAGGAGGGGAAAGACGGGAAAGACGGGAAAGACGGGAAAGAAACCGTACGGAGGTTAGGAGTTATTCTTGCCCCGCCTTCCCGCCCTTCCCGACCTTCCCGTCTTTCCCTCATATTCTCCACCATGCCCTACCGTCTCGTGAGCTTCAGTGGCGATCAGACCTTCGAGCTGCCGCATGGCCGGAGTCTGGTGGTCGGTCGCGGGGTGTCCAGCGATATCGCCATCTACGACCCCACCATCTCGCGCCGGCATGCGGAGCTGACGGTAGGGGCCGATGGGGTTCAGGTAAAGGACCTGGGCAGCTCCAACGGAACCTGCATCAACGGCAGCCGGGTCAGCGCCGGCCGGCTGCAGCCCAACGATTCCATCACCTTCGGCAAGGTGCTCTTTCAGCTGAAGGAGCTGAAGGTGGTGTCGGGCAAGAGCCGGGCGGCAGGCACCTCCACCCCGATTACCTCCGCCCCGGTGGCGCCGGCGCAGCCGTTTCCGGTGCTGGGCGACACCATCGTACGGCAGCTCATGGTGAGCGGTGGAGGACCCCCCGGCATCACCAGCCGCAATCAGAGCGCCGGCGTCGGGCAGCTCCGGGTCGTCGCCGGCTCGGCCGAGGAGCGGCAGGCCAAGAAGCTCTCCATGCTGCTCGACATTTCCCAGAAGCTTTCCGGCGAGTTCGATCTGGACAAGCTGCTCCGCAACGTGGTCGACATGATGTTCGAGGTCATGAATGTGGACCGGGTGTCGATTCTGCTGCGGAACGAAAGCACCGGCGAGCTGCTGCCCTCCATGTCCCGCAGCCGGCTGGGCGACACCGAATTCCAGCAGGTTCCCCGGTCGATCGCGGAGAAAGTGGTCAAGGAGCGGGTAGCGGTGGTCTCCGACAACACCCGGACCGACAGCAGGTTCAAGGGCCATTCCATCGTGACTCAGAGCGTCCGGAGCGCCATGTGCTCACCCCTCATGGCCGCCGGCGACCGGATCCTGGGACTGCTGTACGTGGACAGCGTGACCGCGGCCAATTCCTTCAGCGACGAGGATCTCCAATTCCTGGTGGCGTTCAGCGGTCTGGTGGCGATCGGGATTCGGAATAGCCGCTATGCCGAGCAGGTGCGGCGAGAGGCTATGGTGCGCTCCAATTTCGAGCGCTACTTCGCCCCCAACGTTGCCGCCGAGATAGCGCAGCAGGATACGGCGGTCCCGCTCGGTGGGGATCGCCGGCCGATCACCATTCTCTTCAGTGACATTCGGGGGTTCACCTCGATGGCGGAGTCGATGGGCCCCGATGCCATCGCGCAGCTCCTGACCGAATACTTCAGCGAGATGGTGGAGATCATCTTCGAGCACGGCGGCACGCTCGACAAGTTCGTGGGCGACGCGATCATGGCGCTCTGGGGTGCGCCCATCGCCCACGCCGACGACGCCGACCGCGCCTTGCGCGCCGCCGTTGCCATGCAGCGCGGGGTGGCTCGGCTGAACGAGCAGTGGGCGCTGGCCGGCCGGCCCGAGATCGGCGTGGGGATCGGGATCAACTACGGCGAGGTGTTTGCCGGAAACATCGGCAGCCACCGCCGGCTGGAATACACCGTGATCGGGGACGCGGTGAACGTGGCCAACCGGCTCTGTTCCGAGGCGGGCCCCGGTGAGATCCTGGTGAGCGAGGCGCTGTGTCAGGTGGTCAAGGATCAGGCGGACTACGAGTATCTACCGGCCATGGCGTTGCGGGGACGGACGAGATCGGTGCAGGTCTACCGGCTGAAGATGGAAGGACGGGAAGGACGGGAAGGACGGGAAGGAGGGGCCGAAGGGGCGACAGGCGGATGGGGAGAGGTTAAATAAAAATGAGGGGTGAGAACGCTACTGACCGCCGGTCTTCCTGTTGACCCATCTTTCCGTCCTTCCCGTCCTTCCCTTCTTTCCCGTCTACCGCCCAAATCGATACTCCCTCCCCGCCTGGCTCATCAGATTCAGCACCAGCCGCACCGGCAGTCCCATCACGCTGAAAAAATCACCCTCGATCCGCTCCACTAAAGCCGCGCCGTACCCCTGGATACCGTAGGCGCCCGCCTTGTCCATGGGCTCGCCGGTGGCGACGTAGGCCTGGAGAAAGGCGTCATCCACCCGGCGGAACGTCACGTTGGTGACATCGGTGGCCTGGTGCACCGCCTCGTCTGCCACCAAAGCCACCGAGGTCACCACCTGGTGGGTGCGGCCTTGCAGCTGTTGCAGCATGCGCAACGCCTCGGCGGCATCCGCCGGCTTCTCCAACACGGCGTCCCGCACCACAACCGTGGTATCGGCGCCCAGCACCAGGTCGCCGGGCACACTGAGTGCCTTTTCCCGCGCTAGCCGCTCGACGTAGTCCACCGGCGTCTCCAGCGAGCGGCGCACCTCCGGCACGTTGGGTGAGACCACACGTAGGGGGATACCCAGCATCTCGAGCAGCTGCCGCCGCCGGGGCGACGAGGACGCGAGGGTAAGCGGGGCGACGGTCATGGAGTGCGGTCCAGAATGAGGGTCACAGGTCCGTCGTTGTGGATCTCGACCTGCATGTCGGCGCCGAACTCGCCCGCGGCGACGGTGAGCCCAAGGCGGCGCAAGGCCTCCAGGAATCGCTCATACAGCGGAATGGCCAGCTCCGGCCGGGCCGCGTCGATGAACGACGGCCGCCGGCCTTTGGCGGCATCGCCGTAGACGGTGAACTGGGAAATCACCAATATCGCGCCGCCAACTTCCTGCAGCCCCAGGTTCATCTTGCCGGCGGCGTCGCCGAAGAGCCGGAGCCCGGCCACTTTCTCGGCCATCCAATCTACCTGTGCCGGGGTGTCGCCGTGGGTGAACCCAACGAGCAGGCAGAAGCCCCGCCCGATGGCGCCGGCAACTCGGCCATCGATTGTGACCGAAGCCTTCGAGACCCGTTGAAGTACTACCCTCATACGAACAGCTCCTCGCCGGACCCAGCCTCCGCAACTACTTCACCACGGAAGACACGGAAAACACACGGAACGCACGGAAAAACCACCAAGAAAAGAGAATGGATAGACAGCAAAAGCAAATAACCGAGGACGACTGGTCTAGATTCCTTTTGATGCCTCGTACCGAGATCGTTCCCGCCCCGCAACGTCCCGAGCCATCCTCCTGGCCCGACGACCGGCTCACCGTGGCGTGGCTGGGTCACGCCACCGTGCTCTTTAACTTCCACGGTAGGTGGGTGTTGACCGACCCAGCACTGGAGCGGCGCATCGGCATCGGGAGGGGCACCGCTAAGCTGGGACCTCGGCGTCTGGTCCAGCCAGCGCTGAAGGCCCGGGACCTTCCCGATCTCGACCTTCTGCTCCTCTCCCACGCGCACATGGACCACACCGACCTGGGAACTCTTCGATTGCTGCCCGCAGAGGTCCCCGTGGTGGTGCAACCGGGAAACCAGGATCTCGTGCGCCGCTTCAACCTGGTGCACGAGCTGGCCTGGGGCGAGCGCATAGAGCTCGGCGGAATCGAGATCGAATCCACCGAGGTTCGCCACTGGGGCGCCCGGATGGTCACCGACCACCATCGCGGGTATGGGGGATTTCTGCTCCAGCGGGCTGGGCGAACCGTTCTTTTCGCGGGCGACACCGCCTACACCGATGCCCTCACCAAACTGGGCCGCCGAGGTCCCATTGATCTGGCCATCCTGCCCATCGGTGCCTACGACCCCTGGATCAACAACCACGCGTCCCCGGAGCAGGCCTGGGCCATGTTCCAGCGACTGGGCGCCGAGTACGTGCTGCCGGTCCACCACTCCACTTTTCGGCTGAGCCGGGAGCCGGTGGACGAGCCCATCCGGCGTTTTCTCGACGCTGCGGGCAAGGAGCGCTGGCGGGTTGTGGGCACTGAGATAGGCACGACCTGGTCGATTCCCTCCCCATAGGGCTGTGCCGGCCCAGCGGAGTCCGGACCACGCTGCTGCGGTCTGACCTCCGAAGCCGTTGTTGCTCTTCCGCCGCGTAACTGCATTGCATCCGGCCAGAATTCCTCCAGAAGGTCCTCCGACACAGAGTTAGCCCTGCAACCCAGGTGGCCTCCCAATTGCAACCGCGGTCGGGCTCTGAGCAACTCCTTGCATTCATCCCGTCCGAGGCTCCGCATGCGCCGGCATCTGCTGGTTTTCACCCTGCTCCTGGCCGGGCCCGCCTGGGCCCAGGCGCCAGTCATCACCCCTGCCGGCGATCCCTCGGTCCAGAGCGACACCATCTATCGCCAGGCGGTAAATGCGAGCGAGTACCCGGACGAGCCGGTGATTCTGCTGCTCGACGATGGGGTGGTGCGCCGGGAGACTGACGGGACCGGGGTCTCGACCTACCGCCAGGTAACCCAGATCCTCTCGGCCGAGGTGGTGCAGGACTACGCCGAGCACGAGTTCTCCTATTCGCCGGGCCACCAGCGCCTCACCGTCAACTGGATCCGGGTGGTTCGCCCCGACGGGACCGTGGTGAGCGACGCACCGACCCAGGTCCAGGACTCCGACATCCCAGCCACGCTCGCCGATCCCGTCTATAGCGATACCAAGGTCCGGCGCTTCTCGCTGAGCGGCGTGGCGCCTGGCACCATCGTGGATTGGAGCTACACGGTCGAGGAACGGAAGCCGTTTCTCCCCGGCGATTTTTCGGCCAGTTGGAGTGTCCATACCGGCCGGGTGACCAAGCGGTCGCGCTACCTCGTGGACCTTCCCGCTGCCATGCAGCCCCATCTGGTAGAGCGCAACCTGACCTTCCGCCGGGAGGAGCGGGTCGCCAAAGGGCGGCGGACCTACCTGTGGGCGACGCAGGACGTGCCCCGGGTAAGGCCCGAGGATTTCATGGCGGACTCGAACGGCGTCTACATGAGCATCGGCCTGACCGGGGCGGTCGAGTGGGACAGCATCGGGCGGTGGTACGCCGGGCTCGCGCGCGACCGATACCAGCTGAACGACAAGCTCCGGAGCAGGCTGCCGTCGCTGCTGGCCGGCGCCCGGACGGCGGATGACACCCTTCGGGCCGTGCAACGCTGGGTGGCCCAGGACATCCGCTACGTCTCCATTGCGCTGGGTCTGGGCGGTTACCAGCCCCGTTCGCCGGCGGAGGTGTTTGCAACCGGTTACGGCGACTGCAAGGACAAGGCGACCCTGTTCGTCGCGGTGGTCAAGGCGTTGGGCTTCGAGGCGTATCCGGTACTGCTCAACAGCGGCGGACGGGTGGACCGTGAGCTGGCATCCATCGCCCAGTTCGACCACGCGATTACAACCGTGGAACGTCCTGCGGGCCGGGTGTACGTCGATCTCACCGCGGACCTGGTCCCCTACGGCGAGCTGCCGCCGTCCGATCAGGGCCAGTTCGCGCTGGTAGTACATCCCGACGGCCGGTCGGAGCAGGTGGTGCTTCCGGAGACCAGTCCCAGCGCCAACCTCAACGAGACCCACATCGTCGGCAGTCTCTCACCCGACGGCTATGTGACCGCCTCCTACGAAGAGCGGGGGCTGGGCAGTCGCCAGTACAGCCTCAGGAGCCTCTTTCTCGGCCCGATCGACTCCACGCACCGAGCCGAGTTTGCCCGCACCATCGCCACCAAGATCTACCCCGGCGCGGACGCCGACAGCCTCCAGATCTTCGACGGCCACGACCTCAATGCCGATCCCCGGGTCACCCTGCGCATCGTGCATGGCCTGGCCGCCCGCCCCACCAGCAACGGCCGCACCTTCATTCTCACCCTGCCGATCACCAGCATGCGGGGCATGGCCGACGCGGCCGCCGCGCTGGAAGCCAGAGGGCCGCGCCGCTTTCCCATCGACGCCGCCAAGGTCATAGGCCCGGTGACCGGTGGAACCGATGTCACCCTCACCTTGCCGGAGGGCTGGAGGGTACAAATGCCGCGGAATGTGAGCGCGACGGGAAAGTGGGGCTCCTACTCGGCCCGCTACGCCCAAGAGGGGAGAACGCTTCGGGTCTCGCGGCGCCTGGAAGGCACCCGAGGCGTCTATCCCCCTGAGGCCATCACCGACCTCACCGCCTGGTTGCGCGCCATCGGTGAGGATGACGTCCCCTACCTGGTAGTCGAGCCCGGCGCCACGCACTGAGGAACTCCGCGTTCGGTCCCGACGTTCTGGTTGACAGTACACGTTATAACATCTACCATCGGGCCCATGGCAAAGCTCCAGGCAGAGATCAAGCAAACGAAGCCCTTCGCCAGCCCCATCGACGAGGCGTTGCTCAGCGTGCTGCGGACCGCGGCCGTGCTCGAGCATCACCTCAGCGAAGTGCTGAAGCCCTACGGGATTACCCATACCCAGTACAATGTGCTTCGGATCCTCCGCGGCGCGGGCAGTAGCGGCCTCTGCGGGCGCGAGGTGGGCGAGCGGCTGGTGTCGAGGGTGCCGGACATTTCCCGACTGCTCGACCGGATGGAGGAGATGCAACTTATTGAGCGAGAGCAGGATCCCGGGGACCGCCGGCACGTGACGGCCCGCATCAGCTCCAAGGGGTTGCGCATCCTGAAGCAGACGACGCCTGCGTTGGTGACGGTAGAACGGGCCCGCTTTGCCGGGCTGGAGCCTGAGCGGGTAAAGCTGCTCATCGAGTCGTTGGCTCAGATCCGGGAAAGGCTGTGAACTTTTTTTAGGGAATATGCGTTATAACACAGATTCGAGAACCTCACTTTCAGGAGTGCTATATGACACCCGTCGCTGATCTCACCACCCTGAGCACCGGCCTCTTCATCGAGCGCCTGGTGTTCGGAGTTCTCATGATGGCCCACAGCACTCAGAAACTCTTTGGCTGGTTCGGCGGCTATGGTATCGCGGGGACCGCCGGCTACTTCGAGGGACTGGGATTCCGTCCCGGCCGTCCCTATGTGCTCGCGGCCTCCCTCAGTGAGTTCGTCGGCGGGCTGTTGATCGCCCTTGGCCTGCTGGGCCCGGTCGGTCCGGCTCTGGTCATCTCGGTCATGATCGTTGCCGCTGTCACGGTTCACCTGAGCCATGGTCTCTTTGCGGCGACCAATGGGGTCGAGGTCCCCCTGCTTTATTCCACCGCTTCGCTGGCGCTGGCCCTCACCGGACCCGGGGTGTACTCGGTCGACGAGGCGCTCAACTCCTCCCACATCTGGTCGCCGGGACTCGTGCTGACGGTGGTGGCGCTCGGGATCCTGGGTGCGGCGGGCAATCTGCTGCTCCGGCGGCGGGTGCCGGCGGCTCAGGGAAGCTAGGAGCTGGGAGCTGGGAGCTGGGAGCTAGGAGCTAGGGACTGGAAGCTAGGAACTCCCTACCAGCTCCCAGCTCCCAGCTTGTTTCTACTCGACCGTCACTGACTTGGCCAGATTCCGCGGCTGATCCACGTTGCAGCCGCGGGCCACCGCCACGTAATAGGACAACAGCTGGAGCGGGATGCTGGTCAGGATCGGCGTCAGCAGGTCCAGCGTCACCGGAATGGTGAAGGTGGCATCGGCCAGCCGCTGGATCTCGCTGTCGCCCTCGTTGATGAGGGCAATTACCTTCCCGCCCCGCGCCTTTACCTCTTCGATGTTGGACACGATCTTGGAGTGCACCGCGTCCCGCGGGGCGATGAACACCACCGGCATATTCTCATCGATCAGCGCGATCGGACCGTGCTTCATTTCCGCCGCGGGATACCCCTCGGCGTGGATGTAGGAGATCTCTTTGAGCTTGAGCGCGCCTTCCAGGGCCACCGGGAAGTTCACCCCCCGGCCCAGGTAGAGCGCGTTCTTCGTGGTCCGGAGGAAGCGGTCGGCCAGCCGCTCGATCTCGTCGGAGCGCTCCAGAATCTGGGAGATCTGACCGGGCAGCTTCTGCAGCGCATTGATGAACTCGCGGCCCTGGAGAATGCTCAGGTTCCGGAGCCGGGCGATGCGCAGCGTGATCAGGGCAAGCGCTGCCACCTGGCTGGTAAAGGCCTTGGTGCTCGCCACCCCGATTTCGGGTCCGGCATGCAGATAGATGCCGCCGTCCACCTCGCGGGCAATGGTGGAGCCCACCACATTCACCAGCCCGACCGTGCGGCCACCCCGGCGCTTGGCCTCGCGGACGGCCGCGAGCGTGTCGGCCGTCTCGCCGGACTGGGAGATGCCGATGACCAGGGTCTTGGGATCCACCACCGGATTCCGGTAACGGAACTCGGAGGCATACTCGACCTCTACCGGCAGCCGAGCCATCTCCTCCAGCATGTACTCGCCGATGATGCCGGAGTGCCAGGAGGTGCCGCAGGCGGTGATGATGACCCGCTCGAACCCCTTCAGCTCCTCGTCGGTGAGGTTCAGGCCGCTGACCCGAGCGGTCCCCTCATCCTCCAGCAGGTGGCCGCGGAGCGTGTTGCACAGGCTCTCCGGCTGCTCGCAGATCTCCTTCAGCATGAAGTGGGGATAGCCGCCCCGCTCCACCGTGGCCAGGTCCCAATCGATCTGGTTGACCGGCTTGCTGATCCGGGCGGTCTCCAGGTTTCGCACCCGGTAGCCCTCACGGGTGAGCACCACCATCTCCCCATCGTCGAGATACACCACCGAACGGGTGTGCTGCAGTAGCGGCGACGCGTCCGAGGCCACGAACCACTCGTTCTCTCCCACCCCGACGAGCAGCGGCGATCCGTTGCGGGCCGCCACCAGGACACCGGGCTCATCGGCGGAGATGAAGGCCAGACCGTAGGCGCCCTCAACGTCGCGCAGAGCGTTGGCCACCGCCTCTTCCAGGTTTCCGTCGTAGAACTCGCCCACCAGGTGAGCCAGCACCTCGGTATCGGTCTCGGACTTGAAGCTGTGACCCCGCTGCTCCAGCGCTTTCCGGATGGATCCCGCGTTCTCGATGATGCCGTTGTGGATGACGGCGATGCGGCCGGACTGGTCGGTGTGGGGATGGGCGTTGGTGGTGGTGGGAGCGCCGTGGGTGGCCCAGCGGGTATGGCCGATGCCGATGGTGCCGCCCGGCATGTTGTCAGTCAGCTCGCCCTCGAGCACTGAGAGCTTGCCCGCCGCCTTCATGATCTTCAGCCCGCGGCCGTTGACGACGGCGATGCCGGCGGAGTCGTAGCCCCGGTATTCCAGCCGGCGGAGTCCTTCGAGGAGAAGGCCGGCAGCCTGGCGCGGTCCGATGTAGCCGACAATGCCGCACATCGTCATGCCCTCAGTACAAGAGTTCTCGGCCTGCCGCGACGAGCGCTTCCGCGTCGGCCTGGGTCGGTGCTTCGGCGATCAACCGGACAATCGGCTCGGTGCCCGAAGGTCTCACGTGGAGCCATCGGTCGGACCAGGCCAGCCGAAGCCCATCCCGCTCATCGACGCTGGCATCGGAAAAGCGCTTGCGGAGTCGATGATACAGCGGGCCCAGATCCGGCCCGCGGGGTCCCTTGGCTTTGACGATCGTATACCGGGGCGACTCGGCCACGAGTCGAGAGAGCGTTACCCCAGTCGCTGCAAGAAGATGCAAGATCAAGGCCACCCCCAGGGGGGCGTCGCGCCCGATGTGCAGCGCCGGCAGCATCACGCCGCCGTTGCCTTCGCCTCCGATCAGCGCACCCTCATCCCGTATGGCACGAGCCACGTTCGCCTCCCCGACGGGAGCCCGGACAAAGCGCGCGCCCCGGGAGCGGGCGGCATCTTCCACCACCAGGCTGGTCGAGAGGTTGACCACCACGGTCGGGATCTTAGCCGCAGTGATGCGTCCATCCAACACGGCCCGGACGGCAAAGGCCAGGGTGTAGTCTTCCCCGATGGCTCGCCCGGTCTCGTCCACCAGCGCCAGGCGGTCCACGTCCGGATCGATCGCCAGGCCGACGTCGGCACCGGTTTTTCGCACCAGCGCCTCGAGCTCGCCCAGGTTCTCGGGCACCGGCTCCGGGGGACGGGGAAACCGCCCATCAGGCTCCAGGTTGATACCCTGCACCGAGCACCCGAGCCGCTCCAGCAGCGGAAGAATGGCAGTCGCTCCCGCGCCGCGGACGCAGTCGAGCGCCACCTTGAAGCGGCGCCGCTGGATGGCCTCCACGCCGATCAACGGCAGACCCAGGATAGCGTCCAGGTGGCGCTGGATGGCGCCGGGATCTTGCCGCAGTGAGCCGATGGTATCCCACCCCGCCCTTGGCGGTCCCCGGTCAGCCAGGGCCTGCACCGTCTTCCCCGCCTCCGCATCGAGGAAGATTCCGTCCGGTCCGACGAACTTCAGCGCGTTCCACTCGATCGGGTTGTGGCTGGCGGTGAGGATCAGCCCCGCGCCGGCATGGTGATGCTCCACCGCCAGCTGTACGGTCGGCGTGGGCACCATGCCCAGGTCGATCACATCAACCCCAACCGACATCAGGCCGGCCGCCGCAGCCTGAGCGAACATCGGCCCGCTGGTCCGGGAGTCCCGGCCGAGGATGACCGGGTACGTGCGGAGCGGGTGCTGACGGGGCCGCGATGAGAGGGACCAGACACCCAATGCCGCCGCGTAACGAGAAACCAGCTCGGGCGTCAGGTCGGTTCCCACGTGGCCCCGAATCCCGGAAACGCTGATCATCAGAGTGTCGGACATCGGGGGGTGTGGCCGGCCGGCTCAGGTGATCGGAAGCGCCGCGCCGTTGCCGTGGGCGCGGATGAAGGTTTCGACCACCTCGGGGTCGAAGTGCTTACCTGAGCAGCGGCGCAGCTCCTGGACGGCGTCGGCCGGAGGCCGGAGGGCCCGGTAGGCCCGATTGGTGGTCATCGCGTCGAAGGCATCCACCACAGCGACAATGCGGGCCTCGAGCGGGATCTTGTCGCCCTTCAAGCCGTCGGGAAACCCGCTCCCGTCCATCCGTTCGTGATGGGACCGCACGATCCGGAGCACCGTCGGCGATTGGCCGAGGAAGGGGGCCAGGATCTTCTCGCCCAAAAGCGAGTGTTCCTTGACGTGCTCGAACTCGGGCGGCGTCAGGGCGCCCGGTTTGTTGAGAATGGCCTCCCGAGTCCCGATCTTGCCGATGTCGTGCAGCTCGCCGCCGAGCCTGACATGCTCCAGCGCATCGTCGGTGAAGCCAAGCGGCACGGCCGTCTTCACCGCGTAGCGGCTGACCCGGCTGGAGTGGCCGCTGGTGTAGGAATCCTTGGCCTCCAGCGCGTGCACCAGCATCTGCACGCCATTGATGAGCGATCCCCGGTTGCGACGGTCGAGCTCCTGCACCCGCAGCTCCAGAGTCTGCTGGTAGAAGCGATTCTCCAGCACCAGCCGGCGCTTCTCCAATGCCTTGTCCAGCCGGGCGCGCACCTCCTCCACCATCACCGGCTTGGAGATGTAGTCCAGCGCTCCCAACTTCAGGCACTCGACCGCCGTGGTCACCTCGGCCATCCCGGTAAGCATGATCACGGCCATGTCGGGGTAGCGCTGGAGTGCCTCCCGCAGGAAGGTGACCCCGTCCATTTCCGGCATGTATATGTCTGAGATGCAGACCGGGACTTCTCCCCCATGCCGGAGCACCGACAGGGCGTCGGCGCCGGAGGAGGCCTCTCTGGGGGACAGTCCGTGCGTCGCGATGACGCGCGCCAGTACTTGCCGCACCTGCGGATCGTCGTCAACAATGAGGCAGGTGGCCAGCGCGCCCTCGGCGGGAGAAAAAGTCACGGGCGGAAAGTAAATAGGGGTAAAGGCTATTGGCTATTGGCTATTGGCTGTTGGCTATTCGCAAAGCGTCGGAAGAGTTGTCATCCTGAGCGCAGCGAAGGAGCCGGAGCTCGAAGGTTCGTCGAACGCCTGAGTCCTGGCCCCTTCGCTGCGCTCAGGGTGACAGCGCCTAGCTCCTAGCTCCCAGCTTATTAGACTTACTTACCTTCTCTCTTCGCAGCCACGATGACCCGAATTCTCCCAAACGACCACGAGCACGGCTTTGGCACCCGGTCGGTCCATGCCGGCCAGATCGATGAGCCGCTGGCCGGCGCCGTCATGACCCCGATCTACCAGACCTCCACCTATGTGCAGCAGGGGCTGGGGAAGCATCGGGGCTACGAGTACGCCCGGACCCAGAACCCCACCCGGGAGGCGCTGGAACGGAACGTGGCCAGCCTCGAGGGTGCCACGTACGGCTTTGCCTTCGGGTCCGGACTCGCGGCGCTCGATACGGTGCTCAAGCTGTTCAAGGCCGGAGACCATATCGTCTGCGGAGAGAACGTCTACGGCGGCAGCCACCGGCTGATGGAGCGGATCTACACCAACCTGGGGCTCAAGGTGAGCTTCGTGGATATGCGGGACGTCGGCAATGTCGAGCGGGCGCTCACCCCGTCCACCCGGATGATCTACTGCGAGACGCCCACCAACCCGATGATGAACCTCACCGACCTGGCCGCGGTCGGCGACCTGACCCAGGCGCACGGCTACCTCTGCGTGGTGGACAACACCTTCGCCACTCCATTCTTCCAGCGGCCGCTGGAGCACGGCGCCGACATCGTCCTCCACTCGACCACCAAGTACCTCAACGGCCACAGCGACATGGTCGGCGGCCTCCTGGTCACCTCCCGCGACGATCTCGCCGAGCGGCTCGGCTTCATTCAGAACGCTGCGGGGGCGGTGCCGGGGCCGATGGACTGCTGGCTCGCGCTCCGGGGCATCAAGACACTTCCGCTCCGGATGCGGCAGCACGATGCCAACGGCCGCCGGATCGCGGAGTGGCTCACCCGCCAGCGTACGGCCACCAAGGTCTATTACCCCGGATTGCCGTCCCATCCCCAGCACGAGCTGGCCTGCCGGCAGATGACCGGATTTGGGGGGATGATTGCCATGGATCTGGGCGACCCGGCGCGGGCCCGCCGATTCGTGGAACGGACCAAGATCTTTGCCCTGGCCGAATCGCTGGGAGGGGTGGAGAGCCTGATCGGGCACCCGGCGACGATGACCCACGCCTCGGTTCCAGCCGCCATGCGCCAGGCGATGGGGCTGACGGACAGTCTCGTGCGACTGAGCTGCGGGATTGAAGACACTGAGGACCTGATTGCGGACTTGGATCAGGCGTTCGGGGCGACTGGATAGGATGTCTCAATGTCGCAGCTTGAAACTGTAACATCGCATGCCCGTATGATCTTGCATCTCCAACTCTTGAGTCGAACATGACCAACCTCCCCGCCGCTCGTCCCCGCCAACGCTTCCCCGAGATCGCTGCCGTGTCGTGGGAGCATCCGGCGGATCGCGGCGCGCTGCAGACTTTGCGCTCGGTGCCGGGGGTGGACGAGGTCATCCGGAAAGTGCTGGGGATGTTGGGTGGCGAGCGCGGCATCCGGCTCCTCTTCCAGGGTAACGCGGTGCGGATCGGCCCGACCCAGTTCCCCAAGCTCTGGCAGCTGCACACCGAAGTCACCACTACGTTCGATTGGCTCAATGTGCCGGAGCTGTACATCTCCCAGACGCCATTCTTTAATGCCGGCGCCTACGGGATCGACACGCCCTTCATCGTGGTGAATTCCGCCGCGGTGGAGCTGATGGACGATGACGAGCTCCGGGTCATCCTCGCCCACGAGCTGGGACACGTGATGAGCGGGCACGCGCTCTATCGCACCATCGCGGCCATCCTGGCGCTGGTGAGCCTCGGCGCGCTGCCGATGCTGGCGGAGCTGGCGCTGCTGCCGATTCGGCTGGCCTTCCTCGAGTGGTCCCGCAAGTCGGAGCTCTCGTCGGACCGGGCCGGGCTGCTCGGCGCCCAGGACATCGTTGTCGCCCAGCGGTTGGCCATGAAGATGGCGGGCGGCGGACGGGGATCGGGCTTTGCCGGTCAGATGAACGTGGACGCCTTCATGCAGCAGGCCCACGAGTACGCCACCACCACCGAAGGGCTCGACGTGGTGTACAAGCTGTTGAGCACCCTGGCGCTGACCCATCCCATGCACACCATCCGGGCCGCCGAGCTGCAGCGCTGGGTCACCAGCGGCGAGTACGACCGGATTGTCCGGGGCGAGTACGTGCGGCGGGGCGCCGAGGCCGGCGGGCGGCCGCTGAAGGACGACATGGCCGCCGCGGGCAGCTACTACGCCGGTGAGGCCCGGGAGCTGGCGGGCCAGCTGGCCGACGCGGCCAAGCGGGCAGCCGACCGCGCCATCGAGGCCTTCCGGAACGCCCAGAAGCCGTGAGACTGCTCGTCGTCGGAGGCGGGGGCCGGGAGCACGCGCTCTGCTGGGCCCTGCGCCGGGAAAATCCCGAGGCCGAGATTTATTGTGCGCCCGGCAATCCGGGTACCGCTGAGGTCGCGCAAAACCTCCCCATCGCCGCCGATGACCTCGACCGCCTGGCCGACGGGGCGGACATGCACGGCATCGACCTCACCATCGTCGGACCGGAAGCGCCGCTGGCGCGAGGGTTGGCCGACCGGCTCCGGGCGGAGGGCCGAGCGGTGTTTGGTCCCAGCGCCGCGGCGGCCCAGCTCGAGGCCTCCAAGGCGTTCGCCAAAGAGGTGATGGCCTCGGCCGGAGTCCGCACCGCAGCTAGCCGGAGCTTTACCGATCTCGCCGCCGGCCTTTCCTATGTAGATCGCCATGCCGAGCCCCTAGTGGTCAAGGCGTCGGGGCTCGCGGCCGGCAAAGGCGCCATCGTGTGTGCCACCAGAGCGGAGGCGGCCCGGGCGGTGCGGGCGATGCTGGAAGCGGATCAGTTCGGCGAGGCGGGGCGAACCGTGGTGATCGAGTCGTTTCTCCAGGGCGAGGAGATCTCGGTCATGGTGGTGACCGACGGTGAGGAGGTCGAGCTCCTGCCGGTGGCCCAGGATCACAAGCGGCTGCTCGAGGGCGACCAGGGGCCCAACACCGGCGGCATGGGCGCCTACAGTCCGGTTTCCTTGGGAAGTCCGGCACTGCTGGAGCGGGTCAAGCGCGACGTGATGCTGCCGACCCTGGAAGGAATGCGTCGCGCCGGGGCGCCGTTCTCCGGCGTGCTCTATGCCGGGCTCATGATCGATCCAGCGGGGGTACCGTGGGTGGTGGAGTTCAATTGCCGCTTGGGCGATCCCGAAGCGCAGGTGATCCTCCCGCTGATCTCTGAGGGGTTGACCGACGCGCTCTGGAAGACCGCGAAGGGAGAGGCGCCCTCGCGGATCGATCACAGCCGGGGCGCCGCGGTGACCACGGTGCTGGCCGCGCGGGGATACCCCGACCGGCCGGAGAAGGGAGCGCCGATCCGGCTTCCGGACGCGGTGCCGGAGGGCGTGACGATGTTCCACGCCGGAACTAGTCGCGGTCGCGACGGAGTGCTCCGGGTTGACGGGGGAAGAGTGTTGACTGCGACTGCGGTGGGCACGAGCTTTTCAGAAGCCCAGCAACTCAGCCGTGAGGCAGCCGAAGCGGTGCAGTACGAAGGAAAAGTCTTCCGCCGCGACATCGGTTGGCGGGAAGCGGCCCGGCTGGATTCAACCAGGAGTCACGATGTCTCGCGCTCGATTTTCACTTAGCCTTTTGGCGGCCGCCACGCTGGCGGGCTGCTCCAACTACACCAGTCCTTCCAATCCACCCGGCGGCGGAGGAATGCAGGCCGCCAATGGGATCAGCATCGTCTTGGGCGCCCAGAGCAAGGGCA
Source organism: Gemmatimonadales bacterium (assembly GCA_035997125.1). Taxonomy (GTDB): domain Bacteria; phylum Gemmatimonadota; class Gemmatimonadetes; order Gemmatimonadales; family GWC2-71-9; genus CAVVWJ01. The sequence goes on from DASYIX010000127.1 coordinate 81,848, forward strand.
CCGCAGCCTTCTCGCCCAATCCCCGCACCATCTCGCTGGCCAGTGCCACCGGTGGGTTGGTGATCTGGACCAACAACGATCAGAATGGCGGCGTCTACGGCGGCACCGGCGTCACCCACAACATCACCGCCGACAATGGGTCCTTCACCTCGGGAAATCTCCTCCCCGGCGCGACCTTTGAGACCACGCTCGCTGGTCCCGGCGATTACCCCTATCACTGCAGCATTCATCCGACCATGAAAGGGACGGTCACGGTCACGCCTTGACGGCCCTCGATGCCTGAGCTTCCCGAAGTCGAAACCATCGTCCGAGACATTCGCTCTGCCCTCGTGGGCCGCCGCATCGTTCGAGCCA